>WHSY01000100.1 GCA_009379815.1 Pseudonocardiaceae bacterium
CCTCGTACTCGCGACCGCGCCCCGAGCTGAAGTAGACGTAGCGGCTGTGCCAGATCCCGGCGAGGCGCTCGGCCCCGTTCGGCGGCTCATCCACGGCCGCATCCGGCTCGCCGCGCGGGGCCGCCGACGCCCCGGCCAGTGCGATCCCGGCGCTGAGCTTGAGCAGCCGGCGCTGCCTGGACTCCGGCGCCAGCTGGGCGGCCCACGCCGAGGCGATGTTGGCCAGCTCCGGGACGTCGAGACTGTCGAGCCGCCCGACCCAGCCATCGGAACCGAGGTCGGCCGGCCCATCCGGCAGCTCCGCGAGTTTGCTCCGAGCCCGGTGAGCGGAGTCCCGGTTCCGGAAGTCCGCGCCGTCGGCCACCAGGTCCGCGACCCGGCACTCGTACAGCTCGGCCAGGCGCGCGAGCACCTCCAACGAGGGCGCGTATCCCGTGCGGCTCGGCCAGTTCTCCCAGTACGAGAAGCTCTTGAACGTCTTCGGGTCAGCGGGCCATCGGGCGTTCCAGCGATCGGCAGCCTCGCGCTGGCTCCACCCGTGCGCAAGGCGCAGGGCTACCCTGGCGTTCAGCCGGTACCGCTCGCGGAACACCTCCGCGACCTCGGACCACGTCTTCTGCTGTTCGCGCAGTGATTCCGCCAGCTGGCGCTGCTCCTGCCGGTTGGTGCGCACCCGCTCAGCCACCGCCCACCACCTCACTACGAGACGTCCCCGCACCGCGGGGAGATCATGCGAGCACAGATCGTAGCGCCGCGGGGTGGGTTCGAAGCCGCTGCCGGTGGAGGGTCATCCGGTGATGACGCGGCTTGCGGAACCGAATGCGCACGCAGGATCTGGACAGCCCAGACGAGCAGACCCACCCGCCCGACGAGCAACGGCCAGCACGAGAACCTGGATCCCCGACGCCCAGGACAGCAACATCCGACACCGGCATGGGATGCCCTGGTGGGCCGCCCGCGTGCCGCACCGCTGGCATGTCTGTCGGCCGCAGACGGTGCGGCTGTACCGCGACGGCGGGCTCCTCACTGGCACCTACCACTGCGCCTGTGGCGCGGTCACCGACCACACCGGCCGCTGGCACGCCCGCAACACCCGTCGATCTGCCGACCCGGGCGGGATGTACCGCGAAGCCCCGACCCCGCAGCCCGCCCGCACGCGACTGGTGGCGGGCGCAGCCCCTCACCCCGGCGCCCGCCGCCATCCGCGTACCCACCGGATGTGGCCGGCATGAGCGACGCCCTCGACCGCGTCCGCGAGCTGCGCCGCGCCGGCTTCGGATTCCTCGCCCACCGCGACGAACACGGTGAGATCGTCACCCTGGAGGCCACCCGCATCTACGCCGACCACATCGAGACCGTGCTCATCCACGACGAGCACGACGCACTCGCCGCCCGCTGCCGCGACGAGGACGACCCCGCCGTGGTCTGGCACCGCACCGGCTCCACCGCCGACGTCATCGCCGACCTGCTCGACCTGCCCGCACCGGGCACCCGCAGCGCACCGAGCCTCGCCCGGGCGATGCCGACTGACCTCTGGGTACCGGCAGCAGCAAGAAGACGGTCAGCAGCGCCTCGAGGGTGGCCGTGATGGTCATGTCGCTCCGCTGAACAGCACGGTCCAGACGGCGGCAGCTGCGAGAGCGCCGCCGACCGGCACGGCGAGGCGCCCGCGGATCGAGGTACGCCGCTCCGCGACGATGCCGACGGTCAGCGCCGCCATGACGACGAGGTTGCCGTGCCCGATCACGGCCATCAGCAGCATGAGCGGCCCACACGACACAACGCAGCGCCCCGCCTGGCGGACACCGAAGCGAACGCAGCCGGCATCAGCACGCCATCCCGTCGGTGGAAGCGGCACGGTGCGCTGGCAGGCGACGACCGCTCGCCGCTTCCACCTCGTCAGCTGCCACAGTGCCGCGATCACCAGAGTGCCCAGGACGAGCAGCCGTTCGTCAGGCCCAGTCGACCGCAGCGCCGCGACGAGCACCAGCGCCAGCACCCCGAACGCCACCCACACCGCGACGTAGGAGGCGGCGTAGAGGGCCATCGCCCGGCGCCGCCGCCGCCGGATGCTGTTGAGGCCGACGTGGCGGACAGCCGGCAACGTCACCGGCACCATCATCGCCACCGACATGAGCGCCCACGACACGAGGGCCCAACCTCCGACCGCGGCGAGCAGCGCCGTTGGGGCCGCCGCGCCGACGTGCGCGGCGTGCGCACCCTGCATCGACGACGAGGCGTGGATGGCGATGAGCGCCACCCACGCCATCACGACGATCACGGCGACGGGCCACTCGGGACGCCATGCGAGGGTGACGCCCATCCGCCGCACGGCGGAGGATCGGTCGGTCACCAGTGATCCCTCAGGACGCGAAGAGGCTGACGCGGCCGATCCGCACGGGTGCGGCGGCAGCCGTTTCCTCTGCGTCGGCCGTGAGATCCTCCTGGCCGGGTGGCGGCATCGGCGTGATGGGTTCGAAGGTCACGGTGATGGCGTTCGGGTCCCACCGGCCGGCTTTCGTTCAGCTCGCCGACGACGCGGGTGACGTCGAACGTGTGCCGTAGCCCGGGCACGCCCGGATGAGCCGCATCCGGGTCGTTCATCTGCTCGATACCGAACAGTGTGACGTTGCCGACGTGATGCCGGGCCCGATCCGCGCCGGGATCGTCGGATGCCATGTTGAGAAAGACGACGTAGACGACGCCGGGGTTCTGCTCGGCTTCGATGTCCTCGACGTTGAGGTACAGCGCCCGTGCCCCCGTCCTGACATCATCACTGGCGAGCAGGGACACGGTGCTCGGCGGCACGGTGAGCTGGATCGAGCGCGCGTCGCCGACCAGGTCGACGGTCTGCTCCGTCGCCGCCACCATCTCGGGCGGCTCTGCAGGCTCGCGTGGTGTCGGGAAAGTACCGTTCATGCTGACCGCCATATCCTGGGCGGGGGGTTGGTCGTCGTAGACGTAGTGCAGCTGCTCCGCGCTGTCCACGATTTGGGCACCGGTCAGGGTGACGGCGGCACCGGTCTCGTCGCGGAAGGTGAAGGACTGGTCGAGCCACGCGGTCTCGTCGGGATTGGCGCTTCCATTGTCGAGCGCCAGCCACCGGTTCCACAACCGGTCGATGTTGGCATGGTGCAACCAGAAGATCGGGTCGAGTGCGGCACACCTCGGGTCGACCATCAAACCGCCCTGGCACTGCCCGCTCGGGTTGCCTCCGACCAGGACGTGGATGACGTTGTGCGGCGTCTGCTCGAGCGCCCCCGCGCTACCGGCGAAGTGGGTCGGAGGGAGGACACCGCCGCCGAAGCCCGGTCCGGGTGGGCCGATGAAGTTCGTCGTCGCCATGGCGGCGCTGCTCGACGTCGCTGCGGGCGGGAGCTGGGCACCGTTGGCGATGGAATCGCGGCGACTCGGGGGAGGCAGGAACAGCGGGTTCGGTGAGCCGTCCGGCAGGGTCGGCTCGCGGAACGGCTGCGGGAGCGTGTTGTTCGGGAACGGTTGGTCGTAGTTCCAGTACGGGATGGCGAAGTCGGCTGGACCGCCGATGCTCTGGACGGCCGCTCGCACGATCCGCTCGAAGTAGTAGAGGTACATGCGGTGCCAGGACAGGAAGTACCAGCTCCCGTGCTGGCAGTCGTTCCACACGGCGCCGGGTGGCGCCGCCGCGAAGGTCGCATGGATCGCGGCCTGGTAGGACCAGCTCGTCGGATCCGTGATCGGGCGGGCCTGCATGACGGCGACGGCTCGGGCGTACGCCTCGGTGATCGGGTCCCACGGGTCGTCGGCCTGCAGGCCCCAGACATCTCTTCGCACGAACGTGGTCTCCTCGTCGAAGGTGCCGTCACCGTTGTTGAGGCTGACCCAGACACCGCCATCACCGAAACCGACGACGTCGGCGGCGCCGTTCCCGGTGAGGTCGGCCAGGTGGCGCGGGTGCTTGTCGACCCGCCAGCCACCGGCTGCCGTCACCGTGGTTGAGCGAGACCCACACCCCGCCGTCACCGAAACCCACGACGTCGGCGCAGCCATCGCCGGTCAGATCGGCCAGGTAGCGCGGATGCCGCTCGACGCGCCAGCCGCCCGCGGTGTAGCCGAAGTCCGCGACCACCATCGCCGGTGCGGCGAAAGTGCCGTCGCCGTTGTTGACCGAGACCCACACCCCGCCGTCACCGAAACCCACGATGTCCGCGCAGCCATCGCCGGTCAGATCGGCCAGGTAGCGCGGATGCCGCTCGACGCGCCAGCCGCCCGCGGTGTAGCCGAAGTCGGTGACGACCAGCGCCGGTGCGGCGAAAGTGCCGTCGCCGTTGTTGACCGAGACCCACACCCCGCCGTCACCGAAACCCACGATGTCCGCGCAGCCATCGCCGGTCAGATCGGCCAGGAAACGTGGATGCCGCTCGACCCGCCAGCCTCCGGCGTTGTACGCGAAGTCCGTGACAACGATCTTCATCTCGGTACCCCCCTGCTGAAGTGAAGCTCCCCCGTACGAGCCTTCGCCGCAACTGTAACCACTGCGCACGGTCTGCGGGTCGATTTTCCGGGGCGTCAGCCCGACCCCGGGGCATGGCTGCGCCGTCCGTAGCGATGCCGATCGTCGGAGACCGGCGAGCCTTGGAGCACGTCCGCTACGGCGGTCGTGCGACACGTCCTGTTCCGGCTCGGCGAGTCGCCCCGGACAGTGTCGGGCCGCGAGGCTAGCCTGCCGCGGTGGCAGTGAAAGCCAGGCCCCAAACCTCCCCGTTGACGAAGCTGCTGCGCGGCATGGACGCCGGGACGCTCACCGCGCTGGTCGCCGCCCGCCCCGACACCGTCGCGGCACCCGAACCGCGCAGCCTCGACGAGCTCGCGCAGCGGCTGTCGGCCGACGGTTCGGTGCGCCGTGCGGTGCAGCAGCTCCCGGTGCCGGCGATCCAGCTGCTCGAGGTGCTGCAAGCCCTCGGCGACGGCTGCCGGCGCGGTGAGCTCGATCGGTTCTGCGACGTCGACCCCGGCACGCTCGACGGGCTGCTGGCCACGCTGAGCCGGCTCGCCCTGGCATGGCCGGAACGCGACACCATCCGCATCACCGCCGCACTGGCGCACTTCACCGCCGACCCACTCGCGCTCGGCGACCCCGCCGACACGCTGCTCGCCCCGCTGACCGTCGAGCAGCTCCGCAGCATCGGCGCCGAGTATGCAGTCCCCGCCCAGCCCCGTAAGGCGGAGTGGGTGCGCGCGCTGGTCGATATCCTGTCCGATCCGGCCCGGGTGCGGGCAGCGCTCGCCGACGCGGCGCCCGAGGCGGCCGAGCCCGCCGAGCTGCTCGCCTGGCACGGTCCCCGGGCCCGTGGGCCGGTCGAGGCCGCGCTGTCGCGCTACGGCTTCGGTCGCGCGCCGGACCCGGTGACGACCTGGCTCGCGACGCACGGATTCGTCCTCCCGAGCGGCTGGAACCAGGGCCAGATGCCGCGCGAGGTGGCGCTGGCGATCCGCGGTGAGGACTACCACCCACCACTGCTCGTCGAGGCGCCCGTGCTGGCCACGGCGGCCCGGTCCGGACAGCCGGCGCCCACCGCGGCGACGTCGATCGTGGACGGTGTGCGCCGGCTGCTCGTGACGATCGGTGCCCGGCCGGCACAGCAGCTCGCCGCGGGCGGCGTCGGGGTGCGCGAGCTGCGCCGGCTGGCCAAGGAGCTGCACGCCACCGAGGGCGACGTCAGGCTGTGGCTGGAGCTGGCCGTCTCGGGCGGCCTGGCCCGGCTGCACGACAGCACGGTGCTGCCCACCCCGGACGCCGACCACTGGCTGACCTCGACGCCCGGTGCGGCGCTGGCGCTGCTACACCGGGCGTGGCACTGCATCGGGCCGGTTCCCTCGCACCGCGTCGACGGCGACGGCAAGACGCTACCCGCGCTCGACGGCTCGGGCGCCGGTCCCATGGGCCCGCCGCTGCGGCGCGACCTGCTCGCCGCACTCGCCGAGCTGCCGGCCGGCACCGCCGTGACCGACCTCGACACCCTCATCGACCTGCTGGCGTGGCGCCACCCGCTGCGCTACGTCGACGCCGATGTCCTCGGCCCGCACCTGGTGGGTACCTGGACCGAGGCGCAGCGGCTCGGGCTGCTCGACGACGGCGCGCTGACGGCCCTCGGCCGGGCGGCGGCAGCCGGCAGCCACGACGAACTGGCGGCGGTGGCCGAGCAGTTGCTGCCGGCACCGGTCGAGCACGCCACGTTCCTGCCGGATCTCACCGCCATCGTCTCCGGCCCACCGAGCACCGCGCTGACCGAGTTGCTCGACGCCGTCGCCGACCGGGAGAGCCACGACACCGCGTCGACCTGGCGGCTGTCGCCCACCAGCGTGCGGCGCGCGCTCGACGCCGGGCACGGTCCCGACGAGCTGGTGGCGCGGCTGTCCGAGGTGGCCGACCGCGCACTGCCGCAGCCGGTGCACTACCTCATCACCGACGCCGCCCGGCGCCACGGCCAGCTGCAGGTCCACCCGGTCGCCTGCTGCGTGTGTACCGGCGACGAGGCGCTCGCGGCCGAGATCGCGCACCACCGGGCGCTGGCCAAGCTGGGGATCCGCCGGCTCGCGCCCACCGTGCTGGCCAGCGCCGAGCCCGTGGAGCGCACCTTGACGCTGCTGCGCGAGGCGGGCTACTCCCCGGTGCGGCAGTCGGATACCGGCCAGACCGTCCTGGAACGGGTCGAGCCGCGCCGGGCACCGGCGTTGACCGGCCCGCGACGGCGCTCCAGCCCGCCCACCGATCCGGCGGCAGTGGCCAGCCGGCTGGCCGACGGCGCCGAGGTCGAGCTCGACCCGCTGGAGCTCGGGTCGGACACCGAGTTCGTGCTGGAAGCCGCCGAAGCGCTCGACGGCGCGCAGGCACGGTTGCTCGCGCACGCCATCGAGCACCAGGTCCCCGTGTGCATCGAGTACGTCAGCGGCTCGGGCGGCCGTTCCGAGCGCGTGATCGAGCCGATCCAGCTCGTCTTCGACGCGCTGCAGGCGTGGTGCCGGCTGCGTGACGACGAGCGGATCTTCCGGCTGGACCGGATCAGGTCCGTCAGCCCGGCCTGACTCACCGCGCGCCTCCGGCCTCCAGCGCGATCACGCCGGCTATGATCAACACCAGCCCGCCGACCTGTACCCCGCTGAGCCCGTCGCCGAGGAACACCGCACCGATCACCGCGACCAGCGCCACACCGGCCGCGGCCCAGATGCCGTAGGCGACCCCGAGCGGTATCCCCGCGGTGAGCACCCGGGCGAGCAAGTAGAAGGCACCGAGGTAGCCGAGGACGACGACCACCGATGCCGCGGGGCGGGTGAATCCCTCGGACAGCCGCAGCGCCACCGTCCCTATCACCTCGAGCGCGATCGCGCCGGCCAGCAGCAGGTACACCACGGGGATCGCCCTCCGTCCGACCGGCCACGAACAGTACGACCGTACCGCTTTCCGGTACGAGCCAGGCGAACACACCGTCCGGGAGGCGCGGACACTCCGGGGGAGAATGGGGGCGATGAGCGCGCCTGGCACCCAGCTGCGGATCGGCCCGTACGAGGTCGACCCGCCGGTGGTGCTGGCACCGATGGCCGGGATCACCAACGTGGCGTTCCGGCGGCTGTGCCGCGAGCACGGCGCGGGCATCTACGTCTGCGAGATGATCACATCCCGCGCGCTGGTGGAGCGCCATCCGGCCACACTGCACATGGTCACGTTCGACCGCGGCGAGCGGCCTCGCTCGATGCAGCTCTACGGCGTCGACCCGGCCACGGTGCGCAAGGCCGTCGAGATGATCCGCGACGAGGACCTCGCCGATCACATCGACCTGAACTTCGGCTGCCCGGTGCCGAAGGTCACCCGCCGCGGCGGGGGCGCCGCGCTGCCCTACAAGCGGGCACTGTTCGGCGAGATCGTGCGCTGTGCCGTCGAGGCAGCGGGCCCGATGCCGGTCACGGTGAAGTTCCGCGTCGGCATCGACGACGAGCACACCACCTTCCTCGACGCGGGGCGGATCGCCGAGGACGCGGGCGCCGTTGCGGTCGCGCTGCACGGGCGAACCGCAGCGCAGCGCTACTCCGGCACCGCGGACTGGGATGCGATCGCCGAGCTCAAGCAGGCCGTCACGTCGATCCCCGTGCTGGGCAACGGCGACCTGTTCGCGGCCACCGACGCGCTGCGGATGGTCGAGCACACCGGATGCGACGGGGTTGTCGTCGGCCGGGGCTGCCTGGGCAGGCCGTGGCTGTTCGCCGAGCTGCAAGCCGCCTTCCGCGGCGACGCGGCCCCACCGGCACCGCCGCTGGGGGAGGTCGCGGCCACGCTGCGCCGCCACGCCGAGCTGCTCACCGACCACCTCGGTATCGACAAGGGCCTGCGCGACCTGCGCAAGCACATCTCGTGGTACCTGCACGGCTTCCCGGTCGGCAGCGAGGTCCGGCGCCGTCTCGGCATGGTCGCCGGCTTCGCCGAGCTCGACGACCTGCTCGCCGAGCTCGACCCCCATGCGCCGTTCCCGCCCGAGGCCGAGGGCCCCCGCGGCAGACAGGGCTCGCCGGGACGGGTGGCGCTGCCCGACGGCTGGCTCGACGATCCGCAGGACCCCGCGGTCCCGGCAGGCGCCGAGCTCGCCCACTCCGGGGGCTGAGGGCGTGCGCGCCCGCGGCGTGCTGCTCGCCGTGCTGCTGGCCGCCACCGTGCCGACAGGCTGTGCGCGCAGCGACCCGGGCCGCTCCGCGGCTTCCCTGATCGTCGAGTACTTCGCCGCGGCCAACGCCGCCGCCGGCCGGGGACCCGCTGCCCAGCAACGCTTCTTCGAGGCCACCCAGCACCCGGACTTCCGGGACGAGCCATGCCCGCTGCAGGGGATCACGGTGGTCAGCGAGCCCGCGATGGCCACGCTGCGGCCCGACCCCGACTGGCTGCCCGCCGGTGCACGGCAGCCGCCCCGCGGCACCAGCCACGTCGTGGCGGTGACCGCCACGGTGCACCGGGGCCAAGCCGACCTGGGCACGCAGATCGGCTCCGAGCACGTGGTGGTGCTCGACGGGCGCGCCTACGGCTTCGCGCCCTGCCCGAGCTGACATCCCGCGGCATCGCGGCGTTGCTCACCGAGCCCGAGGACACCGCTGCCCGTAGGATCACGATCACGAGGGCCCGACGCCGGAGCCCCTGACTCGGACGCGGGAGGCGAGCGCGTGCCGGACCCTGGCGGCGACTCGACGCCCGGCGACCCCGGGTCACCCACCCGCCCGGCACCCTGGGAACGGCGGCTCTCGGCCATCGGACGCGGGCGCAGCGACCCCGACGACAGCTCGGTCTTCGCCCCGCTCGACGACGACCGCCCCGCAACCCGGCCGCGCGACAGCGGGCAGCACCTCCGGTGCGCCGCCCTGCTGACCGGCAAGCTCCTGGTGACCTCGGTCGCCGCACTGGTCTTCGTCGTCACCGCGCTCGGCTGGGTCACCACCGAGTTGCTCGACGCGCAGCTGCGCACCGTCTCGGCGCTGGATCCGGACTCCGACGCCGTCATCGATCCCGCGGGCCAGCTCGGGGATCAGAACTACCTCATCGTCGGATCGGACACCAGGATCGGGGCGCAACCCGCAGGTGCCGGGACCACCGAGGTCGTCGCCGGGGCCAGGGCGGACACGATCATGATCACCCACGTGCCCGCGGACCGCTCCCGGGTGGTCGTCGTGTCCATCCCGCGCGACATCCAGATCAGCAGGCCACCGTGCCAGGTGTGGGATCCGCGAACCGGCAGATACACCGGCACGACGGACCCGGGCGCCGAGATCGCCAAGATCAATTCCGCTTACGCCGTGGGCGGCCCGAGGTGCCTCACCCGCGTGGTACAGCAGATCTCCGGCCTGCACATCAACCACTTCCTCGCCGTCGACTTCCGGGGCTTCCAGGCGATGGTGGCGGCGGTGGGCGGTGTGCGGGTGTGCGTCGAGCGGCCGCTGACCGACGCGGAACTCGGGGTCATCATCCCGGAGCCGGGCTATGCCACCATCTCGGGCGACACCGCGCTCGACTTCGTCCGGGCCCGCAAAGTCGTCGGTGATCCCACCGGCGGCTACGGGCGGATCACCCGCCAGCAGCACTTCCTGTCCGCGCTGCTGCGGGAGACGATGTCGGCCGAGGTCCTGTTCAGTCCGTCCGCGCTGCGGGACGTCGTGGCGGCGGTCACCGCCAACACCATCGGTGACAACGTCGACGCCTCGACGTTGCTGCGGCTGGCGCACTCGCTGCAGGGACTCGACCCCTCGGCGGTGACGTTCGTGACGGCGCCGACGACCGGCGAGGCCAACCGATACGGCAACGAGGTGCTGCGCCGCGACGACACGGCGGCGCTGTTCCGGGCGATCATCGACGGCACCCCGCTGCCCGATGCCCAGGCCCCCACTGCGCCACCGGCCGGACCATCCAGCCGCACCGAGCCCGCTCCGCGACCGGGAACACGAACCGGTTCGAGTGCCACCCCGCCCGCACCCCGGCCCGCCCCGTCCGAGGTGCGGATCCGGGTACTCAACGGCAGTGGCATCACCGGGCAGGCGGCCGCCGGGGCGCGGGCGCTGCGGGCCGTCGGGTTCGGCGTCGTCGACGTGGGCAACGCGGACGAGCGGGTCGAGTCCACCGTCATCCGCTACGGCGACGGGCGGCGGCCGGCCGCCCGCACCGTCGCCATGGCCGTGCCCGAGGCGCCCTCCGAACTCGATCCCACACTCGACGGCGCGATCGTGCTGGTGCTCGGGCCCGACTTCGACGGGACCGTCACCGAGGTACCCGAGCCGGGCGCGGCACCGTCGCTTCCCAGCGACCTGACCACGGTCAGCGGGGCCGACAGCGCCTGCGGCAGCGCATGACCACGGCGTTGATCAGCAGTATCACAGCGGGCCTCCTCGGCGGGGGACTGCACTGCGCGCGACGCTGCATTTTGATCAAGTCAGGGGAGTCGGGGCCGGAGTGACACCGTGTGCCCGACATCGACGGTGCGGAGGGAGTTCACGATGCTGGACGAGCACGTTCGGCGCCACACACCCGGTATCGACGGCAGGCAGGTGTTCCTCGACAGTGCCGGCTCGTCGCTGCCACCGCAGGTCGTGCTCGACACCGTCACGGGGCACCTGCACCGCGAAGCCGAGATCGGTGGGTACCGGGCGGCGGCCGAGCGCGCCGAGGACCTCGACCGGGTCCGCACGAGCGTGGCCAGGCTGCTCAACGCCGCTCCCGGGACCATCTCGCTGACCGACAGCGCCACCCGTAGCTGGCTCGACTTCGTGACCGCGGTGGACATCCGGCCGGGCCAGCGGGTGCTGGTGACCGAGGTCGAGTACCACAGCAACGCGGTGCAGTTCCTCCACCGGGGCATCCCGTTCGACGTCATACCCAGCGACGCCGGCGGCACCCTCGACCTCGCCGCGCTGGACCGTATGCTCGACGGCGATGTCGCGCTGGTCTCGCTGGTGCACGTGCCGACCAACAGCGGCCTGATCAACCCGGTGCGCGAGGTGGTCGAGCTGGCACACGCACGGGGCGCGCTGGTGCTGCTCGACGCCTGCCAGTCCGCCGGCCAGCTCGTCCTCGACGCCACCGAGCTCGGCGTGGACGGCCTGACCGGCACCGGCCGCAAGTGGCTGCGCGGACCGCGCGGGACCGGATTCCTCTACGTGCGGCCGGACATCGCCGATCGGCTACATCCTGCCACTGTAGACGGTCACGGCGCGGAGTGGATCAGCGAGCGCGAGCTGCGGTTGCACCAGGACGGGCGGCGGTTCGAGCTGTGGGAGTGCGACGTCGCCACGCGCCTCGGCCTCGGCGCGGCTGTCGACTACCTGCTCGAGCTCGGCCCGCACCGCGTCGAGGACACCGTGCGGGAACGGGCGCAGCGGCTGCGGTCCGCATTGGACGGACTCGGCGGTGTCACCGTGCGTGATCCCGGCCGCGACCGCTGCGGGATCGTCACCTTCACCGTCGACGGCGTCGCCGCCCACGACGTGCGCACCGAGCTGTCCCGCCACGACATCATCGTGACCACCAGCACGCGCCGCTCCGCCGTGATCGACATGGACCGCCGCGGCATCGATGCGGTGACTCGCGCGTCACCGCACTACTTCGTCTGTGACGCGGAGATCGACCGCGCTGTCGCCGCCGTGGCCGAGATCGCCGGGAGCGCGTGACGGCCGACGTACCGCGCGGGACGGCTACTGTGGCGTGGGTGTCGGCCGGCGACGTGCAACCACGAACGATCCGTCCGGACGTGGTCGCTCGCCCACCCGCACCGGACCTGCTGCTGATGCTGGTCGCGATCGTCGCGGGGTCGACCGCGGGCCCCCTGACCGCCGCCGCGATCGCCCCGGGGCTGGCCATCGCGTTCTGGCGCAACGCGCTGAGCGCCGCAGCGACCGTGCCGGTGGCGCTGCATCGCAGCCGCCCCGAGCTGGCCGGGCTCTCCCGTAACCAGCTGCTGTTCATGGCCACGGCCGGACTGCTGCTCGCGGCACATTTCGGTACCTGGATGGCCAGCTTGGCGTTCACCACCGTCGCCTCGGCGATCGCCATGACCGCGACCCAGCCCGTCTGGGCCGCGCTGGTCGCCCGGGTGCGCGGGCAGCGGCTGCCACCCCGCGCGTGGCTGGGCATCGCCGTCGCGGTCACCGGCGTGGCCATGATCACCGGCATCGACCTGACCGTCTCGCCGTCGGCGCTGGGTGGGGACCTGCTCGCGCTGACCGGCGGGATCTTCGGCGCCGGCTACATCACGGCGGGCGGCGAGATCCGGGGTAACGTCAGCACCACCAGCTACACCCTGGTCTGCTACGGTGCGGCCGCGGCGGCGCTGCTCGTCGTCTGCCTGTTCGCGGGGCTGCAGCTCGCCGGCTTCAGCCCGGCGACCTGGCTCATGATCGCCGCCATCGCGGCGGGACCGCAGCTGATCGGGCACTCCCTGTTCAACCGCGCACTGCGCACCACCAGCCCGACCGTCGTGTCGCTGGCGACACTGTTCATCACTCCCTGCGCGGCCCTGATCGCCTGGGCATGGCTCGGTCAGAGCCCACCGTTGACGATCATCCCGGCGATCGCGCTGCTGCTGGGCGGCGTCGCGCTGGTCGTCACCTCCCGCTTCCAGTGGCGGCGCCAGGGCGGGACACCGCGGCCCGGGCGACACCCCGTCAGATCTGCCGGCCGGCGAGCACGAACGTGAGGGCGAATGCCACCCCGGTGGCCGCGATGGTGGCCCAGGCCGGCCACCAGTTGCTCCGGTAATCGAGCACCCCGGCTGCTCCCCCGAGTGAGAGCTACGCTGCCGGCGTGATCACCGCGGCGGACATCCGTGATACGTACGGCACCATCTCGGGGCACCTGCGCCGCACGCCGATCGTCGAGGTCGGCCGTGCCGGGCTCGGGCTGCCCGCGACGTGCGAGGTCGTGCTCAAGCTCGAGCAGCTGCAGTACTCGGGTTCCTTCAAGGTGCGCGGCGCATTCGCGAACCTGCTGCTGCGCACGGTGCCGACGTCGGGGGTGGTCGCGGCCTCCGGCGGCAACCACGGGGCCGCGGTGGCCTACGCGGCACAGCAGCTCGGCCTGCCGGCCACGATCTTCGTTCCGACCGTGTCGTCCCCGGTGAAGGTCGACCGGATCCGCGCGCTGGGAGCCCACCTCGTCGTCGGCGGCGACCGGTACGCCGACGCGCTGGCAGCAGCGCAAGCGCACGCCGCGGAGTCCGGGGCGCTGCAGGTGCACGCCTACGACCAGCGGGAGACGCTGCTGGGCCAGGGCAGCCTGGCGCTGGAACTGTCCGAACAGGACGCCGACGTGGACACGATACTCGTCCCGGTAGGAGGCGGCGGTCTCATCGGAGGGGTCGCCGCCTGTTACGCGGGCTCGGCGCGAGTCGTCGGCGTCGAGCCCGTGGAGGCGCCCACGCTGACCGCGGCCCGCGCGGCCGGCCACCCGGTCGACGCGCCGGCGGGCGGCATCGCGGCTGATGCGCTCGCGCCCCGGCGGGTGGGCGAGCTGACCTTCCCGATCACCCAGTCGTACGTCGACGACGTCGTGCTCGTCGACGACGACGCGATCGCGAATGCCCGCGCGACGCTGTGGGAGCAGCTGCGCGTCGTCGCCGAGCCCGCCGCCTCGGTCGGCGTCGCCGCCCTGCTGACCGGCGCCTATCGGCCCGACGCGGGCGAGCGGCTCGCGGTGATCGTCAGCGGCTCCAACCGGCCACCTGGCGAGCTCGACGGGGCAGGCTGACCCACGCCGTCACCGACCTGCGGTCGAGCGCGCGGATCACGTGGCGCGGAGGCCGTCGAGCAGGGCAGCGCCGCGTCAGCCCCGGGCGCCCGCGGCGGCGTCGGGGCGTACGCCGCCGCGCACCGTGTGCAGTGCGTCGAGCAGCGAGTCGAGCTGCTCGGGCGTCAGCACCCCGGTGAGCCACCGCTCGATCGCCGCGGTGACGTCGGGGACGTGTGCGGTGAGCAGCTCGCTTCCCTCATCGGTCAGCACCGCCAGCGAGCTGCGCCGGTCGCCCGGGCATGATTCGCGACGCACCAGATCCCTGCGTTCGAGCCGGTCGACGATCCGGGTGATACCGCTGGTCGACAGCGCCGTCTGCGCGGCGAGGTCACCCATCCGCAGCCGGCGGTGCGGCGAGCGGGCCAGCCGGATGAGCGTGTCGAAGTCGGTGCCGGACAACCCTTGCCGGCCGTGCACGAGATCCAGCGCTGCGGTCACACCCTCGTAGACCTCGATCAACAGCCCCATCGCGGTGAGCCGCCGGTCATCGGACGCGTCGTCAGCCATGAGCGGACGATACTACACACTTGACGCGCGGAATATCCTCGTGACAAGCTTTTCGATGATAACCAAGGGACGGTGTGGGATGAGTGTGTTCTCCGAAGCCGAGCTGACCTACCTCGACGACGGCGGCAAGCTCGGCCGGCTGGCCACGGTGGACTCCGAGGGTGCGCCTCACGTGGTACCGGTGGGCTGGAACTACAACCCCGCCACGGACACGATCGACGTCGGTGGTCACGACTTCGCCCGGACCCGCAAGTTCCGCAACGTCGTGGCCGACCCCAAGGTCTGCTTCGTGGTCGACGACGTGCTGCCACCGTGGCACCCGCGGTGCGTACAGGTTCGGGGGCAGGGGGCGGCGCTCGACACCGCGACCTGGCCCGACGGTACGACCCGCGACGCCATCATCCGGATCACGCCGAGCAAGGTCGTAAGCTGGGGCTTGGAATGACGGCAACCGCGCGACCGCAGCTCGCCGACGAGTGGGGTATCGAGCGCCTCGATGTCGACGCCTACCTCGACCGTATCGGCCATCGCGGCGACCGTGCGCCCACTGTGGACACACTGCGCACGCTGCACCGGGCACACGTGACCACGATCCCGTTCGAGAACCTTGACGTGCTGCTCGGACGCCGCATCGGACTCGACGTCGACAGCCTGCAGCACAAGCTGGTCCAGCAGCCACGAGGCGGCTACTGCTACGAGCACAACCTGCTGTTCGCCGCGCTGCTCGAACGGCTCGGCTTCGCGGTGCGCAGGCTGTCCGGCCGGGTCCGCAACGGCCGCGATACGCGGCGCCCGCGATCGCACGCCACGCTGTGGGTCGAGGCCGACGGTCGACCGTGGCTGGCCGACGTCGGCTTCGGCGGCGAGCGCCCGCTCGAACCGGTCCGCTTCGCCGATGGCGCCACCGCTGCGCAGGGCGGCTGGACCTACCGTGTCGACGGCATCGGTGACGGCGAATGGCTGCTGCGCTCGTTGCATCCCGACGGCTGGTTCGACCTCTACGCCGTCGACCTCTCGGCGCAGTACCCCGACGACTTCGCGGTGCAGAACCACTACACCGCCACCCACCCCGACTCGCCGTTCGTCACCCGGATCATCGCGCAGCACACGGCACCGGACGTCCGGCACACCCTGCTCGGCGACGAGCTGCGCGCCACCTACCCGGACGGCAGCAGCGAGCAGCGCCACGTGGAAGGCGGCGAGCTGGCCGAGGTGCTCCGCGACACCTTCGGCATCGGACTGGAACCCGCCGACGTGGCAGCGGTCGGCGAGTGACCGAGCTCGACGACCGATAACGTGATCAGCGGGCCCAGTGCTGAGTTGCCGCTCGACGTCGACTTCGGCACGGACGCGCAGCGCCACCGTTACTTCGTCGTCGACGTCTTCACCGACACCGCGTTGGCGGGTAACCAGCTCGGCGTGTTCGCCGACGCGCGCAGCTTCGCCACCGAGGACATGCAGCGGCTCGCCCGTGAGCTCAACCTCGCCGAGACGGTTTTCATACTCCCCCCGACACAGGACGGCGACGTCCGGATCCGCATCTTCACACCGGCCACCGAACTCCCGTTCGCCGGTCATCCGGTACTGGGGACCGCGTTCGTGGTCGGCTCGGCCCTGGGCAGCGACGCGGTCCGGCTGGAAACCGGTCTCGGGATCGTCCCGATCGCGCTCGAGCGCGCCGCGGGTCGCATCGTGTTCGGACGCATGGACCAGCCGGTCCCGTCGTGGCACCGCTACGAGCGTGCGACCGAGCTGCTCGCCGCACTCGGCCTGCAAGGCTCCGGGCTACCGGTCGAGGCGTACCGCAACGGTCCTCTGCACGTCTACGTCGAGCTGGAGGACGGGGAGGCGATCGCCGCGCTGCGCCCCGACCTTGCGGCGATCGACGCGTTGGGGCACGTCGGCGTGAACTGCTTCGCCGGCTCGGGCAGGCACTGGAAGACGCGGATGTTCGCACCCGGCCTCGGGGTTACCGAGGACCCCGCGACCGGCTCCGCGGCGGGCCCGCTCGCACTCCATCTCGCGCGGCACGGCCGCGTCCGGTTCGGTGACGAGATCGAGATCCGCCAGGGTCTGGAGATCGCTCGCCCGTCCGTCCTCTACGCCCGCGTCGACGGGAGCGCAGCCGGGGTCGAGCGGGTGCAGGTCGGCGGATCCGCGGTCATCATCGCCCGCGGTGAGTTCCGCCTGGGCTGATCAAGTGGCGCGGCTGGTTGCCCGCGGCGTCAAGGCCGGGGCGTTCGACGACCTCGCTGAGGGCCTCCTGCGACAGCGACGTAGCCTCTTGCGATCGAACACCTGTTCGAGTGTGCTGACATGGGGGAGACACCGACGACCGAAGCGCAGCGCCTGCTGACCGCGGCGATCGACGCCCTGGCCACCGCCGCCGCGACCGCGAGCGACGCCGAGGCGCTGTCGGTGCTCGTCACCTGCGAGAGCGTGTCCCGTCAGCTCGATCGGCTGACGGTCGACACCATCGCGACCCTGCAACAGCGGGGGACGTTCACCGAGCACGGCTATCGCACCCCGGCCGCGGCGCTGGGGGACCTGCTGGGCTGGGAGCGGTTCGAGGCCCGCCGCCGCGTCACCGCGGCCGAGCAGGTGTGCGACCGCGCCGGGCTCGACGGCACCCCGGTGCCGGCCCGGCTGGCGGCCACCGCGGGGGTGTTCGCCGCCGGCGGCTGCTCGCTTCGCCACGTCGAGACCATCGCCAAGGTCCTCGGGTCCGCCGCCGCGGAGCGGCTGTCCCCGGAAGTATGGAGCGGCGCCGAGCGGGAACTCGCGGCCAAGGCCGGCGAGTACACCCCCACCGAGCTGCACCACTGGGGCAGGTCCCTGGTCGAGATGCTCGACGAGGACGGCGTGCAACCGGACGACCGTGGACCCGCAGCGGTGAACGAGCTGTCCCTGCACCGGCACCCGGACGACGGCGGTGGGGGGACGATCCGCGGTCGGTTCGATGACGCGGCGATGTTCGACGCAGGGGAGCACGACGGCCGCACCTACCTCGTCATGCAGCTGGTCGAGGGC
>WHSY01000101.1 GCA_009379815.1 Pseudonocardiaceae bacterium
CCGGCCGAGACGACCGCGCTCCAACCGCGCGAGCGCGTCCCCGCCGCCGAACGCCGCTTCGACCAGCTCGTCGACGAACTCGAGCGCGCCCGCCCCACCTTCGGCCGCCCGAACCTCGCGGAGCATGAACTCGTCGTGCGGATCGATTCCGCGCGCCAGGTCGTCGCGCTCCTCCGGGGTGGTCCCGGACAGCTCCTCCCCGCTGTGCGTCCGCAGGCACAGCAACGTGACGAGGTCCTCCAGCGGAGCCCCCGCCGGTACGCTCAGCGCAGGCGCGTCGAGGGCGGCCTCGCCGTTGTTGCCCCGGCCGGTGTCGCGCAGCCAGCCGACGATCTCGTCACGGCTGAACCGCTCGAGCCCACCGGCTGTCGCGATCGGGTCGGGGAACGGCAGGAACCGCCCACGCACCATGGGACGGTTGCGCCACATACTGACGACCGCACGCTGGACGTTCGCGAGATCGGCGACGTCCTGCAGGGTCAGTGTCGGCACGGCCTGCGTCCCGGTGCACCTTCCTTCCGGCATTTGCATAACGTAGCGCATTAGAGTTGCTTTCGGTCACACGTCACTGATAAGTAGCCTTATCAGTGTCTTCGTTTCTTGATTCTCTTACGATCGATCACCCTTACCGCCACGCGCTGCCGGTCGTCGGCAGCCACCGAGCGAGGAGGGCGATCATGGCGGGTGCTGACAACCTCGGTGAGGAGTGCGGCCGACTCGCGGGCGCGGCGGCGGCAGGTGACCGGGCGGCTACCGAACGCCTGCTGGCTCTCGTGCGGCCGCCGGTAGTGCGGTACTGCCGGGCGCGGCTGGGTGTCCAGTCGGTGGGGGCGGCGAGCGCGGACGACGTCGCGCAGGAAGTGCTGCTCGGCCTGCTGATGGCGCTACCGAAATATCGGGAGACCGGCGAGGGCTTCCTCGCGTTCGTCTACGGCATCGCGTCGCACAAGGTCGCCGACCACTACCGGTACCGGCAGCGCAGGCCGACCAGCGCACTCCTGGAGGAGCTGGAACTGCCCGACTCGGACGCCGGCCCCGAGCAGCAGGCCCTCGATGGCGACGGCATCCGCAGGGTGCGCTCGCTGCTCGACGGGCTCAGCCCGCGGCTCCGGGAGATCGTCATGCTCCGCGTGATCGTCGGCCTGACCGTCCAAGAGACCGCGGATGCGATGTCAACCACCCCCGGCGCCGTGCGCGTCGCCCAGCACCGGGCGCTGCGCACGCTGCGCCGCTCTCTCGAGGACGAGCGGTGCGACGACCGCGAGTAGCGGCAGGTCAGGACGAACTCTGCGGCGGCGTTCGTCCCAGCTGCGTAGCCCGCCGGGAGGCGTCGCTGTTGTGCTCGTCCCGCCTACCAGTCCACTGCGCTGTGCAGGACCAGCAGCACGGCGCTGGCGCTCGCCACGGTGAGCACCGCGGTCCGCGTCCAGCCCTGATCGAGGATGCGGCGCGCGAGGCCGGAGAGCAGGAACCCGATGATCAGGAACGGCAGCAGCAGTGCCGCGTCACGCAGCGATTCGGTGGTCACCTCACCGGCGATGGCCAGCGCGCCCAGCGATATCGCCGATCCGGCCACGAAGACCGCCGCGAGCGTGGCTCGCACTCGCGGGCCGGTGCTGTGCTGGTAGAGCAGCGCCAGCGGTGGGCCGCCGATCGCGACGGCGGTCCCGCCGGCACCGCTGGCAACCCCGGCAAGCAGTAGCGCCCTCGGTCGCAGCCTCGGTCGCCAGCGCAGCAGCGACACCACCACGAACGCGAGCACACACAGCCCCACGACCAGGCCGAAACCCCGTTGCGGCAGCGTGGCCACGGCGAGCACGCCCAGGCCGGTGCCCGGCACCCGGCCGAGCAGCACCCAACCCACCCCACGCCAGTCCGCGTGCCGGCCGTCCCGGATCACGGTGAGCACCGCGTGCATCGAGGCGAGGATGATCAGCGGCACCGGTACCAGCGCAGGGTCGAGCAGGACCAGCAGCGGGGCCGCGACCAGCGAGAGGCCGAATCCGACCGCCCCCTGCACGACGGCGGCCGCGGCCACGATCACCCCCGCGACGATCAGCATGGCCCACATCGTCGTGAGTGGCGAGACGAGTCCTGACTCGTCTCGCCACTCACGAGGCGCGAAGCGCCATCTGGCGCAGCACGTACTGCAGGATCCCGCCGTGCCGGTAGTAGTCGGCCTCGCCGGGGGTGTCGATGCGCACCACCGCGTCGAACTCGACCACTGAGCCGCCCGCAGCGCGGGCGGTCACGTGCACCGTGCGCGGCGTGTCGCCGTCGTCGAGTGCCGTGATCCCGCTGATGTCGAAGATCTCGGTCCCGCCCAACCCCAGTGACGAGGCCGACGCCCCGTCCGGGAACTGCAGCGGCAGCACGCCCATGCCGATCAGGTTCGAGCGATGGATGCGCTCGAAGGACTCGGCGATCACCGCCCGCACGCCCAGCAGCGTCGTGCCCTTGGCGGCCCAGTCCCGTGACGACCCGGAGCCGTACTCCGTGCCGCCGATCACCACCAGCGGCACCCCGGCCTGCTGGTAGGCCTGCGCGGCGTCGAAGATGGTGGTCTGCGGGCCACCCGGCTCGAGGAAGTTGCGGGTGAAGCCCCCGCTGTCCGGGTTGTCCGAGATGGCGTCGAGCAGCAGGTTGCGCAGCCGGATGTTGGCGAACGTGCCGCGGATCATCACCTCGTGGTTGCCGCGCCGCGATCCGTAGGAGTTGAAGTCGTTGCGCGCCACGCCGTGCTCCGCGAGGTAGCGGCCCGCGGGCGAGTCGGCCTTGATCGCACCGGCGGGGGAGATGTGGTCGGTCGTCACCGAGTCGCCGAGCAGGGCCAGCACCCGGGCACCCGTGATGTCCGACAGCGGCTCCGGCTGCGCCGTCATGCCTTCGAAGTACGGCGGCTTGCGCACGTAGGTGGACTCCGGGTCCCACTCGAAGACCTCGCCCTGCGGGGTGGGCAGCGAGCGCCACCGCTGGTCACCGGTGAAGACGTCGGCGTAGTCGGTGGTGAACATCTCCCGGCTGATCGCGGAGTCGATGACCTGCTGGATCTCCTCCGGCGCGGGCCAGATGTCGGTCAACCGCACGGGCTCGCCGTCGCTGCCGGTGCCCAGCGACTCGGTCTCGAAGTCGAAGTCCAACGTCCCCGCCAGCGCGTAGGCGATCACCAGCGGCGGGCTGGCCAGGTAGTTCATCTTGACGTCGGGATTGATCCGGCCCTCGAAGTTGCGGTTGCCCGACAGCACGCTGGCCACCGCGAGGTCGTTGTCGGCCACCGCCTGCGAGATCTCCGCCGGCAGCGGTCCGGAGTTGCCGATGCACGTGGTGCAGCCGTAGCCGACCAGGTGGTAGCCCAGCTTCTCCAGGTAGGGCCACAGCCCGGCACGCTCGTAGTAGTCGGTCACGACCTGCGACCCCGGGGCCATCGACGTCTTGACCCACGGCTTGACGGCGAGGCCGCGGTCCACGGCGTTGCGCGCCAGCAGCGCGGCGCCGACCATCACCGACGGGTTGGACGTGTTGGTGCACGAGGTGATCGAGGCGATCACCACCGCTCCGTGGTCGATCTCACAGTCGGTGCCGTCGGCGAGCCGCACCGGGGTCGGATTGCTGGTGCGCCCGCCCGCGCCTGCGGCGGCGGAGACCGCCGGACGGGGCGCACCGCTGCCGTTGCCACCGCTGACCGCCGGGGGGTCGCTGGCCGGAAAGGTCTCCTCGCCCGCCTCGTCGAGCTGCGACGGCGCCGCGCCCGGGTCGGCGTAGTCGCCCAGCGAGCTGCGGAAGGCGGCCTTGGCCTCGGACAGGGCGATGCGGTCCTGCGGCCGCTTCGGCCCCGCGATCGACGGCACGACGCTGGACAGGTCGAGCTCGAGGTACTCCGAGTACGTCGGCTGGGGGTAGGTCGCCGGGTCGGCCGGGTCGTGCCAGAGTCCCTGCCGGCGTGCGTAGGTCTCGACCAGCGAGACCTGATCCTCGGAACGGCCGGTGAAGCGCAGGTAGCGGATCGTCTCCTCGTCGATCGGGAAGATCGCGCAGGTGGAGCCGAACTCCGGGCTCATGTTGCCGATCGTGGCGCGGTTGGCCACCGGCACCGCGGCGACGCCCTCGCCGTAGAACTCGACGAACTTCCCGACCACGCCGTGCGCGCGGAGCATCTCGGTGATGGTCAGCACGACGTCGGTGGCGGTGGCGCCGGGCGGGATCTGCCCGGTGAGCTTGAAGCCGAGCACCTGCGGGATCAGCATCGACACCGGCTGCCCGAGCATGGCCGCCTCCGCCTCGATGCCGCCGACGCCCCAGCCGAGGACGCCGAGGCCGTTGACCATCGTGGTGTGGCTGTCGGTGCCGACGAGGGTGTCGGGGTAGGCCTGGCGGATGAGCCCCCCGCTGCCGTCGGGCACGTCCCGCGACATCACCACCCGCGCGAGGTGCTCGATGTTCACCTGGTGCACGATCCCTGTGCCGGGCGGGACGACCTTGAACTGGTCGAAGGCGCCCTGCCCCCAGCGCAGGAACTGGTAGCGCTCCTTGTTGCGCTGGTACTCCAGGTCGACGTTGCGGTCGAAGGCGTCGGGTCGCCCGGCGAAGTCGGCGATCACGGAGTGGTCGATCACCAGCTCGGCGGGTGCGAGGGGGTTCACCGCCTGCGGGTCGCCGCCGAGCTCGGCGACGGCCTCGCGCATGGTGGCGAGATCGACGACACAGGGCACGCCCGTGAAGTCCTGCATGACCACTCGCCCCGGGGTGTACTGGATCTCGGTCGACGGCTCGGCGGCCGGGTCCCAGTCCGCGAGCGCGCGGATGTGCCCGGTGGTGGTGTTGCCGCCATCCTCGGTGCGCAGCAGGTTCTCCAGCAGCACCTTCAGGCTGTACGGCAGGTCTCGCCAGTGACTGCCCACCGCGTGGTCCAGCGCTGCCAACCGGAACACCTCGTAGGAGGTGTCGCCGACGGTGAGTAGGCCACGAGCGCCGAAGCTGTCGGCACTGCCTGCTGCTGCGGTCACGGGGGGACTCCTGGGTCGTGACGACGGTGGGACAACTCGGGAGGACGGTCATGCGTCGACGGGGCGAGTCTGGAGCACGGGGCCGCTCGCCGCGCCGGGACCCCTCTCACTTAAACAGTACGCTTGTCCGGTAAAAGCCTCCACCTGCTCCGGCACAGTCGATTGGCCGGGGCTCGTAACCTGGGGCCGTGTCCGCTTCCGAGACCGACCCCACCGACTCCCGGTCCGACCCCGAGGCAGCCCGACGCGCCCGCGACGTGCTCGCCCGCGCCCAGCGGGTCACGGTGCTCACCGGTGCAGGCGTGTCGACCGACTCGGGTATCCCCGACTTCCGCGGCCCGGACGGGGTGTGGACCAAGGACCCTTCCGCGGAGCGGATGTCCACGCTGTCGGCCTATGTCACCGACCCGGAGCTGCGACGACGCTCCTGGGCACACCGTGTCGAGCATCCGGCGTGGGCTGCCGAGCCGAACGCCGCGCATCGGGCGCTGGTCGCGCTGCAGCGGACCGGGCGGCTGTGCGCGCTGATCACGCAGAACGTCGACGAGCTGCACCAGCGGGCGGGCACGGATCCCGCACTGGTCCTCGAGCTGCACGGCAGCATGTTCGGCACGATGTGCCTGGACTGCGGCGCCGCCGGGCGGATGCGCGACGCGCTGGAACGGGTGCGCGCAGGCGAGGACGATCCGCCGTGCCTGCTGTGCGGCGGGATGCTCAAATCCGCCACGATCTCGTTCGGCCAGTCGCTGGATCGCGAGGTGCTCAGCGCGGCCCAGGTCGCCGCGACCGGGTGTGACGTGCTGCTGGCCGCGGGCAGCTCGCTGACGGTGCAGCCGGCCGCGGCGCTCGTCGGGCAGGCCGCAGCCGCCGGGGCCGGTGTCATCGTCTGCAACGGCTCGCCCACGCCCTACGACGAGCTGGCCACCGCGGTGGTGCGGGGCCCGGTCGGCACGGTGCTGCCCGAGTTGCTCGGGCCAAGCAACCCACCCGGAGCTGCCCCGGCCGGTAGCTGAGGTCATAAGCTGGGCGCCACGATGCCGATGCCATGCTGGAGGTACGAGCCATGCGGGTGCCCCTGACCGTTGCCGACTTCCTCGACCGCGCGGAGACCGCATACCCGGACTCGGTCGCGATCGTCGACGAGCCGGACCAGCCGGCGCCCCCGGTGCCGACCACCAGCTACCGCGAGCTGGCTCGCCGTGCCCGGGCCTGGCAGGCCGGGCTGGACGCGCTGGGCGTGGACGAAGGTGAGCGGGTCGCCGTCGTCAGCCACAACTCCGCCCGGCTCATGGAGCTGCTGCACGCGGTGCCGGCGGGTGGGCGGATCTGCGTGCCGGTCAACTTCCGGCTTCACGCCGACGAGGTCAGCTACATCGTCGAGCACAGCGGGGCCGCTGTGCTGCTCATCGATCCGGAGCTCGACGAGCCACTCAAGGGCGTCGACGCCCCGCACCGTTTCGTGCTCGGCGGTGAGGCCGAGGAGGCCCTGCTGCGGTTCGACACCGAGCCGCGGCCGTGGTCGGCGCCGGACGAGGACGCCACCGCCACGATCAACTACACCTCGGGCACCACGGCGCGCCCCAAGGGCGTGCAGCTGACCCACCGCAACGTCTGGCTCAACGCCGTGACCTTCGCCATGCACACTCGGGCCTGGGAGCGTGACGTCTACCTGCACACGCTGCCGATGTTCCACTGCAACGGCTGGGGCATGCCCTACGGCATGGTCGGCCTCGGCGCGAAGAACGTGGTGCTCCGCAAGATCGACGGCACGGAGATCCTGCGGCGGGTCGCCGAGCACGGCGTGACCCTGATGTGCGGTGCGCCCGCGGTGTGGAACACCGTGCTCGACGCCGCGGCCGAGTGGGACGGCGAGATCCCCGGCAACGGGACGGTCCGGCTGGTCTGCGCGGGTGCCGCGCCCCCCACCAGGACCATCCAGCGAATCGGCGAGGAGCTCGGCTGGGAGTTCAACCAGATCTACGGCCTCACCGAGACCGCGCCGCTGCTGACGTTCAACCGCACCCGGCCAGCCGACGACGACCTGCCGGCCGAGGAACGCGCGCGCAGGCTGTCCCGCGCGGGCGCCCCTGCGCTGGGTACCCGGATCGCGACGTCGGAGGCGGGGGAGGTGCTGGCCCGCTCCAACGTCGTGATGCAGGGCTACTGGCACAACCAGGACGCCTCCGATGACGTGCTCGTCGGCGGGTACTTCCACACCGGCGACGGCGGGACGGTCGACGACGAGGGCTACCTGACCATTTCCGACCGGAAGAAGGACGTGATCATCACCGGCGGCGAGAACGTCTCGTCGATCGAAGTCGAGGACTGTGTCTTCAGCCACCCGGCCGTCGCCGAGGTGGCGGTGATCGGCGTGCCGTCGGAGAAGTGGGGCGAGACGATCAAGGCGTTGGTGGTCCCCGCCGAGGGCGTCGAGGCCGGTGAGGACACCGCTGCCGAGATCATCGCGCACTGCAAGCAGCGCCTCGCCGGCTACAAGGCGCCGACCTCGGTCGAGTTCCGCGACGAGATCCCGCGCACCGCCACCGGCAAGACCCAGAAGTTCAAGCTTCGCGAGCCCTATTGGAAGGATCGCGAGCGCCAGGTCAACTAGCCGGGGGCGGACGCCCCTCGGCGGAGCCACGCCCCGGCCCCCTTGCCCGCCCGCGGGTGAGGGGGCCGGCGTGTGTCGCGGGGGCCGGGCATCGGCTGCCGATATGCGATTACTTAGCGTGACATTGCGGATGTGTATGTGACCCATGCGGTGAAAGTTGTGCCAGTTATCCATGTTATCGAAGTGACAACTGGCCACTGATGAGGTGCAAGTGTCACAGTGCGCTTTGACCATTGCCCGTTGTGTCCACGTTGTGGCCCTGTCGAACGGTCATCTGGGCCGACCGGTCAGTAGGGCCGACCGTCATGGGAGGGACACCTGCGGTCCCGCCGAGGGAGGAGACGGCGTGAGCATCCGACGGCCCGTCGGCCGAACACTGTTCGTCGCGCTGCTTGCCGCCCTGACACTGGCCGGCTCTGCGACCACCGGTCTCGCGGCGGCACCTGCGCCGCCGAACCCGAGTGATGAGGAGCTCGAAGCCGGCCGCGCCGAGGCCGATTCCGCGGCGGCCCGGGTGGGAACCCTGGCCAACCGGGTCGCGGAGGCCGATGCGCAGCTACTGGCGCTGCAGGATCAGGTGTCGCTGGCGCACGAGGAGACCAACCGCGCGCTGCTGGAACTGCAGCTCGCCCAGGACGAGGCCGCCGCCGCACAGGCCGCCGCCGACGCCGCACAGGCCGCCGCCGACGCCGCGGGCGCCCGGATCCGCGACATGCAGCGCCGGATCGATGAGTTCGCCGCTGGCAGCTACCGCCAGCACAGCACGATCGGGAGCGTCACCGCCTTCCTCGGCTCGGACAGCCCTGAGGACCTGCTCGCCCGTGCCGAGCTACTGGAGTCGATCAGCGGGTCGCAGCTCGACGCGCTGGAGGACATGCAGCGCGCCCGGACTGTCAAGGCGAACAAGGACTCGACGGCCCGGGCGGCGCTCGCCGACGCGCGGGCCAAGCAGCAGCTCGCCGAACAGGCGAAGGTCGCCGCGGACGAGGCCTACCAGTCCGCGATCGACGCCGAGAACGCCCAGGCCGGGCGCGCCGCGCAGCTGCAGGACCGCAAGGCCGACCTGGAGCGCCAGCTCTACGAGGCGCGGCAGGCCGTGCAGGGCTTGGAGGGCCAGCGGCAGCGTTACGAGGAATGGAAGGCCGAACGCGAGCGGGAGCAGGCCGCGGCGGCGGCGGCCGCCGCCGCGACCGAGTCGTCGAGCAGCTCCGGCTCCGACTCCGACTCCGACTCCGGCTCATCGGCTTCGACGGAGCCGGCGGGCGGCTCCGTCGAAGCCGTGATCGATCGGGCGAGGTCGCAGCTGGGTGTGCGGTACTCGTGGGGCGGCGGTGACGCGGACGGGCCGACTGTCGGGATCCGCGACGGCGGGGTCGCCGACTCCTACGGGGACTACCGCAACGTGGGGTTCGACTGCTCCGGCTTGATGATCTACGCGTTCGCGCCTGCGATCGGGTACTCGTTACCCCATTACAGCGGCGCGCAGTACGACTCCGGCACGAGGGTGCCGCTGTCGCAGAAGCAGCCGGGCGACATGCTGTTCTGGGCGACCGACGGCCGCATCCACCACGTCGCGCTCTACATCGGCGACGGCATGATGATCGAGGCGCCCTACTCCGGGGGAGAGGTGCGGATCGCCCCGGTGCGCACCAGCGGGATCAAGTCCTACGCGGTGCGCATTCTCTGACATCCGCGCCTGCCCGGCGCGACTCGCTCGCACGATTGCCGCAACGGGGCCCTCGGCCTCGCCAGCTGAGGCAACGGGCCCCTTCGCGACGGAGCGGTGCCACCGAAAGCGCCGTCGTGGCGCGGCGAACTCGATCCGGACCCTTCACAGGCGTCACACCGCCCGCCGGGTTGGCTACCACCTACGCTTGTCGGCAGCGGCCCGGTGGCATGCCCGCAATGACGATCCGATGCCCGTTTCCAGGAGGACCCGTGACCGAATCCGGCTCCGCCGAGCCCGGCGCGCAGCAGGCCGACGAGGAGTCGCCGAACACACCGGCCCGTGACGCCCAGCTGCTGGAGCGAACGGTCTTCGAGGTCAAACGGGTCATCGTGGGGCAGGACCAGCTCGTCGAGCGGATGCTCGTCGGGCTGCTCGCCAAGGGGCACCTGCTGCTCGAGGGCGTGCCGGGAATTGCGAAGACCCTCGCCGTGGAGACGGTCGCCCGGGTCGTGGGCGGGTCCTTCGCGCGCCTGCAGTTCACTCCGGACCTCGTTCCGGCCGACATCCTCGGCACCCGGATCTACCGCCAGGCCAGCGAGCGCTTCGACGTCGAACTCGGCCCGATCGTCGCCAACTTCGTGCTCGCCGACGAGATCAACCGCGCGCCGGCGAAGGTGCAGTCCGCGCTGCTGGAAGTGATGGCCGAACGGCACCTGTCCATCGGGGGGGAGACCCACCCGATGCCCGAGCCGTTCCTCGTGCTCGCCACCCAGAACCCGATCGAGAACGAGGGCGTGTACCCGCTGCCCGAGGCCCAGCGCGACCGGTTCCTGTTCAAGATCCCGGTGCAGTACCCGACGGTCGAGGAGGAGCGGGAGATCATCTACCGGATGGGCGTCACCCCGCCCACCCCGCACCAGGTGCTCGATCCCGCCGAGCTCTCCCGCCTGCAGGACGTCGCATCCCGGGTGTTCGTGCACCATGCGCTCGTGGACTACACGGTGCGCCTGGTGGTGGCCACCCGGACCCCCGCCGAGCACGGCTTGTCCGACGTGGCCGGGTGGGTGGCCTACGGGGCCTCGCCGCGCGCCAGCCTCGGCATCGTGTCCGCAGGCCGTGCGTTGGCCCTCGTGCGTGGCCGCGACTACGTGCTGCCGCAGGACGTGGTCGACGTCGCCTCCGACGTGCTGCGGCACCGGCTGGTGCTCTCCTACGACGCGCTCGCAGACGGGGTGCCCGTCGAGCACATCGTCACCCGGGTGCTGCAGACGGTACCGCTGCCGCAGGTCTCCGCTCGTCCGCAGGGCGGCCACGGGGACCCGTCCGGGGACGTGACGCCGGCCGGGGCCGTCGGACGGTGACCGTGGCCGCGGGTGCGGGCACGTCCCGGCCGTCGTGGGCGCCACCCGCGCTGCGCGACGGCCGGATGGAGGCGGGGCTGCGCGCACTCGAACTCACCGTGCGACGCCGGCTCGATGGGCTGCTGCAGGGCAATCACCTCGGCCTGGTGCCCGGCCCCGGCACCGAGCCGGGGGAAGCGCGGCCGTACCAGCCGGGCGACGATGTGCGGCGGATGGATTGGGCGGTCACGGCCCGGATGACCGAACCGCACATCCGCGACACCGTCGCCGATCGGGAACTGGAGACCTGGCTGGCCGTCGACCTGTCACCCAGCCTGGACTTCGGCACCGCACACTGCGACAAGCGCGAGCTGGCGGTGGCGGCGATGGCGGCGATCGCGCACCTCACCCACGGCGGGGGTAACCGGATCGGAGCGGTCGTGAGCACCGGCGCCGACACGATGCGGCTGCCCGCTCGCGGTGGCCTCGCCCACGCTCGCGGTCTGATCCGCCGCGTCGCCGAGATGCCCCGCGCCGCCGAGGGCACTCGCGGCGACCTGGCCGCCACGCTCGAGCAGCTGCGGCGTCCGCCGCGTCGCAGGGGGCTGGTCGGGATCGTCTCGGACTTCCTCGGGCCCGGTGGTGGGGCGGGGATGTTCGACTGGGAGCGCCCGCTACGGGCGCTGTCGGCTCGCCACGACCTGCTGGCCGTCGAGGTGCTCGACCCGCGGGACATCGAGCTGCCCGACGTCGGGACCGTCGTGCTGGCCGACCCGGAGACCGGCAGGCAGAAGGAGGTCGACACCACGCCGCTACTGTGCCGCGAGTTCGCCGCCGCGGCCGCCGCACACCGTGCCGAGGTCGCCGCGGCGCTGCGCCGGACCGGAGCCGCGCACCTCGTGCTGCGCACCGACTCGGACTGGGTCGCTGATGTCGTGCGCTTCGTCGGGGCGCGCAAGCGGCGGTGGTCAGGATCGGGCCGATGAGTTTCGGGGGGTTCACCGCGCCGCTCTGGTTCGTGCTGCTCGGGGCGGTCGCCGCGCTGGCAGGCGGCTATCTGTGGATGCAGCGGCGGCGGCGTCGGCACACGCTGCGCTTCGCCAACCTGGCCATGCTCGAACAGGTCGCGCCGCGCCGGCCCGGCTGGCCCCGGCACGTTCCCGCCGCGCTGCTGCTGGTCGCGCTGCTGCTGTTCACCGTGGCGCTGGCGGGACCGACCGCGGAGACCAAGGTGCCGCGCAATCGGGCGACGGTGATGCTGGTGATCGACGTCTCGCTGTCGATGCAGGCCACCGATGTGGCGCCCAGCAGGCTCGCGGCGGCTCAGCAGGCCGCGACGAAGTTCGCCGATGAACTCACCCCGGGGGTCAACCTCGGCCTGGTGTCCTTTGCGGGATCGCCGACGGTACTGGTGTCCCCGACCACCGAGCGGCGCCCGGTCAAGGAGGCCATCAAGAGTCTCAAGCTGGCCGAGGCAACCGCCACCGGTGAGGCGATCTTCGCCTCGCTGCAGGCCGTCGACACGTTCGGCAAGATCGTCGGTGGGGCGAAGGGCCCGCCACCGGCTCGGGTGGTGCTGCTGACCGACGGGAAGCAGACCATCCCGAACGAGGACCTTGCGGGGCCGCGCGGGGCCTACACCGCGGCTGAGGCGGCGGCGGACCGCAGTGTGCCCATCTCCGCGATCTCCTTCGGCACCGAGTACGGCGTGGTCGACATCACGGGCAGAGAGGTCCGGGTGCCGGCCCAGGACGACGCGATGAAGACCGTCGCCCAGCTGTCAGGTGGGGAGTTCTACGACGCCGAGAGTCTCGACGACTTGAGCGAGATCTACGTCGACCTTGCCGAGCAGATCGGTTACGAGACCAAGCGAACCGATGCCAGGATGCCCTGGCTCGTCGCAGGCACCATCACCGCGATCATCGCCGCTGCCGGGGCACTGGCGATCGGGCAGCGGCTGCCGTGACCTGTGCTGCGGTCCCGGTAGGGGGCTGTCGAGCGACGCTGCCCACTCGACCATACTGCTGGCCGGCGCGGCAACGGCTCGAGAGAAGGAGTTGCGGATGGCACGTTCGGTCCTGGTCACCGGTGGCAACCGCGGTATCGGGCTGGTGATCGCGCAGGCGTTCGCGGACCAGGGCCACCAGGTGGCAGTGACCCACCGAGGGTCGGGCGCCCCGGAGGGGCTGCTCGGCGTGCAGTGCGACGTCACCGACGATGCCGGTGTGGATGCGGCGTTCGCGGAGGTGGAGTCGGCACAGGGACCGGTCGAGATACTGGTCTCCAACGCCGGGATCACCGACGACACGCTGCTGCTGCGGATGGATGAGGAGCAGTTCACCCGGGTCCTCGACGCCAACCTCACGGGCGCCTACCGGGTGGCCAAGCGGGCGGCCAAAGGGATGCTGCGGGCCCGCTTCGGCCGCATGGTGTTCATCTCCTCGGTGGTGGGCCTGACCGGCTCCCCGGGCCAGGTGAACTACGCGGCGAGCAAGGCTGGGCTGATCGGGGTGGCGCGCTCGATCGCCCGCGAGCTCGGTTCGCGCAACATCACCGCGAACGTGGTGGCGCCAGGCTACGTCGAGACCGAGATGACGGCGGAGCTGCCCCAGGCGCGGCGCGACGAGATCATGTCGTCGATCCCGCTGGGGCGCCAGGCCAGGCCAGCGGAGGTGGCCGACGCGGTGAGCTGGCTCGCCTCCGATGCGGCCGGCTACGTCACCGGCGCGGTGATCCCGGTGGACGGTGGCCTGGGCATGGGTCACTGAGGTTCGTTTTTCGACGCAAGGGGAGGAGGGCTCGTGGCGGGACTGCTCGAGGGCAAGCGGCTGCTGGTCACCGGAGTGATCACGGACGCGTCCATCGCGTTCCACGTGGCACGCACCGCACAGGAGCAGGGCGCGCAGGTCGTGCTGACCGGGTTCGGTCGGATGAAGCTGGTCGAGCGCATCGCGGCGCGGCTGCCGGAGCCGGCACCGGTGCTGGAGCTCGACGTGCAGAACTCCGAGCAGCTCGACTCGCTTGCGCAGCGGGTCGGCGAGCACGTCGACGGGTTGGACGGCGTGCTGCACTCGATCGCCTTCGCCCCGGAATCGTGCCTCGGTGGGGAGTTCCTCAATGCTCCGTGGGAGGACGTGTCCACCGCCATACAGGTCTCGGCGTACTCGCTGAAATCGCTCGCGATGGCATGCCGGCCGCTGCTGCACCCTGGCTCGTCGATCGTCGGTATGGATTTCGACAACCGGCAGGCCTGGCCCGCCTACGACTGGATGGGGGTGGCGAAGTCGACCCTGGAGTCGGTGTGCCGCTACCTGGCACGCGACCTCGGACCCGACGGGATCCGGGTCAACCTGGTGGCGGCCGGTCCGGTCCGGACGATGGCCGCCCGGTCGATCCCGGGATTCGCCGCCTTCGAGGACGCCTGGGACGGCCGGGCACCGCTGGGATGGGACATCGACGACCCGACACCGGTGGCGCACACCTGCTGCGCGGTGCTCTCGGACTGGCTGCCGGCCACCACGGGCTCGATGATCTGGGCCGACGGCGGCTTCCACGCGGTCGGCGTCTGACTCGTGAGCGCGCCGCAGGCGCTGCTCGTCCTGTCGTTCGGCGGGCCGGAGGGCCCCGACGAGGTGCGGCCGTTCCTGGCGAACGTCACCCGCGGCCGCGGCGTGCCACCCGAGCGACTCGACGAGGTCGCCGAGCACTACCTGCACTTCGGCGGCGTCTCGCCGCTCAACCGGCTCAACCGTGAGCTGATCGCCGGCATCGAGCGGGAGCTGGCGTCGGCCGGCATCGAGGTGGCGGTGTACTTCGGCAACCGCAACTGGCACCCGTTCGTCGAGGACACCGTCGCGCGGATGGCTGATGACGGGGTAGGCGAGGCGCTGGTCTTCGCCACGTCGGCCTGGGGCGGGTACTCGGGCTGCCGGCAATATCACGAGGACATCGCCAGGGCGCGCAGCGCCGTCGGCCCCCGCGCCCCGCAGCTGATCAAGCTCCGGCAGTTCTTCGACCACCCGCTGTTCGTGGCGGCCAACGCCGACGCGGTGCGCCGGGCGTTGCCCGAGGCAGGGCCCGGCGCGCGGCTGGTGTTCACCGCGCACTCCGTCCCGGTGGCGGCCGACGCCGCCGCCGGACTGCCCGCCGAGGGCGGGCACCGCTACTCCCGTCAGGTGGCCGAGGCGGCGCGGCTGGTCGCGGGCGAGATCGGTGCGGAGTGTTACGACGTCGTGTGGCAGTCGCGCTCGGGGCCTGCCGCGGTGCCGTGGCTCGCGCCCGACGTCGCCGACCACCTCGAGACGCTCCAGGCCGACGGGGTGCCGGGTGTGGCGCTCGCCCCGGTCGGTTTCGTCGCCGATCATCTCGAGGTCGTCTGGGATCTCGACCACGAGGCCGCGCACCGGGCGGTACAGCTCGGCCTGGGCTTCGTCCGGGCTGCCACCGCCGGCTCCGATCCCCGGCTGGCCCGGATGGTGGTCGAACTCGTCGGCGAGCACACCGCAGGTCTCGAGCCGCGACGGCGGTCGACCGTGCCGGCCGCGGGTTACGGGATCGACGGGTCGCCCTGCGCACCCGGCTGCTGCGAGCCGGTCCGGCGCGCGGGTCAGCCCGACGTTACGGTGAGCGCCGACCGACGCCCTGGGTGAGCACTCGGACGGCCTCGGCCACCGCCGCCCGGCGGGCCTCCCGCACCATGGTCGCCAGCGGTTGCAGTGCTGCCGAGCGGGCCGACGCGGCCGGTGCCGACAACGCACCGCCGGGGCCGTCGACACCGGCGGCCGCCAGGATGGCCTGCACCTCGTCGGCTTGCTCGAACACCCGCAGCGCCCGGCCGGGCATGCCGGCGGGCCATAGCGGGCGGACCCGCTGCTCGAGCATCCCGGTGATCTCGTCGCGCACCCCCGGGCGGTGCCGCGCGACGTCGAGGTCGACCAGGGTGGTCGCGGCCTGCCGTACCGCACCACGCAGGCCGTGCTCGGCCTCGGCCAGCAGTGGCTCCTCGGCGGGCGGGAGCGGGCCCGGGGAGTGGACGGTCCAGCGCAGCACGCCGTCGGCAACCGGGTCGGGCACCACCGCCAGATCGGCGCCGGTGAACACCGTGACCTCGCCGGCGCGCAGTGCGGGCGCGGTGAGATCGCCGTCGGGAGGTAGGCCGCGCACGTCACCTGCTACCGGCAGCAGCAGCCGCCCTCCCTCGGCTCCCGCGCGGCGGGCGGCCGCGAGCAGGCCGACCACGGACGTGGGCACGTCGCCGGGGCCGGGCAGGTCGAGCTTGATCGCGGCGTCGTCGTCGACCGCCGCGACCTCGTGCAGCTGCGCCCAGGTGTGCAGGGCATCGATGACGTCGTCGGGGGCTTCGGAGCCGTGCAGCCAGGCGGAGGCCCACACGGTCATGGTCGCGCTGGGACGTGGCACGGGGGAACAGGTTAGATCGCGACCGGGGGTTCGCGCACACCGGCGTGGCAACAGCCGCCGCCGGCCGCGGACCGATACCGTCGCGAGCCGTGCGCTCGAGGGACTACGGACCGGACGTGCTGACCACCCGACCCCGCCGCGCCGTGCCGGAGCTGGCCGCCGAACCGGGCATCGTCGTCGAGGATGCGGGCAGCGGGTTCTGCGGTGCGGTGCTGCGATGCGAGCGCGGCTCGGTGGTGCTCGAGGACGCCCGCGGGCGCACCCGGCTGTTCCCGATGCGCCCGGCGGCGTTCCTGGTCGACGGGCGCATCGTGACGCTGGTGGCACCCGCCGTGACCGCGGATGCGGCCGTGCCCACGGCGCACTCGGCGTCGGGCTCGGTGCGGGTCGAGGGGCTGCGTGCCCGAACGGCACGGGCGAGCCGGATCTGGGTGGAGGGTCGCCACGACGCCGAGCTGGTGGAGCGGGTGTGGGGCCACGACCTGCGAGTCGACGGGGTGGTCGTCGAGGCACTCGACGGCGTCGACTCGCTGGCAGCGCAGGTTGCGGAGTTCGAGCCCGGACCGCAGCGGCGGCTCGGGGTGCTGGTGGACCACCTGGTCTCCGGCAGCAAGGAGTCCCGCCTGGTGGCCGCGGTGCGCTCGGAGCACGTGCTCGTCGCCGGCCACCCCTACGTGGACATCTGGCAGGCCGTACGTCCCGCGGCGCTGGGGATCCGCGGCTGGCCCGAGGTGCCGAGAGCAGTGCCGTGGAAAGAGGGCGTGTGCCGCGACCTGGGCTGGGTCGACGGTGCCGGCGAGCCCGACCCGGTACAGGGATGGCATCGGGTGTTCGCAGCGGTGCGCACCTACCGCGACCTCGAACCCGCGCTGCTCGGCTCGGTGGAGCAGTTGATCGACTTCGTGACGGCGGGGCGCTGAGCGTCACTCGACCAGCCCCGGCCGGAGATCACCGGACTCTGACAGACTGGACACGTGGCCGCCGTGGTCTGGCTCATCGTCGGAGTCCTGCTGATCGCCGCAGAGGTGCTCTCGGGCGACTTCGTGCTGCTCATGCTCGGCGCCGCGGCGTTGGCGGCCGCCGGCTCGGCCGCGCTGTCGGCGCCGATCTGGGTCGACGTGCTGGTCTTCGCCGCGACCTCGCTGGGCCTGATCACCCTCGCTCGCCCCGTGCTCAAGCGCCGGCTGCAGTCCGGTGATCTCGCCCTGACCAACATCGACAGGTTGCTGGGCGGCAGCGCCGTGGTCGTCGCGACGGTGGACGCACACCGCGGCCAGGTCAAGCTCAACGGGGAGATCTGGTCCGCCCGTTCGTTCGACGACACCCAGGTGCTCGAGCCGGGTCGCGCCGTCACCGTCATGGACATCTCGGGTGCCACTGCCATCGTCTTGGGAGAGTCGTAATGGATACGGTCGGTCTCGTCGTATTGGTGGTCGTCGTGCTGGCGATCGCCATCATCGTGGTCAAGAGCGTGGTGGTGATCCCGCAGGCGACCGCTGCGGTGATCGAGCGTCTCGGGCGCTACC
>WHSY01000102.1:0-392 GCA_009379815.1 Pseudonocardiaceae bacterium
GGGGCCATCCCGGCGCCGCCGCCGACGAACACCAGGTCGCTGTCGTGACCCTCCCGCAACGTGAACACCCCGAACGGCCCGGACAGGTCCAGCCGGTCACCGACCGCGACCTGCGTGTCCAGGAAATGCGAGAACGCCCCGTCGGGGTAGACCTTGATGACGAACTCGAGCCGGCCGTCCTCGCGGCAGGTCGTGTTCGCCATCGAGAACGAGCGCGAGGTGTCCGTCCCCGGGATGGAGATGTCGACGTACTGCCCGGGGAAGAACTTGATCTCCTCGGGTTCCACGAGCCGCAGCACCAGGTGGCGCATGTCGTGGGTGACGGGCTCGTTGGACACCACCTCGGCGACCGCCTCCTGGATCGGCAGCCCCGAGCGGATCATCTCCTCGTC
>WHSY01000102.1:402-17358 GCA_009379815.1 Pseudonocardiaceae bacterium
GTTGTCGGGCAGCGCGAAGGTGGAGTACTTCTCGAGGTCGATGTCGTCGCCGTCGAGGACGAACGACTTGCAGGAGGCGCACTGGCCCTCCTTGCAGCCGTGCATGAGCATGACCCCTTGCTCGGCTGCTTCGCGCAGGATCGTCTTGTCCTCGTCGACCTCGATCTCGATGCCCACCGGCTCGAAGCGCACGACGTGCTTGTCTCCCATGACTCCCTCGTGTCGTCTGCCGTCCACGCCGGGAGGAACGGGAGTGCCCGAGTCGTGACTCGGGCACTCCCGTGCCCCCGGTTTACGCGATGGCGGGCTCAGGCCTCGGCGGGCGCCGGCCTGCCGGCAGGACCACCCCGCCGGTAGTGCGCCATCGTGGCTTCCCGCTCCTCCGGTGACATCTCGTTGAGCGTCACGTTGGGGCTCGGGAAGTTCGGGCACCTGCGCAGGTGGTCGGTGGTCCACATCTTCTTGGGGTCGAGATCCAGATGCGGCTGCGGCACCAGCGTCTTGCCGTCGTCGCGGACGATGCCCATGTCCTCGGCGATGTCGGCGAGGTTCCAGTTGTGGTAGAGCGTCTCCCACTCCCGGTGGCCGATCAGCTGGCCCATGTTCGGCGTCTCCCGGCCGTTGTAGGTCGGCCGGAACGCCGTCGCGTCGGTCCAGTGGCACCCCTCCGAGCAGTACGTGCGCACCTGGCCGTCGACGGTGTCCATGACGATGTCCTCACGGATGAGGCAGGGCACCATGCAGGTCCAGCAGCGGTGCGGGTACTGGTAGTTGACGTCCTCGAACGCGATCGGGTTGTGCCCGTTCGGGGTCGACAGCCGGTTGTAGTTCTCCCACCATGCGCCGTACTTGTCGTACCAGCCCGGGTACTTGTACTCGAACCACTCGAAGTCCTCGTCGGTCATCGGGTCGATACGCCAGTAGTTGACCAGCCACCCCGTCGCGAAGAACTGCGCCACCTCGTGGATGTAGCCCTTGTTCCAGATCCGGTTCCAGGCTTCCTCGATGAGGTCGTGCGGGATGACGAGGCCGTACTTCTCCAGCGGCATCAGGTAGCTGCGGTAGTAGTCGTCGTAGATCCACCGACGCCACATCTCCGCGTAGCTCTCGCGTTCCTTACGGCGGTCCTTCGTGCCGTACTCGATGAACGTGCCGATGGCCGCGTCGACCACCGCGTGGTTGTTCCACCAGGCATAGCGCAGGTCGCGCTCGAGCAGCTCGTGGTTGCTCTCGTCGGACAGCGCCATGAGCAGCGTGGCGTAACCGTTGCTGATGTGGCGCGACTCGTCGGACTGCACGGAGTGGAACACCGTGGGAAGCAGGTAGTCGCCGTTGGCGGCGGCCTCGGCCGGCATCGCCACGAACAGGGTGTTCGTGAACGCCGTCTCGGCCACGATCGTCAGGTAGATGCTCGCCGCGGTGATGGCGTCACCCGTGATGAAGCCCTCGGCGAACTGCCGGCCGATCGTGCCGCAGTAGTCGTTGTGGAAGTGGCGCAGCGACCTGTCGAAGCCGGCCGGGTCGATGTAGTTGTTCATGTACAGGCGCTTGAGGTTCTGCTGGATCGTCGAGTGCCTGACCTCGTCGATCATCTGGATGGCCTGCCCGTTGTGCAGCTCCGGGTTGGGCACCGTGCGGAACAGCAGTGGCATGGCCCGTGCCGCCGAGATCTCCGGCAGCGGGATGATGGACAGGAACAGCTTCTGCCACTCCATCCAGCGCTCCTGCACCTGCCGGAACATGTTCCCGCGGATGGCGCCGTCGGAGGCCCCGTAGACCCGGTGGTCCTTCTCCTCCTGCATCGGGAAGTACGACCGCAGGACCTGCTTGAGCGGGTCCTTCTTGGAGGACTTACGGAAGGTGTAGTCGGTGCCGTACTGGGCCACCGGCTCGTGGTATTGCGGTTCCCAGGACAGCTCCTGGATCTTCTGGTGAGCCTTGGCGAGACTCTGACGACTCATGTCACTCTCCTAGCCGTGTTCGGGTCGTCGGGTGCGTACGTGCTCTGGTCTCCTTCACATGTCCGGTTTCGATGTACCTCCGGTCGGTGCGGCGTGCTCCCTCGACCCGGGGGGCCTGGACCGGGCGAACATCGTCGGTGGGGCCACCCGCGTCGGGTCCCCGTCACCCGCGGCGAGGTCGCCCGTGCGCGCGCCGTTGCCGGTGTCGGGGTGGACCGAGCGGCGCCACTGCTCGCTGGCGGCAGCGGCGACCTCCACCACGTCGTTGATGAGCGGGATGCAGTCGGTCTCGAAGCGGCGCGCCGGTACCGACAGTGCGAGGCTCGCGGCGACCTGGCCGTCCGGGTTGAGCACCGGTGACGCGATGCAGCAGAACCCCTCGGCGAACTCCTCGCGGTCCAGCGCGAAGCCGCTCTGGCGCACCAGCTCCAGCTCGTGGTCGAACGCATGCCTGCCGGTCACCGTGGCGTGGGTGAACTGCTCGAAGGTTCCCTCGTGCTCCACGGTGTCCCGGTAGCCGGTCGACAGCGCTGCGAGCGCCTTGGAGACGGCCAGCGCATGCGCCTGCTCGGCGGGGATCGACTCGGCCAGCCCGGGGATCTTGGGCAGGCCCTGGCGGCCGCGGATGTCGAGCACGACGACGCGGTCGTCCTCGACCCGCGCCAGGTAGGCGCGCTGCCGCGTCCGCCGGTACACCTCGGTCAGCGCGTCGGACAGCTGTGCGGCCACGCCGTCGGCGTCGTTGCCGCGATGACCCCACGGGCAGCCCCACGGGGGCGCCTCGGCCAGCCGGTAGACCCCGCTGCTGCCGTCCCGGAAGGCATAGCCCTCCTGGCACAGCGTGTTGAGCAGGTAGCGTGCCGTGGACTTGCTCTTGCCGAGCCTGCCCGCGAGCTCATCGGGGGCGAGCCCGTCGGGTGAGGATCCGAGCAGCTGCAATGCCCGCAGCGTCTCACTTCCGGTCTTGAGGTATCGGCCCGTCGTCGCCGCGACGTGCTCGTCGTGGTGCCTGCTTGACAACCTGCTCACCTCGTATCTGGCCGGGCGGTGTCGAAGACATGTCCCGCCTGGTTGTGAGCCTCCTCACCCCGGTGTCGGGGGTCAAGAAAAGGTACTGCGTAGCAGATCCTGCACCTCCCGAGCACACCCGAATGGCGGATCGGAACGCCGCCGAACGTAGGATGAGTCCGTGCCGCGCACCACCTACTTGGGGCCCGAGGGCACCTTCACCGAGCAGGCGGCCCGCGCGCTGGACGCCGAGGCCACGCTCGTCCCCACGGCGACCGTGATCGCGGCGATCACGGCACTACGTGCCGACGAGGTCGACGGTGCGTGCGTGCCCGTGGAGAACTCCGTCGAGGGATCGGTGCCCACCACCCTCGACACGCTCGCCGAGGGCGCGCCGGTGCTGGCCGTCGCCGAACACGTGCTGCCGATCCGGTTCAGCGTGCTCGTCAGATCCGGCACCACCGCGGCCGACGTCCGCACCGTCGCCACCCACCCGCATGCCGCCGCCCAGGTTCGGGGCTGGCTGACCGAGCACCTCCCGGGCGCGACAACGACGTTGGTCGCCTCGACCGCCGCCGCCGCCGTCGCGGTGGTCGACGGCGAGGCCGACGCCGCGGTCTGCGCCCCACCTGCCGCGGCGCACTACCGGCTCGACGAGCTCGCTACCGGGGTGCACGACGTGGGTGACGCGGAGACCCGTTTCCTACTGTTGCGCCGCCCCGGCCCGCTGCCGGCGCCCACCGGCCGGGACCGCACCTCACTGGTCGCGGTCACCGCCGACCGCCCCGGCGCGCTGCTCGAGGTGCTCGCCGAGTTCGCGCTGCGCGGCATCAACCTGACGCGCATCGAGTCCCGGCCGACGAAGGGCAGGCTGGGGGAGTATCGCTTCTTCCTGGACTGCGACGGGCACGTCGCCGGCCCCGCGGTCGGCGACGCACTGTCCGAGCTGCACCGGCGCTGCCACTCGGTGCGCTTCCTCGGGTCCTACCCGCGCTCCGGGCCGCCGGGGACGGGCCCGGAGCCGGGCGCGTTCACCGCGTCACGGGAGTGGCTGGCCGCGGTCCGTGCCGGTCGCGGCGGCTGACCCCTGTCACATCGGCAGCGGAGTCACATCGGCAGCGGAGTCGCATCGGCAGCGGAGTCGCATCGGCAGCGGAGTCACGCCGGCAGCGGGGGCATGTCGACGTCGTTCCAGCGCACGCAGTGCCAGCCGGTATGCCAGCCGGTATGCCAGCCGGTGTGCCAGCCGGTGTGCCAGCCGGTGTGCGAGCCGGTGCTGTGTTCGGGCTCGAGCACGATGGTGCGCGCGTTGGGCATGTAGTGCGCCTGCGCGAATTCGCTGCCGACGTTGCCGGCCAGCGCCGCCGCGGCCAGCCGCATCGCCCCGCCGTGGCTGACCACGACGAGGGTGCCGTCGGGGCGTGTCGCCGTGAGCCGGAGCAGCGCGGCGCGGTAGCGGTCGATGACCTCGGCGCCGCTCTCCCCGCCGGGGACCCTGCGGTCACGCTGCCCCGAATGCCACGCGCGGTAGATCCCGTTCCACAGCTCGTGGGCCTCGCCGTCGCTGCGGGCCTCGAGGTCGCCGAGGAAGACCTCCTGTACCCCGTCGAGCTCGATCGGCTGCACCCCGTGGCGCGCCGCCACCGCCTCGGCGGTCTGCAGCGCCCGCACCGCGCGGCTCGCGTACACCGCGGCGACCGGTTCGTCGTGCAGCGCCTCGGCCAGTTCGGTGGCCTGCCGGTACCCTTCGGGGGTGAGCGGGTAGCCGGGCGGCAACGTGTCGAGGACCCGGTCGATGTTCGCCCGGGTCTGGCCGTGCCGGGCGAGGATCAGCCTCATGCCCAGCCGAGTTCGTGCAGCCGGGCGTCGTCTATCCCGAAGTGGTGCGCCACCTCGTGCACCACGGTGATCGCGACCTCGTCGACGACCTGCTGCTCGTCGCCGCAGACGTCGAGCAGCGCTTCCCGGTAGACGGTGATCCGGTCGGGCAGCATCCCGGCGTAGCTGGTGTCCCGTTCGGTGAGCGCGACGCCCTCGTAGAGCCCGAGCAGCGACGGCTCGTCGGGGTTGCGGTCCTCGACGAGCACCACCACGTTGTCCATCGCGGCGGCCAGTTCGGCGGGGATCAGGTCCAGTGCCTCGCCGACCAGCTCGTCGAAGCGGGCTGTGCTCACCCAGCTCGCCATCAGCCGGGCGGGGACGGCGACGGCGACGGGGGGCGGGAAGCGGGGGTCTGCGAAACCGTCGGCGCAGGACCCCGCGAGGTGGGTGCGGGGGGAGCGGGCTCGGTGCCCACCTCCACCTCGCCCTTGACGCTGCCGGTGACCGGTGCGAAGCCCGAGCGGTCGGGAAGGAAGGCGCCGAGCCGGCAGTCCACCCGCCTGCTGCCCGCCTCCCAGCTCTCCTGGCGCAACGTCTCCCAGAACACGGTCAGCCCCTTCTCGCTGACGACGTCGGGGCCGCCGGCGTACTCGGCGGCCAGCCGGGTGCACTCCTCCTCGAGCACGCGGTCCTGCTCGTCCTCGGCGGTGTACCCGTCGCCGAAGGCCTCGCCCAGGTCGACCACTGCGACGACCTCCACGGCGTGCGGCGCGGCGCAGTCCACCGGGTCGCCGACACCCAGACCGTCGTTGCCCAGGCAGGTGCCGGGCTCGTGCACGTCGGACTGGTCCTGGGTCGACGCCTTGCCCGTCGTCGCGTACAGCGCCCCGGACCGGCCCACGACCTGCAACCCGCAGCGCAGCTCCCGGTCGCCCTGGCGCCAGCTCGCCTGGCTGGGCTTGATGGCCCCGACGGAGAACCGGCCGAAGGGGTCGAAGTCACCGTCGAGGAACCTGTCGGTGAGCGGGGTGCAGCGCTCCGAGACCAGTTGCCGCCACTGGTCGTCGCTCGGGAACGGTACGGTGGGTCCGAACCGGGTCGCCAGGTCGATCGTCCCGGTCACCTCGAACAGGTGCGGTGCGGCGCAGTCGACCCGTTCGGCATCGGAGGCGTCGACCTCGGACCAGGTCAGGCAGGTGCCGGCCGGTGCCTGCAGTGGTGGCGGGGTCGTCGTGGTCGGTGCCGCGCTGCTGTCGTCCGCGAGCGGGCCCGGCCCGGAGCCGGTGCCGCCCCCGCCGAGCAGGATGACGGCGAGCAGCGCGAGCAGCGCCCCGAACACCGCGCCGGCGGCGATCAGCCGGGTGCTACGGCCGCGCCGCGGCTGCTCCCCAGTGGTCATCGACACCATGATGCCCATCGCTCGTGCCGGGTGTCCCCGCCGGTGTCGTTCACACTGGTGTCGTTCACACTGGTGTCGTTCACACTGGAGCCCGGTCCCCGTCGGGCAGCGACGACCGCGTGTCCACGGGCTTGCGCATGTCCTGCCGGTAACGCCACAGCCCCAGTACCACGGTCACGGTGAACAGGACGATCACACTGCCGGTGATCACCGGCTCCAGCCACTGGGCGCGCTCGATCAGACCCGCGGCGTAGAAGCCGAGCAGCAGCAGCGTGGGCACCCATGCCAGCGCCCCGAGTGTCGACGCCACCAGGAAGCGTCGCGGGGGCATCCGAGCCGCGCCTGCGATCAGCGGCGCCAGTGTCCGCACCCACGGGATCCACCGGGCGACCACCACGCCCCAGAAGCCCCAGCGTTCGAGGAAGAGATGCGCCCGCTCCAGGTTGTGCCGGTTGAGCACCCGGCCGCCCTCGCGGGCCCACACCCGGGTGCCGGTACGGCGGCCGAGCAGGTAGCCGGCGTGATTGCCCGCCACCGCCAGCACCGTGGCCACCCCGGTCAGCGTCCAGACATGGGCCGTACCGCCGTACTGGGTGGCCAGCACCACCCCGGCCCCGAGCAGCAGCGTGTCGCCGGGCAGGAACATCCCCACGACCAGCGCGCACTCGACGAAGACGAACGTGGTCACGATCGCCCAGATCGTCGACGGACCCGCGGACTCCAGCGGCCCGAAGGCCAGCGGGACGGCGATGAGGCTGCTCGGCATCGGTGGCCAGCGTACGGGCGGCGGGGCCCACCGGCACCGTCACGCCAGGATCAGGCCTTGCCCGCCGCCCGCGCGGCCTTGCGGTTGTGCCGCCGCGCCCTGGCGAACTCGTAGCAGATGGGGAGCACCGAGACGACCACGATGCCGATGAGCATCGCCTCGATGTTCTCCCGCACGAACGGGACACGACCCAGCCAGAACCCGAGCAGCGTCACGCCCGTGGCCCAGGCGATACCGCCGACGATCGAGTAGGTGAAGTAGGTGCGGGGGTCCATCCGGCCGACCCCGGCGATCGCCGTGATGAAGGTCCGCACGATCGGCACGAAGCGGGCGAGCACGATCGCTCGCGGGCCGTAGCGCTCGAAGAAGTCGTGCGTCTTGTCGACGTACTCGCGCCGGAACAGCCTCGAATCGGCTCGGTTGAACAGCGCGGGACCCGCCTTGTAACCGATCCAGTACCCGACCACGTTGCCGATCACCGCGCATGCGGTGAGCAGCACGCACACCAGCCAGATCGGGGCGGCGATCAGGCCGCTCGCGACGAACAGGCCCGCTGTGAACAGCAGCGAGTCGCCGGGCAGGAAGAACCCGACGAGCAGCCCGCACTCGGCGAAGATGATCAGACAGAGGCCGGCGAGCACGTACGGGCCGAGCATCCGTAGCAGCTGTTCGGGGTCGAGCCAGCCGGGACCGAGGGCGAGCGACGTGGCGGCGAGCGAGGGCGTCACGAGTGCCCACACTACCGCCGCGGGGTCACAGCAGGCTGACCACACCAGCCAGGACGCCGGCGAGCACGCCGAGCAGCACCGCGCCGGTCAGCACCGCCCACGCCCTGACCGGCGGTCTTGGCGCAGTGTTCGGCGGCCGCTGCCCCGATCCCGTCGCGCTGGTCGCCTGCGCGCGCAGCGCCGCCGCCAGCCGGCTCGCGGAGCTGTCCGTCGGCTCGATCACGGATTCGCCATGATCTGCTGTAACGCGTCGAGCGCGCGGCTGGCAGTCGACTTCACGGTGCCCTTGCTCACGCCGGTGGCCTCGGCGATCTCGGATTCGGTCATGCTCCCGTAGTAGCGAAGCACCAGCACCTCGCGCTGCCGCCGCGGCAGCTTGCCCAGCGCGGTGACGACGGCCTGGTGCTCGGCGGTGAGCATGGCGAGCGACTCGGCGGAGCGGGCGTGGGGAGCGTGCGGTGGTACGTAGGACCGCGCGGTCCGGCGGCGGCGCAGCACCGAGCGCGACCCGTTCACCACCGCGGTACGCAGGTAGCCGAGGGCGGCTGCCTCGTCGCGTAGCCCGGACCAGTGCCGGTGCAGGCCGGTGAAGGCCTCCTGCACCACGTCCTCCGCGGTGGCCGGGCCGTCGACCAGCAGGATCGCGAGCCGCACCAGCCGCATCCGGTGGGTGCGGTAGAGGTCCTCCAGTGTCAGCGGCGCGGCCTCGGCCCGCTCGGAGGGCTCGCTGTCGAGTGCGCGCAACTGGCCGAGGGTGATCTCGACAGTCTGCTCGACCGAGCGCAGGTCCTCTCCCGACACGCCCGTCAACATACTGTGCCCACGTCACGTTGACGTCTCGCGCATCGCACCTGCCTCGCGCACCCCCCGTGGTGGCGGGCACAACGTGACCCGGCCGTGGTTGCGGGCAGCCGCGAGCAGTTCGGTGGCTCCGCCGGGACCACCGACCCCCGTCAGGGCCGGTGTCAGGTCACGATCGCCGAGCGGGAGGATGGCGCCATGACGCAGCACAACCTGCTCGGACCCGAGCCGACCCTGCTCCCCGAGGAGCCGCGGGCGGATGCCGACCTGGCCGCGGCCGCGGACCCGTCCGCCGTTGCGGCCGCACACCCCGCATTCTGCGCGGCATGGGCGACACTGGCCGAACGGGCGCTCGACGAGGGCGACGCCGTCGCGGGTTACGCCTTCGCGCGCACCGGCTATCACCGCGGGCTCGACCAGCTGCGTCGGGCAGGTTGGGGAGGCCACGGCTCGGTGCCGTGGTCGCACCAGCCCAACCAGGGCTTCCTGCGCGCCTTGGCCGCGCTGGCCAGGGCGGCTGCCGAGATCGGCGAGGACGACGAGGCCCGCCGGTGCCGGGACTTCCTCGACGACGCCGATCCCACGGCCGCGGAAGCGTTGGGCCTGGCCTGACCGAGGGCGCGGAGGTCGTGCGGGCGGCGGGCAGGCGGCTGCGCCGCGCCGCACTGCCGATCGCGCAGGCCTCGATCGCCGCCGGCCTCGCGTGGCTGGTGGCCACCGAGCTGATCGGGCACGACCGGCCGTTCTTCGCCCCGATCGCCGCACTGATCAGCCTGGGCGTCTCGCACAACCAGCGGCTGCGACGGGCCGCCGAGCTGATGGTCGGCGTGGCGGTGGGGATCGCCGTCGCGGAGCTGCTCGTCGGTGTCATCGGCTCGGGGACGTGGCAGATCGCCCTGGTCGTCGCGCTGGCCATGGCGCTGGCGGTGCTGCTCGACGGTGGACCGGTGATCACCATCCAGGCGGGAGCCTCAGCGGTGCTGGTGGCGGCGCTGCTGCCCAGCGGCGGGGTATCCCGGGCGGTGGACGCGCTGGTCGGTGGGGCGATCGGGCTCGGGGTTGCCGCGGTGTTGCCCGCCGATCCGCTCACCGGTGCCCGCCGGCAACTGCGGGCGCTGCTCGCCGAGCTCGTCGACGGGCTGCGCTCGCTGGCCGCGGCGCTCGCCGGCCGTGACGAGGCTGCCGTGCTGGCTGCACTGAGTCGTGCGCGGGAGACCCAGCCGACCGTGAACGAGCTGCGCTCGGCGCTGCTGGCCGGGGAGGAGATCGCGACGTTCGCACCGTTGCGGCGGCGAAACCGGGCGCGGCTGCAGCGCATCGACGTCGCGGGGGTCCGTGCCGACTACGCGCTGCGCAACCTGCGGGTACTGGCCCGGCGCGCGTTGGCGGCGCTGCGCGAGGGCGAGCAGCTGTCGACCGCGTTGCCGCAGCGGCTCGAGGAGCTGGCCGGGGCGGTCGAGTTGCTCCGCGACGAGCTCGACCGCGGCGAGGACCCGGATCGTGCCCGCGCCGCGCTGCTGGGCAGCGCGGCCGGCTGCGGGCCCGAACTGCTGGAGGGCACCGGATTCTCCGGTCGGGTCGTGGTAGCCCAGCTGCGGTCGGTGGTGATCGACCTGCTGCAGGCGACCGGCACACCCCGTGTCGACGCGGCCGCGGCACTGCCCCCGCCCCCGCCGACGTCGTAGCGCGGCCCGGCGGCAGGCGACTCTCAGTCCGTTGACAACTTTACGTATCTACGTAATATTGTCATGTGGCTTCGGGGTCCGACGATGCGCGGTTGCGAGCTCGGGTCGAGCAGCTGGAGGACCGTGTCGCGGCGCTGGAAGGTGACCGCGAGCGTTCCGATACCGAGCCGGGGACCGGCACGACCTTCTGGGCGCTGGAGGGGCTCAAGAGCCGTACCGAGGACCCGGGGGCGGTGCTGTTCACCGGGGCGGTCACGTTGCCGACCGGAGAGCACTGGGAGTGGCAGGAGGGACGCCTGGCCACGGCTGTTCTCGAGGATGACTGGACGGAGGGGGCGGCCATGCTCTCGGCGCTGGCACACCCGGTACGGCTGCTGCTGCTGCGGGAGATCCTGCACGGCACCCGCACGGTGGCAGAGCTGAGCACCCACGAGAGCCTGGGCACGACCGGGCAGCTCTATCACCACCTGCGGCAGCTGGTCTCGGCCGGCTGGCTGCGTGCGACGGCACGCGGACACTACGCGGTGCCCGGTGAGCGGGTCATCCCGCTGCTCATCGTCCTCGCGGCGGTGCGCCGGTGAACCCGCCCCGGTCGACGATCGTCGTCGCGCTCGTCGTCGTGGCCGCCACGCTGGGCGGGTGGCTGATCGCGCCGGACCCGCCGCGGCTGGGCGGTGCTGCCACCGGTGACCCCGAGCTCGCCAGGCAGGTGCGGCAGGTGGTGGGCGACACCGAGGGCCGGCTCGGCCTCGCGGTCGCGCTCGTCGAGAACGGCCGGGTGCGCACCGCGGGGTTGGGCAATGCCGGGACCGGGACAGAGCCGACAGCTGCCGGTCATCGCGTCAACGGCATGCGGGTGGCGCCGTGGCGCGGCCCCGGTTACGCTCCCGCCGGGATCGGGGTGTGGTCGAGCGCCGAGGATCTCGCCCGCCTCGTCGATGCGGTGCTGGCCGGCACGGCGCCGGGCGTCGACGCGACCCGCCCGCGTACGGCTGGTTGTCCTCCCGCCACGGCGAGCACGAGATCACCTGGCACAACGCCGGCACCGGCGGCTTCCGCTCCTATGTGGGATACGACCGCGCGACCGGGCGTGGCGTCGTCGTGCTGGGTAACACCGCCGAACCGGTCGAGGCGATCGGCCTGCGGCTGCTCGGCGTCGCCGCTGCCGGCGCTGACGACCGGGACGGCTGGTCCTACCCCACCGTCGTGGCGGGACTGATGTGCCTCTACGCCGCAGGGTGTGGCCTGTTCGCGGCACTGCGACGCGGCGGGAGGCGGCCCGACCGGATCGGGCTGGTCGCCCTCGCCACCGAGGCCGCCATCGCGCTGATCGCGGCCTACGTGATCGCCGCCTGGACGCTGTTGCCGCCCGCGCTGTGGACAGGTGGTGGCGCGATCGCGGCGGGCGGGCTGGCGGTGCTCGGGCAATCGTGGACACGGCTGCCCGTGCGGGCAGGTGGTCGCGCGTGGTCGCGCTGGTCCGGCGTGATCCTGCGGCTGGGGCTCGTCGCGGCCGGCGTCGGCTACCTCGTCGCGGTGGCGTGACAGTGGTGGCGTGACATCGCGTCCCCGGCTCCCGTTCGTCCAAGACGAGTCGCTCGTGACCGGGCACGATGAACCCAGCCGCGCTGGTGAGGAGCTGCGATGCCGAGCTGGGACGACGTGGTGGCCATGGCAACGGTGTTGCCGGAGGTCGAGGAGTCGACCTGGTTCCGGACGCCGTCGCTGAAGGTCGCAGGCAAGGGATTCGCGCGACTGCGCGCCGAGGCCGAGGGCGGCGTCGTGCTGATGTGCGACCTCGGCGAGAAGGAGGCACTGCTGGCATCGGGTGACCCCGCCTTCTACACAACGCCGCACTACGACGGGTACGGGGCGATCCTGGTCGATCTCGATCGGGTCGACCCCGAGCAGCTCGGCGAGCTGATCGAGGATTCCTGGCGCCGGAAGGCCCCTGCCAAGCTGCGGAAGGCGTTCGACGCCCAGCGGGACTGAGCAGCCGGCTCGCCCGACGCCGCCGGGTCCATGAACTCGACGTCATGGGGGTTCGCGGGCCCGACAACCCCCATGGCGTCGAGGTCATGGACATCACGGGGAGCAATGAGCGCGCACCAGGCGCAGCTCCTCGGTATGCCGATACCACGTCCACCGGTCGGGGGTCTGGCGCGGCACGCCGTCGCGGACCACGCCGGTCGGCTCGCAACCCAGCTGCACCGCCCGGCCGGCCGCCATCCGCACCCGCCGACCGAGCCAGCCGCGGCGCACGACCCGGACCAGCAACCCGCGCTGCGGGTCGGGTGTCACTTCGAGCCGGGACGCCTGCCCGCGCAGCACCAGCTCGTCGTCGCAGTAGGCGACCCCCCGCACCGGCGCGACGACGCCCAGACCGACCAGCACGCCGCCCGAATCGTCGCGCAGCAGCGGGACGGGGTGCGGACGCCCGCGGAGCGCGACGCCTGCCGCCGCCGTCGGCGCCACCGGCAGGCTCCACAGCCGCGCCACCACCGACGAGGGGCAGGTCGGGACGTAGCCGACGGACACTCCCAGCATCTCGGCGCGCAGCAGCCGCAGCACCACCGCGGCGAGGTCGGCGTCGGTCCCGCAGACCACCAGCCGGGCACCGTCGAGGCGCTCGAGCACGGCGGCCAGCTCGTCGCGGTCCGGCCGCGCGCCCACGGCGATCACCCGCACTCCGGCCGCGGCCGCAGGCCAATGCGCGTCGCCGCAGGTCAGCGCGATGGTGTCCGCGGCAACCTCCACCGGTCCTCCTGGTCTACGCTCATGCCCGCACGAACGCGGCAAGGAACACGCAGTATGTCCGGAACGTGCCGCCGTCGAGCGACGCGCCCGGGAGGTCCGAGAACCGCAACGGCACATCCCCAATACGACGATCAAGCGAGTGTCACATGCCGGCGATCGTCCTGATCGGCGCCCAGTGGGGCGACGAGGGCAAGGGCAAGGCCACCGACCTGCTCGGCGAGCGGATGCAGTGGGTGGTGCGTTACCAGGGTGGCAACAACGCGGGGCACACCGTCGTGCTGCCCGACGGGCAGGACTTCGCGCTGCATCTCATCCCGTCCGGCGTCTTGACCCCGGGCGTCACGAACGTGATCGGGAACGGCGTCGTCGTCGACCCCGGCGTGCTGCTCGAGGAGATGGCGGGCCTGGAGGCCCGCAGCGTCGACACCGGCAAGTTGCTGATCTCCGCGGACGCGCATCTGATCATGCCGTACCACGTCGCCATCGACAAGGTGACCGAGCGCTACCTGGGCAAGGCGAAGATCGGTACGACCGGTCGCGGCATCGGCCCCGCCTACCAAGACAAGGTGGCCCGGGTCGGGGTGCGGGTGCAGGACCTGCTCGACGAGAAGATCCTTCGGCAGAAGGTCGAGGCCGCGCTGGAGTACAAGAACCAGGTGCTGGTCAAGGTCTACAACCGTCGTGCGCTGGACCCGGAGCACGTCGTGGACACCGTGCTGGAGCAGGCCGCGCACTTCTCGCACCGCATCGCCGACACGAGGTTGCTGCTCGACCAGGCGCTGACCCGGGGTGAGACCGTGCTGCTGGAGGGCTCCCAGGGCACGCTGCTCGACGTCGACCACGGCACCTACCCGTTCGTGACCTCCTCCAACCCGACGGCGGGTGGGGCGTGCGCGGGCTCGGGCATCGGGCCGACCCGGATCACGGCGGTGATGGGGATCCTCAAGGCCTACACCACGCGGGTCGGCTCGGGGCCGTTTCCCACCGAGCTGCACGACTCGATGGCCGACCGGCTGCGCAAGTCCGGTGGCGAGGTCGGTGTCACCACGGGCCGCTCGCGGCGGGTCGGCTGGTTCGACGCCGTGATCGGCCGCTTCGCGGCCCGCGTCAACGGCATCACGGACTTCTTCCTCACCAAGCTCGATGTGCTGTCCGGGCTCGAGACCGTTCCGGTGTGCGTCGGCTACGACATCGACGGCAAGTACGTCGACGAGATGCCCATGACCCAGACCGATCTCCACCACGCAGTGCCGGTCTACGAGCAGCTGCCGGGATGGTGGGAGGACATCTCGCACTGCCGGACGCTCGAGGACCTGCCGCGCAACGCGCGCGCCTACGTCGAACGGCTCGAGGAACTGTGCGGGGCCAGGGTGTCGGCGATCGGTGTCGGGCCGGGCCGCGACCAGACCGTCGCGCTGCGGACGCCGTGACGGTGACGAGTGTGCTACGTTCCGTCGTGCGTACTCACGTCACGTGAGCATACTGTGGGGATCCTCATGGTTCGACCGGCAGCGGGTGCCCCGGCACGTCGACCCTGTTAAATTGAGTTGGGTCATGGCTGGACCAGACGAACCCGAGCATCCCCACGGCGAGCCTGCCGGTGCGGACGGTGTCCTCATCCTCCCCCCGGATGTCGTGCACGGGCCGCAGCTGTGGCAACTCGCCCGCGGATCGCAGGTGCTCGACGTGAACTCCAGCTACGCCTACCTGCTGTGGTGCCGCGACTTCGCCGCCACCTCCGTGGTGGCGCTGGCCGACGAGAAGGTCGTCGGCTTCGTCATGGGATACCTTCGTCCGGAAGCGCCGGACACCCTGATGATCTGGCAGGTGGCGGTCGACGGCAGCCAGCGGGGCAACCGGCTGGCCGCCCGGATGCTGCACGACGTCCTCGACCGGTCGGCGCCGCGCTGGATGCACACCACGGTCACCCCGAGTAACGAGGCGTCCATCCGACTGTTCAGCGGCGTGGCTCGTGACCGGGGCACGACGATCGAGCGACGCGACCTTTTCGCGGCCGAGCTTCTCCCCGACGAGGAGGGCGGTGCGCACGAGCCGGAGGACCTGTACGTCATCGGCCCGCTGGCCGGGACCTAGCACCGTCCGAACACCCACAAACCGGTAGCCGCACCGAATACCCACTACGGAGCAGCAATGAGCATCTTCGACACCCTCGAATCCCAAGTCCGCAGCTATAGCCGGGGCTGGCCCGTCACGTTCGACCGAGCCCTGGGCTCGTGGATGTACGACGAGGACGGCAAGGCCTACCTCGACTTCTTCGGCGGTGCGGGCGCGCTGAACTACGGGCACAACAACCCGCTGTTCAAGCAGGCGCTCATCGACTACATCCAGCGCGACGGGGTGACCCACGGGCTGGACATGAACACCGTCGCCAAGCGGGAGTTCCTGGAGGCCTTCCAGAGCAGCATCCTGCGCCCCCGCGACCTCGACTACAAGGTGCAGTTCCCCGGGCCGACGGGCGCCAACAGCGTGGAGTCCGCGCTCAAGCTCGCCCGCAAGGTCACCGGCCGCGAGTCGGTCATCAACTTCACCAATGCGTTCCACGGCATGACGCTGGGCGCGCTGTCGGTCACCGGCAACTCGATGAAACGGGGTGGTGCCGGTATCCCCCTGGTGCACGCCACCCCCATGCCCTATGACAACTATCTCGACGGGCAGTACCCCGACTTCCTGTGGTTCGAGAAGTTGCTGGAGGACTCCGGTAGCGGCTTGAACGAACCGGCTGCGGTCATCGTCGAGACGGTGCAGGGCGAGGGTGGTCTCAACGTCGCACGCTTCGACTGGCTCAAGGGACTCGAGGAGCTGTGCGGCCGTCACGACATGTTGCTCATCGTCGACGACGTCCAGATGGGATGCGGGCGAACCGGCCCGTTCTTCAGCTTCGAGAAGGCCGGGATCACTCCGGACGTCGTGACGCTGTCGAAGTCGATCGGTGGCTACGGCCTGCCGATGGCGCTGACGCTGATCAAGCCCGAGCTCGACGTGTGGGAGCCCGGCGAGCACAACGGCACCTTCCGCGGCAACAACCCCGCGTTCGTCACCGCGACCAGGGCGATCGAGGAGTACTGGTCCGACGACACGTTAGAGAAGGCCACGCTGGACAAGGGCGAGCGGATCAACCGGGCGCTGGAACCCATCGTCGCCCGGCACCCCGGCACCAGCGCGCGCGGCCGCGGCATGGCCAAGGGTCTGGCCTTCGAGCAGGCGGAGCTGGCGGGCAAGGTCGCCAAGGCCTGCTTCGACCGTGGCCTGCTGATGGAGACGGCCGGCCCCTCGGACGAGGTCGCGAAGATGCTGCCCGCGCTAACCACCACCGACGACGAGCTCGACCAGGGCCTGGCGATCCTCGGCGAGGCCGTCGACGCCGTTTGCACGTGACCGCCGTCGGGTAGTAACTCTACGAGCCGGCACCCACGACTGGAGGAAGTCTTGATCGTCCGATCCTTCGACGAGCTCACCGACACCGAACGGCACGTCAAGACCCCGAACTGGCACAGCAGGCGCATCGTGCTGGCCAAGGAAGGTGTCGGGTTCTCGCTGCACGAGACGGTCCTCGACGCCGGCACGGTCAACGACTTCTGGTACGCAAACCACATCGAGGCGGTGGTGTGCGTCGAGGGTGAGGGTGAGCTCATCGACAAGGAGACCGGTCAGACCTACTCCATCACGCCCGGCACGATGTACCTGCTCGACGGCAACGAGCACCATCAGCTGCGGCCGAAGACCCAAATGCGCACGATCTGCGTGTTCAACCCGCCCGTGACCGGGCAGGAGGTGCACGACGAGAACGGTGTCTACCCCCTGATCGTCGAGGACGCCGACGGCAATCCCGTACGTGAGGATCGCGTCGCCGGCTGAGCGCCACGCGCCTGAAGGGCCGGCCGGGAAGTGATCGGCCGGCCCTTCCGGCAGGCACCGGGGCCGCGGACTCATCCACTCTGCAACCGGTGTCTGTGCTCGCACCGCGCACCGACGGATACGGCGAAGGAGGATCAACACATGACCGTCAGCA
>WHSY01000103.1 GCA_009379815.1 Pseudonocardiaceae bacterium
ATCAACGCCTTCCCCACCGACCACCCCTCCGAATACCGCATCATCGAGGCGGTCGCCGCCGGCAAGGGCGCCCGCTGCGCCGTCTCCCACCACTTCACCGACGGCGGCGCCGGCGCCACCGAACTCGCCGAGGCCGTCACCGAAGCCGCCCACGAACCCACCCAATTCACCCTGCTCTACCCCGACGAAGCCACCCTCCGCGACAAGATCGACACCATCGCCACCCGCGTCTACGGCGCCGACGGCGTCGACTACACCCCCGCCGCGGCCACATCCCTCGACACCTACGAGGCCGCCGGCTTCGGCCACCTACCCGTCTGCCTGGCCAAAACCCACCTGTCACTATCCCACGACCCCACCCTCAAAGGCGCCCCCACCGGATGGCGACTACCCGTCCGCGAAGTCCGCGCCAGCGTCGGCGCCGGATTCATCTACCCCATCTGCGGCGACATGCGCACCATGCCCGGCCTCGGCAGCGACCCCGCCGCCGAACACATCGACATCGACCACAACGGCGACACCACCGGCCTGTTCTAACCCCCAGGAGGCGATCGCGTGACCGCGCACGTCATCGACGGCAAAAGCTACGCGGCCCAGCTGCGGACCCGGCTGGCCGGCGAGGTGCGAGACCTCGCCGCCCGCGGCGCCCGCCCCGGGCTGGCCACCCTCATCGTCGGCGACTCCTACCCCGCCCACGCCTACGAACGCCGCGTCGCCCGGCTAGCCGCCGACCTCGACTGCCACTACGTCCGCGAAGCGCTGCCCGCCGACACCAACCAGGCCGACACCGTCGCCGCCGTCGGCAAACTCAACGCCGACCCCCGCATCTCCGGGATCCTGATCCTACGACCACTACCCGACCACATCTCCGAAACCGTCCTGTACCGCGCGCTGGACCCGCTCAAGGACATCGAAGCCGTCCACCCCGTCAACGCCGGCCTACTCGCCCTCGACCGGCCCCGCTACATCCCCTCCACACCCGCCTCGGTGTTCCACATGCTCGACCGCTACCTCACCGACACCGGCCGCGACCCCGCACAGGTCTACCCACACACCACCCTGGTCATGGTCGGCCGATCCAACAACGTCGGCAAACCCGCCATCCTGCTCGGCCTCGCCCGCAACGCCACCGTCCTCTCCTGCGACGAACACAGCCACACCGCAGGCCTGCTCCACCACTACACCCGCCACGCCGACATCCTCATCGTCGCCGCCGGCGTCCCCGGCCTCATCACCGCCGACCACATCAAAACCGGCGCCATCGCCATCGACGTCGGCATCAACCCCATCCACAACCCCCACACCGACACCATCACCCTCGTCGGCGACCTCGACCCCGACGTCACCCAACGAGCCGAAGCCATCTCCCCCGTCCCCGGCGGCGTCGGACCCATCACCGACACCTGGCTCCTCCACAACACCATCCTCGCCGCACACCACGCCCACAACATCGCCGCCGCCCAACCAAACCTCGACGGCCTCACCCTCCAAACCCACGACGAGCGCCTCATCCCCACCGGAAGCTGAGACGGGCCTAGCCTTGCGAGCCGCTGCCGTAAGGCCGGGTCAGTATCTCCAGGATGTGGCCGTTCGGATCGTCGAAGTACAGGCCACGTCCCCCGTCGCGGCGGTTGATCTCGCCGGTCTGCCGGTGCCCGGGGTCGGCGTAGTAGGTCAGGTTGGCCGCCTGCAGCCGGTCGAAGATCTTGTCGAACTCAGCCTCGCTGACCAGGAACGCGTAGTGCTGCGGCGCGATGTCCGCGTCGGTGTCGGCGAAGTCGAGGGCTACTCCGTTGGTGAGCTCCACGGCGTGCCCGTTCACGCGTGGCAGGCGGCGCGCAGCAGATCCACGCCTAGCGGCCGCCGGCCGTTGCGAGCGAACCCGTCGCAGATCACCGTGGCACCGGAGAAGTCCTGGTCGCTGGTGTAGTCATTGGTCACGACCATGCAGCGCAGCCCTGCGGCGACCGCGGCGCTGCACCCGATGGCCGAGTCCTCGACGGCGATCACGCACTCGGCGGGTAGCCGCAGCCGGCACACGGTCTGCTGGTAGACGGCGGGGTCGGGCTTGCGGGCCGGCACGTCGGTGCCGGTGAGCACGACTTCGAACATGTCGGGGCCGAACAGCCCGTCGAGCAGCTCCATCACCCACTCCCGGCTACCTGTGGTGGCGACCGCGAGGCGCACGCCGGCGGCCTGCAGCTCGCGGAGCACCTCGGCCACACCGGGGCGAGCCGGTACCAGGCCGGCGCGCACCCGGTCGACGAACCGGGCGGTCTTCGTCGCATGCAGCTCAGCCGCGAGATCGGCAGCCCGTGGCGCCGGTACGCCCCGGTCACGCAGATAGCGCTCGATGCGCCGGCTGCCGCCGGTGATCACCAGCAGGGTGCCGTACTCGGCTTCGTCCCAGCGGTAGGGCAGCCCGGCGGCGGCGAACGCTTCGTTGAACGCCGGCCGGTGCCCATCGCGTTCGGTGTCGGCCAGCGTGCCGTCGACGTCGAAGATCACCGCACGCAGCTCGGACAACGGGGGTCTGGTCATCGGGGCTCCTTCCGCGGGCACCCGTCGTGTCCGTGAACGCGACGCGACGAGGGTCCGAAGCAGGCTGTGAGCCCCACCACGTCGAGTTCACGGACGCCATCCCGCTTCACGGACGCCATCCCGCTTCACGGCCGCCATCCCGCGGAGCGGCCGAGGTCAGCTCTCGGCGATCCCCAGATCGAAGGCGTCCTCGCCGACCCAGATCCGGAGGCCGTCGGCATCGTCGGTGATCGCGCCTTCCTCCTCCTCGCTCAGCTCGCGGGATGCGCCCAGTGCGAGTTCGCTCAGCGCGATGCGACCGTCACCCAGGTCACGCGGGCGGTACTCGGAGGCGAGCAGCGCGGTCCGGCTCTGCGTGGCGAGCACGGCCGCGTTGGCAATCCCGACCTCGGCGACCCACGTTCTGCTCCGCATCCGAACCTCCTTCGGACCCACAGTATCGGGCTGGGCACGACAGGTCGGGCAAGTTCTCACCGCGAGACGGCAGATACTCCCACGCGTTTCCCTCACCGTGGAACCGTGATGCGCCAGGCCCGGGGCGCGACCGTCCAGGTGCGCCGGGTGATCTCCGCACCGAGCTCACCGTCGCTGTTGATCGGCAGCGGCGGTCCCGAAACCGAGACCACACGGCCCCGGCCGGCCACGACCTGGCGCATCTCCTCGTGACGGCCGCCGCGTAGCCGCCACCCATAGCTCAGTCGCGACAGCGGACCGGTGGCAGTGGAGACCACCACGTCGGCCAGGCCGTCGTCCGGTAGCGCGTGTGGTGTCAGCGGGGTGCCGCCACCGATCGACCTGCCATTGCCGATGCCGATCATCAGCGCCCGCCGGCGGCCGTCGCAGAGCTGCCGCCCGTCGACGATGACGGTGACCGGCCAGCCTCGGGTTCGCAGACCGGCGATCAGCGCACCGATGCGGTAGGCGCGGTGGCCTAGCCACGGCTTGAGCGGGCGGGCGTCCTGGGAGCCCCGCGCGCCGACACCGAGGTGGATGGCGTTGATCACGATCCGGCCGTCGTCGCCCACGAGGGCATCGAGCTCACGGTCCCGGCCGTCGAGGACCACGGCCGCGGCCGCCACGGGGTCGAGCGGGATCCCGAGCGTGCGGGCGACGTCGTTGCCGGTGCCGAGCGGCACCAGTCCCACGGCGCAGCTGGCCAGCTCGCCACGGGCGTACAGCGCCGCGACCAGCAGGTGCAGCGTACCGTCACCGCCCAGCGCGACCGGTCGCCGTTCGGGATGGTCGGCCAGGTGCCGGTCGATGTCAGCCGGGTCGCGAGGGGTGACGGTGACCACGTCGGCACCGGTTCGCAGCGCCTGCAGCACCTCGGCCCTCGTGCCCTCGTCGGTGCTGCCGGCCTTGGCGTTGGACAGGACGAGCAGCCGGGTCGTTCCCATGACGCAGTAGGGAACCAGGTCGGCGGCGCACGCGCGCAGGGAGGCCGCCGCACCGTCGAGGCCACCCATCCGGGTGGCCTATAGGGTGGAGCGGCTCGACATCGAAGGAGCGGAGGTCCGACAGTGGCGGAGCTCGTGCTCGGCCCGATGGTGCGACACGTCGATGAGAACAGCGCCGCCGTGTGGGTGGAGACCGACGTGCCGTGCACGGTCGAGGTGCGCGACGTGACAAGCCCGACATTCACGGTGCACGGTCACCACTACGCGCTGCTCGAGCTCTGCGACCTGCCACCGGCCTCGTCGTTGCCGTACACCGTGCGGCTCGACGGCGAGCTGGTCTGGCCGCAGCCGGCCAGCGACCTGCCGGCCAGCCGCATCCGCACCGTGGATCCGCAGGCACCGCTACGGCTGGTGTTCGGTTCGTGCCGCACCAGCGTCGGCCACGACCACCGGACGACGCTGACCCACGGTGTCGACGTGCTGCGCAGCTTCGCCTACGAGCTGGCAAGCCGGCACGAGCGGGACTGGCCGACCACGTTGCTGCTGCTCGGCGACCAGGTCTACGCCGACGAGCCGCCGGAGACGATGCGGCAGTTCATCCGCGGCCGGCGCGACACCAACGAGGCGCCCGGCGAGGAGCTGGCCGACTTCGAGGAGTTCGCCGAACTGTACCGGCTGGCGTGGATCGACCCCGAGGTTCGCTGGCTGCTGTCCACCGTGCCCACAGCGATGATCATGGATGACCACGACCTGCGGGACGACTGGAACACCTCGCAAGCCTGGCGTGAGCAGATGGCCCGGCTGCCGTGGTGGCGTGAGCGGGTCAGCGCCGGCCTGGGCTCCTATTGGATCTACCAGCACCTGGGCAACCTGCCGCCGAAGGAGCGGGCGGCCGACCGGCTGCTGGCCGCACTGCGCGCCGCCGACGGCGACGGCGGCGCGCAGCTCGACGAGTTCGCACTGCGGGCCGACGAGTACCCGGAGGCGGCCCGGTGGAGCTACGTCCGCGACTTCGGGCCGACCCGGTTGGTCATGCTCGACACCCGCTGCAGTCGGGTGCTCGTGCCGGGGCGCCGTTCGATGCTCGACCCCGCCGAGTCGGAATGGTTCGCCGGCGTCGCCGCCGGTGGTCACGAGCACCTGGTGATCGGGTCCTCACTGCCGTACATGCTTCCCTCCGGGCTGCACTACCTGGAGAACTGGAACGAGGCCGTCTGCGACGGGGCATGGGGCGACCGGGCCGCGCGGGCGGCCGAGCAGATCCGGCAGGGTGTCGACCTCGAGCACTGGGGTGCCTTCCGCCGGTCGTTCGAGGCGATGGCACAGCTCGTTCTCGAGCTCGCGGGCGGGCAGCGCGGCAGGGCACCGGCCAGCATCGGCTTCCTCTCCGGCGACGTGCACTACTCCTACCTCGCCCGCGCGGCACTCGACGCAGCGCCGACCACTGTGTACCAGGCCGTGTGCTCGCCGATCCGCAACCCGCTCTCGCGCCTGGCCCGGCTGGCCAACGGCGCCGCCAGCTTCGGCCTCGCCGGACTCGTCGGGCGGAGGCTGGCGCGGTGGACACGGATCTCCCGCGCCCCGTTCAACTGGAAGGTCACCGCCGGCCCCTGGTTCCACAACACGCTGGCCACGCTGGAGATCGACGGCAGCCGGGTCACGGTGCGGTGGAACGCGGCGACCATGAGCCGCGACGACCCGCCGCCGATGCAGCAGCTCGGCGAGCACCAGCTCGACTAGACACCTGTCGATGCGCGACCGCCTGTTCACGTTGTGATGCTTGACACATCTTCACTCGACTATCGATAATCGAGAACCGATGCGCCCCGCTGGCGGTAGTCCAGAGCAGGACTGGAGCGGGCCGCACCGCACCCGAGGAGTCGTCATCGATGACACATCCCGATCGACCGCTGTCGCGATCCATGCTGCGCGAGCAGCTCAAGGAGAAGATCCTCCAGCGGATCGTCGACCGCGAGTACGAGCCGGGTGAGCGGGTCGTCGAGAGCAGGCTCATGAAGGAGTACGGGGTCAGCCAGGCCCCGATCAGGGAGGCCTTGCGCGATCTCGAAGCAATGCGCTTCGTCGAGAGCCAGCCGCACCGCGGGGTGCGGGTCCGACTGATCTCCCAGAAGGAGATGGGTGAGATGTACCCCGTCCGCGCCGCGCTCGAGGAAGTCGCCGGCCGGACAGCTGCCTCGTTGATCACTGACGAGACCCTGGGCCTGCTCGAGGGCGAGATCGATGCCATGCGGTCGGCCGCGGCCCAAGGGGATCTGCACGGCCAGTTAGTGCACGACGCGCGGTTCCACGAACTGATCTTCGAGGCGGCGGAGAACTCGCTGCTGCTGGAGGTCTGGCGGTCGCTACACGCCGAGATCCGCGCCCTGATCACCTACACCCGGCTGCGCACCGACTTGTCGACGATCGTCGACTCACACCTGCCGATCCTGCAGGCGCTACGGCTCCGCGACCCGGGGCTCGCCGGCAAGGAGATGCGCGATCACATCGAACACTTCGGCTCACTCGCGATGGGCGACGCCGACTAGACCGACGGCGCCGAGCCGTTCGCGCCGCACATGGAGGTGTGGAGTGAAACCTGCCGCGTTCGCCTATCTGGCGCCCAGCAGCGTCGAGGAAGCCGTCGACCGGCTCGCCGAACACGGACCGGATGCTCGGGTACTCGCCGGCGGGCAGAGCTTGGTTCGCCTGATGAACACCCGGCTCGCCACCCCCTCCGTCGTCGTCGACGTCAACCGCATCCCCGATCTCGATCACATCGGTGCCGACAACGGTACCGTCCACGTCGGCGCCATCGCCCGACAACGCAGTTGCGAGCTGGCCCCGCTGGTCCGATCCCGAGTCCCACTCTTCGCCGAGGCCTGCTCGCAGGTCGCGCACGTGTCGGTTCGGAAACGAGGCACGGTCGTCGGCAGCGTGGCGTTCGCCGATCCGTGCGCCGAGCTGCCCGCCGCGCTGCTGGCGCTGGACGGGCAGGTGGTGGCCCGGAGCCGGGCCGGCGAGCGCGTCATCGATGCCGACGACTTCTTCGTCGGCCCCTTCGAGAACAGCCTCGCCCCCGACGAGTTCGCCGTGGAGCTCCGGATCCCGGTGACCGCGGTCGAGCGCACCGGGTCCGCCTTCGTCGAGGTCTCCCGGCGCCACGGCGACCTGCCGATGTGCGGCGCGAGCACCGTCGTGCAGCTCGACGAGGACGGCGCGGTCGCGAACGCGCGGATCGCGCTGTGCGGGGTCGGCCAGCGGCCGATGCGAGCCCGCGACACGGAGGATCTGCTGCTCGGGCAGCGCCCCGCCGACGAACTGCTGGCACAGGCCGCGGAGCTCACCGCCGCAGCCACCGATCCGATCGGCGACTGTCACGCCTCCGCCGCGTTCCGTCGCCACCTCGCCCGGGTGCTCACCCGACGTTCGCTCCAGACGGCGGTCGCCCGCGCTCGCAAGGAGGACACCGATGCCTGACAAGATCCGTATCTCGCTCACCGTCAACGGCGTCGGGCACGACGTGCTGGTCGAACCGCGCATGCTGCTCGTGGACTTCCTTCGCGACGAGCTCCAGTTGACCGGAACCCACGCCGGGTGCGAGCAGGGCGTGTGCGGGGCGTGCACGGTACTGCTGGACGGCGAGACCACCCGCTCCTGCCTGCTGTTCGCCGCCCAGCTCGACGGATCGTCGGTCCGCACCGTGGAGTCGTTGGCGCGTCCCGACGGGAGCCTGCACCCGATCCAGCGCGCGTTCACCGAGAACCACGGCCTGCAGTGCGGGTTCTGCACCCCCGGGATGCTGATGGCCGCGTGCGAGCTGCTCGAGCACACCCCGTTGCCCGAACCCGAGGACGTCAAGGATGCCCTGTCGGGAAACCTGTGCCGCTGCACCGGCTACCAGAACATCGTGCGGTCGGTGTGTGCCGCCGGCCGGGTGCTCGCCACCGCCGAGAACGGCAGCCACCCGGCATCCGAGACCGCCGAGACCACCGGAGCGAGCGCATGAGCACCGTCGAGCACGAGGCAACCACGGACGTCGGCCCCGGTTCCTCCGGTCGCCGCTGGATCGGCACGAACGTGCCGCGCAAGGAGGACCCCAAGCTGCTCACCGGCCGGGCGGGCTACATCGGGGACCTGACGGTTCCCGGGATGCTGCATGCCGCCGTGCTGCGCAGCCCGCACGCCCACGCGCGGATCCGCGCTGTCGACACCAGCGCCGCCCGCGCCCTGCCCGGCGTGGTCGCCGTGCTGACCGGCGAGGAGGCCTTGCACCACGTCAACCCGATGACCTCCTTCTGCGCCGAGCCGGTCCCGCAGCACGCCATCGCGGTCGACCGGGTCCGCTACCCCGGCGAGGCGGTAGCCGCGGTCGCCGCCACCGACCGCTACATCGCCGAGGACGCCTGCGCGCTCATCGAGGTCGACTACGAGGTCCTGCCCCCGCTGGTCGATCCGGTCGAGGCGATGGACCCGGGCGCCGTCAAGGTGCACGAGACGCTGGACAGCAACGTCGTCTTCCACCGGTCGATCGACTTCGGCGAGGTGGAGGCCGACTTCACGCGCGCCGATCACGTCATCCGGCGGCGCGCCCGCTGGCATCGGATGGGTGCGCAGCCGATCGAGACCGCCGGTGCGATCTGCTCGTACGACCCGTTCACCCACGACATGACCGTGTGGTCGAACACGAACTTCTACAACTTCCTGCCCTGGTCGTTCGCCGGGATGCTGGGGGTGGCGAACAACCGGCTGCGGATGATCCCGTGCCCGGTCGGGGGCAGCTTCGGCAGCAAGCACCTGATCAACAAGGTGATCAGCATCGCCGGGTCGCTCACCAAGGCGGCCGGGTGCCCGGTCAAGTTCCTCGAGGATCGCCTGGACAACATCGCCGCGAACGACAACGTCGGCTGCGACCGCAGCTACGACGCGGAGCTCGCCGTCTCCGACCAGGGAGAGTTCCTCAGCCTCCGCATGAAGATCGTCGACGACTACGGCGCCTACTTCCAGTTCGCTCACGGCCAGCACGGCAACGCACTCGCGCAGCCGACGGGGCCCTACCGCATCGGCAGTGTCGGCTACGACCTCTCGGCGGTGCTCACGAACAAGGTCCAGCAGGGCTTCTTCCGCGGCGCGGGAGCCGACCCCGGAAACTTCATCCTGGAACGGCTGGTCGACGCCGCAGCCGAGGAGCTCGGTATCGACCGCGTCGAGCTGCGGCGGCGCAACTTCATCCAGCCCGATCGGTTCCCGTTCACGGTCCCGACCGGCAATGTCTACGACAGCGGGAACTACGAGCCCGTGCTCGACCGCGCCTTGGAGCTGGCCGGCCTCGAGAGCTGGCAGGCCGAGAAGGAGCGGATGCGCCAGCAAGGCCGCTACCTCGGCATCGGGCTGGCCACCTGCCAGGAACGTACCGGCTACAGCGCCAGCGAGTGGTGGATCCTCTACGACAAGCCACCGCTGCCCGCCACGAGCACGCCGGAGAGCGTCAAGCTCGACGTCGACGCCACCGGAAACGTGCGCGTCGCGATCGGTTGCCCGCTGTGGGGCAACAGCCCCGAGACCGTGGTGAGCCAGGTCGTCGCCGAGGAGTTCGGCATCGACCCGGCTGCGGTGTCGGTCGGGTACGCGGACTCGACGTCGGGAGCGCTGTCGGCGGGGCCCGGCGGCAGCCGCGTGACGATCATGCTGTCCGGTGCGGCACGCGGGGCGGCGGGCACGATCCGCGCCAAGATGCAGCGCATCGCCGCGCACGCCATGGAGATCGATGTCGCGGACGTGGAGTGCGTCGACGGCACGTTCCAAGCCAAGGGCGTGCCGAGCACCGCCATGTCGATGGCCGACGTCGCCATGCGGGCGCACCTGTTCATGCACGACAACCCCGCGGGCGAGGCCAGCGGGCTGGTCGAGACCTTCACCTACGACCATCCCTTCTCCTCGCCCCCGACCGCGGACCGCAAGGACATGGGCGCCTTCTATCCGATGGTCTCGCATGCCTGCCATATCCCGATCGTCGAGGTCGACCCCGAGACCGGCGCGGTGACGGTGCTGAAGTACTACGTCGTCAACGACAGCGGCACGCTGGTGAACCCGGCACTCGTCGAGGGCCAGGTCGTCGGTGGGATCGTGCAGGGCATCGGCGCGGCGCTCATGGAGGAGTACATCTATGACGCCGACGGCGCACTCGGAACCCCCTCGTTCCGCGAGTACCTGCTGCCGAGCATGCACGAGGCTCCGGAGGTGATCGTGGAGCACCGCGAGACCCCGTCACCCTTCACCGAGTACGGCGTCAAGGGCGTCGGCGAAGGCGGCCGCCTCGTCGCTCCGACGGCGATCGCGAGCGCTATCGACGATGCCCTCAAACCACTGGGCGTGTGGATCGACGAGCTACCGATGACCCCGGAGCGGGTCGTCGAGGCCGTCGCTTCCGCGGCCGATCGGATGGTCACCGGATGACCGGTGAATCCGCTGGTCCTCCTCCGTGCGGAGCTGACCTGCAACGCTCGCACGTGGACACCGGCCGAGCTCGTCGCCGAAACCGAGCAGCGGCTGTATTCCTTCGAGGGAAGCGAGGGATTCGCCACCGCGTCCTCGGCGTCCCTGCTGCGCGCGGATCGAAACGCACATTGACCGTCTTCGATGCCTCCGTGCTGGTTGATGCGATGGTCGTGGCGGGCCCGCGCGGAAACGACGCTCGCGAGGTACTGCGTGACCACCACACGCTCCGAGTGCCGTCGATCTTCGCTGCCGAGGCGATGTCGGCGGTCCGTTCCATGCATGCGCGCGAAGACATCAGCACCGGACGCGCCCGCGCAGCGCTCGCAGGTATCCGCACGGTACGAACTGCGCAGTACGGGTTCGAGCCACTCATCGAACGAGTATGGGAGCTGCGGCACAACCTCACCGTCTACGACGGCTGGTACGTCGCACTCGCCGAAACGCTGGGGACCAGCCTCGTCACCGCAGACGCGCGACTCGCCGAGGCACCCGGGCCTCGGTGCCCCGTCATCGAGGTATCCGCGTTCGCCAACTCCTCGCCACCGCCACAACGAACGGCGGGCGAGGGCGGCGACGACAGGCAGGGATGACGCGCTCAGGACCAGGGCACGACACTCGCAGATCCCCGTACCATGACGACCAGGCCGCAGCCAGTATCCGGGATCGGCGAGCCTACGGGCAGAGGTGTACGGGATGGTCGCGAGCATGACCGGCAGCGAGCTCGACAGGGTCCTTGCCGAGGAACGCGAACGCTTCCTCAGCTCGGGCGATACGCCCACGCTCGTCCGGCCCGAGATCTCGTCGTCATGGCGGCGATGCTCGAGCTGGTCGGTGCCTGCGCAGCACATCGCACCCCCCTACCAGCCCGATCTCGACACCGGGAGCAGGCTGCTGCGGGCGGCGACACCCGTGCTGGACAAGGTCACCGAACGACTGGGTGAGCTCGGGATCGTCTTCATCCTGACCGACCGCGATGCGCGGATCATCCACCGATGGGAGACCGACCGCTGGCTGGTCAAGCGGCTCGACTCGGTCCATGCCACCGTCGGGCACATCTTCGCCGAGGACGCCGTCGGGACAAACGGGCTGGGGACGGCCGTCGAGCTGGGGCGCACCGCGCGGGTGGACGGCCGCGAGCACTACGTCGAGGAACTGACGGGCTTCACCTGTGTGGGCGTGCCCGTCGTCGACCCGGTCAGCAGGCAGCTGCATGGGGTGCTCGACGTGAGCTGCCGGGCCGACCGCAACAACATGCTCGTCACCGCGCTCGCGGAGCAGACGGCGCGCAGCATCGAGGCACGCCTGGCCGAGGACCAGTCGGTGCTGGAACGGGCGCTGCTGGAGCACTTCCTGTCCGCCAGCAGACGCAGCCACACCGGCATCGTCGTGGTCAGTGACCGCATCCTCATGACCAACCCGCAGGCGGCTCGCATGCTCGACGGTGTCAGCCAACCACTGGTGTGGGACCACGTGGCCCGCGCGGTGAACGAGAACGGCACCGTCGAGGACGGGCTGCAACTCGCTGACGGGCGGACCGCCCACACCCGCAGCGCGGCGCTGCGCGACGGTGGCGAGGTCATCGGTGCGGTGATGGAGATCTGCCCGGAAAGCGGGCAGGTGCCGATCGCCCGGAGTCCGACGACCGAAGCGCTGGTGGGGCCGACCGGGCTGGCCGGCACCGACCGCGGTTACCTCGAAACCTGCCGGGACGCTCGCCGCGCGCTTGTCGACCGGGTCGTCGTGCTGTACGGGGAACCCGGCACGGGCAAGCTCGCCCTCGGGCGCGCGCTGCACGAGGAGCTGGCGCACGAGAAGCCGGACCACGGTCAGTTGCTCGTCCACGACGCCGCGGCAGCCGAGATCGACGGCGAGACCTCCTGGCTGGCAACGGTGCGCCAGGACCTCGCCGGAATGCCCGGGACCCTGGTGTTGCCCCACGTCAACCTGCTGTCGCAGCAGCTGACGCCCTCGCTGTCGGCCGTGCTCGGCGCGGCGGCGTCCCGCGGGTGGGGGTGTGTGGCCACCTACACCTGCGGCACGGCCTGGGACGGCATGCCGCTGCCCGACCTGGACATCACGCAGGTCCGGCTGCCGCCGCTGCGCGACCGGATCTCGGACCTGCCGCAGCTCGTGGCAGCGTTCGCCGCACCTCGCCGGCTCGCCCCGGAGGCCGTCCAACTGCTCATGCGACTGACCTGGCCGGGCAACATCCGCGAGCTGCGGTCGCTGGTCGACCGGATGCTCGCGGCGGCCCCCATCGGGATCCCGGGCGTGTCCGACGTGCCCGCCGAGGTGCGTCGGGCCGCACCCCGACGCAGGCTCACGCGCTTCGAGCGCGCCGAGGTGCACGTTATTCTCGACGCGCTCGGCGAGACCGGCGGCAACAAGAAGGACGCGGCGCGGCTGCTCGGCATCTCGCGCTCGACGCTCTACCGCAAGCTGCAGGCAGCCGGCATCGACCTGGACAATACTGTCTACTGACAGCGGCGCCGGTCAGTGGAACTCGGGCAGGATGTGCTCGCTGAAGAGCTCGAGCTGGCGTTTGGCCTCGTCGAGCGACATCACGCCCTGGTCGAAGAACCAGGTGAACCACTCGAGCTCGCCGTTGTCACCGTGGACGTTGTGCAGCGCCTCGATCTCTCGTTTCACCTGGTCGACGGTGCCGGCAAGGCCGTACTTGACTCCTCGGAAGCGGTCGAGCGTCCATTCCTCCGGTGGTAGTGGGGTGTAGGGATCGAGCGGATACTTCTCGGCGTCTTCGGCTGTTCTGAAGGCCTCCCAGAACCCGAAACCCGAGAAGTAGGCCTGGAACCCGGTGTAGTTGGTGCGTTCCAGCAGGGACACGGCCTGCTGCTCGGTGTCACCGAAGGCGACTGCCCGGACCGCTGCGACGTTCTGGCCGAGCTTGAGGTCGCGCCCGTTCTCGTTCGCCACGTCGCGGTACAGCCCGCACAGCCGCCGGAAGTCGGGCGGATTGGCGGTCAGGATGACCGGTATCACGCCGTTCTTCGCAGTCCGGCGGATCGTCGACTCGCTGACCGAGAACGGCTGGAACGCCTTCAGCGGGGGATCCTGGTAGGGCTTGGGGATCACGGAGATCCCGCGGATCACGTTCTCGTCGTCGAGCTCGCCAGGTTGGCCGTACTGGCGGGTCCAGGCGTGTGCCGGCCACCGGCGGATCCCCTCGTCGTACGGGTAGGGGATCTGGAAGAACTCGCCCTTGTGTTGCAGCAGGTCATCCGACCAGGCCTTGTAGATGATGTCCTCGTACTCCTCGTGGACGCGGCGGTTGTGCTTGTCGACCTCGCCGCCGTCCATGGGCGTTCCCTGCACGGGCACCTGCTGGCCCAGGACGTTGCTCCAGCGGTCCTGATAACCGCGGGCGAACCCCGCATACACCCGACCTTTGGTGAGGTGGTCGAGCACCGCCAGCTCCTCGGCAACCCGCAACGGGTTGTTGGCAGGCAGCACGATTCCCAACGGGGCGAAGCTGATGCGCTTCGTTCGGGCGGCCAGGTCGGTGTACAGGACGATCGGCGCCACCGATGCCTCGAAACCCTCGGAGTGAAAGTGATGGTCGGTTGTCGCGAAACAGTCGAAGCCGGCCTCGTCGGCCATCACCACGAGCTCACGAAGCTCTTCGATCATCGCTTGGTACCGGTCCCGGTTGCGCCCGATCGGGCGCAGCCGCTCCCGTTCCTCCAACGACCCGGGAATGGTGGGGAGGCAGAACAGCTGGAACTTCATGGGACTCGTCCCTTCGCGTGGATGACTCAGCGCCGGCTTCGCCCGCTGCCGTGCTCGCGGGGCCCCGCAGCGCGAGGGCAGCCGCGAGGTACAGCATGGCGGTGTGGCCGCGGTCACACGCGTGTCAATTCGAGACACGCGGTTGCCGGGAACCCTCCTGTTATGGAAGGAGCTCGAAGGGCCTGCCGTCGAGTGCGCGAAGCGCGCGGAAGTGCCGGTGATCCAGGGTCAGCACGCGGTGGGTGTGGTACCGGTCGGCCAGCACGACCAGCGATGCGTCGGTCAGCCCGATGGTGGACTCGTGATAGCGCTCGACGATGTCGGCCGCTGCGGCGAGATCCTCCGCACCGATCGCCGCGAGCTCGTAAGCAGCTCGGGTCAGCTCACGGAGCGCGGCGAGCTCGGCGGCAACGCCGACCCGGGTGCCGATCAGGTCGTCCAATTCGGCCAGGACGTACGGTGAGACCACCAACGCCTCGGCCGTCGCGTCGAGGCAGCGACGGACTCGTTCGTGTTGCGGCTCCCTGACGTTGAACGAGGCGAGCAGGCCACTGGTGTCAGCGATGATCACCGCTGCCCGAAGCCCTCAAGATGTGTGTCGACGTCATCGGCCATCAGAACGTCGCTCGAGAACAACCCACCACGCGGGCGCGGAATCTCGTCACGCGCCACCGCGTCTGCCACCGCCCGACGGATGACCTCGGCCTCGGAGATCCCCCGACGACTTGCATACCGGCGCACAGCATGCTTGAGGTCCACGGGGAGGTAGACAGTGGTCTTGTTCACGCAATGTATGGTACCACCGCTGGCGCGAAGGTGAGGAGGACAGCACCATGGCACTCCAGGCGGCAGAAGGTCCGATCACCCTGGGTGAGAGCGGCCGAGGCCGGCGGCTGGGAGGAGCCATCGTGCTGCTCGGCGCCGCAGCGCTGATGGCAGGTGGCACGCTCGCAGGCTTCGACATCCACCTGCTGCTGTTGCTGGCCGGAATCCTGGTGCTCGGGGCGTGGGCCGCCGACGGCACCAGCGAGCGGTACGTGGGCCCGGGTCTCGGTGCGCTCGCGATCGGCATGGGGGTCACGCTGGGCAGGGATTTCGGGGTTGCGGTCTACGAGCACGGCGTGGTCTACCCGTTGCTGGGCGTCGCGCTGCTGCTGATCGCGATGATCAACCCCGACGCGCTCTGGGGTATCGGCGTCTTCCTGCTGATCGTGGGCGCGACTGTGCTCGTCGGTGAGTTGATGTCGTTCAACGGCGGCTGGGCGATCACCGCCATCCTCGGGATATGGGGTCTGGTCCGGATCGTCCAGCTGCAGCGCCACGAGACCGGCGACTCACCCGCCGAGGCCGCGGACACGCCGCCGGAACAGCCCAGCGAGGTCGGCCCAGGGTGAAACGGGTTACGGGTCGGTCCACTGCGGCCGCGCGCAGTGAGCCCGTCACGGTTTCGACGAAAGCCAAGAGATCCGTTTCCTCTCTTACCGGAGATGTTCTGCAGTCCAGGTAGATGAGTTTCATTGCCGCTTCGCCGGAAAGTGGATCCGGCACACTTTGTGGTCTTTCGCGCTGACATCTGATAGACCCGATAACGTGGTTATACACGACTCGACGCGGCTCGGTCCGATCGTTCGGGAACGGATAAGCACATCCTGGGCGCGGCGTCAAGCGCCGATCACTCAGGGATACTGCCGACTCTTCGACGTCACTCGGTGTGGAGATCGGTGAGGGCGTGCTGGCCGCCGACGGCGAGTGAGGTGTCGATCGTGTGCACAGACTGTCGCGACCTCCTTGACCCCTTGGTGGCATAAGTATACTGTCCGCTCAGTACACCGAAGGTCGGCTGGAAGCCTGACTCGGAGGATGCTTGTTGTGGAATTCGGTGTGATGGAGCTGTTCCAGCGCCCCGAGGGCACGTCGGCTAGCCGGGTGATCGACGAGGCCGTCGAGTTGCCCGTCGCGGCCGAGGGGCTCGAGGACAGCATCTCGCCTGCCGAGCACCACGTTTCGGCGCACCGGAACACGCTGGAGTTGGCTAGGGACGTCAACCACTTCATCGGTTGGTTCGACTTCGGCGGACTATCCCGCGATGCCGCCCATTCCGTTATGGAACGGTTCGCCAAGGACACCATGCCGGCCTCCCGTGAGAGCGCCGGGCATGTCCGGTGAACCGCGGGCCGGCGCGGTGTCGGCTAGGTCGGAGGTCGCGGCCGGCTCGGAGCGGGCGAGGTTGCTCAGCGTCGAGTCGCTCTCGGCTGGCTACGGCAAGCGTGCGGTAATCGGCGAGGTGTCCATCACGGTCGGTGCCGGCGAGATCGTTGCTCTGCTCGGCCACAATGGCGCCGGGAAGACGACGACTCTCAAGGCGATCGCAGGTCTCGTCCGTCCGCGTGAGGGTCGGGTTCAGCTCGACGGAGCAGGACTGACCGGCCGACCACCGGCCGCGGCGGCCGCGGCGGGCGTGGCCTTCGTGCCCCAAGGCCACGGGGTCTTCCCCTCACTGTCCGTGGAGGAGAATCTCGCGCTCGGGGCATCCATCAGACAACGACGGGCCCGTTGGGACAATGACGCGAGCGCGCTCGTCGACGAGTTGTTCCCCATGCTCAATGCTCGGCCGAAGCTCCGCGCCGGCTCGCTGAGCGGTGGTCAGCGCCAGATGCTCGCGATTTCGATGGCGCTCATGGCCGAACCCCGGCTACTGCTGCTCGACGAGCCCTCGATGGGACTTGCTCCCGTCCTCGTCGACGAGGTGCTCGAGGCGGTACGGCGTGTCAACCAGGAGACGCGGGTCAGCGTCCTGCTCGTCGAACAGAACATCAAACGGGTACTCGCCATCTCGGAGCGTGCCTACGTCCTCAAGCTGGGCTCAGTGGTGTTCGGAGGTACACCCGACGGCCTGCGGGAGCGCGACTGGTCGGAGCTGTTCTGACGGTTGCTGCGCGGTCGGAAATGGACGAGAACAGGCGAGAACGGGACCGCACTGAGCGGGCGGAGTGAAAGGAGAGACACGGTGAGGATGGCTGGGATGACGCGCCGGCTCGCTGCGATCGCCGCGGTGCCGGCATTGGCTCTGACTGCCTGCCCGGACTTCCGAAGATCGTAGGCAGATTCGGGCTTGATCGTTAGTGTTGCTGCTG
>WHSY01000104.1 GCA_009379815.1 Pseudonocardiaceae bacterium
CCCCTGACCAGCGACTATCACCACCAGTAGAACGATCTAGCCCTGTAGTACTAGCCGGCTGTCAGGTCCGGCCCTCGACGCAGGACCATCAGATGATGTGTCACCGGGCCCGGGCCTCCATCCCGGTGAGCATCCGCGCGAAGCCGTCCTCGGTGACCACGGGGATGCCGTAGTCCCGCGCCTTGCGGGCCTTGCCCGAGAAGCTGTCCGGATCGGCGGCGACGACCAGCTTCACCATCTTGGTGACGGCACCGTGCGGGACCAGTCCGCTCCCCGCCGCGATCGCATCCCACTCGCAGCGCGGGTGGCTCATCTCACCGGTGAAGACGACGAGATCTCCGGGGCTCAGCGCGAAGGTGCCCACGACCGGCTGCACCGGCTGGGGCGATCCCGCAGTGGGAGCGGTCTCGGCCATCAGCACATCAACCTCCTCCGCGCGAATGCCGAGCAGCCGCGCGACCATCCTCAGGTCGCTGCTCTCGTCCTCGCTGATGACGCCATCCGCCCACGCCACCTGCACCAGCTGATGCAAATAGAACGTGTGCAACTCGTGCGCTGCCGATCGCCCGATACCGAGTCGGTGGCGACGGCGACGAGACCCGCAGCCTCACTGACAGAGACGTGGCGATCGAGCAGGGCTTGGTCGAGCATCGCGAGGTAGGCGGTGCGCTCCTCGGGCAGGCCCGGATCGGGTAGCCGCTGGACCAGGCGGCTCAGGAAGTGCTGCTGCGGCTCCCGTCCCCGCTCCCGGGGGAACCACGCCGCGCCGCTCGGCGGGATGGGTGGCCAGACCAGTGCCGCGGCGCGGGTCATCGCGTCGGCCCAATGGATCGCACCGCGCTCGACGCCGAGGTAGCCCGCCAGGAGTTGTGCGGCTGCTGTGGCATCGGCGCTCGCCCGGTGCACGTCGAGGATCGTGATGCCGAAGGCGGCGCAGCAGTCCACCAGGCTGCACCCCGCCCCCGGCAGGTAGCGCCGCGCCAGGCCCATCGTGCACAGGCCGTGCTCGACACCGCACGGAACCTCGTAGCCGGACCGCAGGAATTCCGCGGCGAGGAATCCCGCATCGAACCGGAGGTTGTGGGCGACAAGTGTTCGCCCGCGCAACCGTTCGGCGAGCTCGCCGGCCATCTGGTCGAACGTGGGCGCTCGCAGGATCTCGGCGGCGGTGATGCCGTGGATGTGCTGCGGCCCGAGGTCGTGCTGCGCGTTGAGGAGCGTGTCCCAGGTACCGGTGATGTCGCCATTCGGCGAGACATGCACGACCGCGACCTCGACGATCCGCTGGCCGCGTGGGTGCAGGCCGGTCGTCTCCACGTCCACGACAGCGTAGCCGTTCACATGTCCGCCCCCCGCGTCGTGGTCACATCGATCTGCCCGGTCACCGCCGCCGTGATCAGCGCTTGTCGGCGTTCGAACAGCAATCTGACTTGCTCCTCCAGCCCGGATCGCAGGTTCTCGATGTCGCTCAGCGCCTTATCCAACCTCGCCACTGCGCTCTCTTGGTCCCTCAAGGTAGGAACCGGGATCCTCATGTTTGAGACATCAGACAGACTGAGACCGACTTTGGTTCCACCATAGCTGCTCGTCCTAAGTGAGTCCCTCACAGGGGACGAATGCATAGCGTAGGCTAGCCAAACCGGAAGGCAAGCCCGCGGATCTGGACGAAGAAGGGCCACATGCTGGCTCACGTTTCCATCGGCCGTATCTGCATCGACAACACCTACCGAGCCGATATCCGCTGTAATGCTGACTAGGACGTCACCGATCTTGGTTCGCGTGCGCTTCCGCTCTGCACCGCTCGGCGCCTGCACCCGCAGGAGATCTCGAAGAAGCAGCTTGATGCCGTTGCGAGCAATATTGGTGATGCGCACGAACGGTGTGCCCGATTCAGCGATTAGCTCCCCCCATCCGCGTGGACCACTGGTTATTCGAGAGGTCAGGTACTTTACCCGCGCTCTTGAACTCCCGGGTGTTAACAGCTCAGTATCGATACAGGCGACCTGCTCGCTGTCAAGCAAGGCATTTTGTTTGATCCTAAGACGGATCAGGAGATCAATTCTTCTCGACTGAGCATTCAAGAAGTCGGCGATGCGGCGTTGCTCTTCGAGCGGCGGCAATCGGAGTGGGTAGTCACGTACGAAGTCGTCCGGGACACGTTGTTGCCCAGCAACGCCGTACATCTGCGACTCGCCGAGCTTCAAGAAAGGATGGCTGTGCGTGACATACGTAAGGTACCGTCCGTCGCACTCGCTCCGCGGCCGCAGTACATGGAGCTCGGTGGTCCCTGCTCCTGCACCGTTGATAAGCCCATTGACAAGCACTGAGCGTGACGCCTCGAATGTCGGCGTGATCTTCGGCACCAGGACGTCTCCATCTTGAAAGCGCGTGAAGCCTGTCTCTACCGAACTCTTGACGCGGACGCGGCCTCGATCCATGTGCTCTCCGGGCCACACAGCTTCCATCGGGAGAAAGGTCAACTCGGCATCGGAACTGAGCCGGTCGAACCTTGGCGATGGCGGATTGACGTCCGCGACGTGCCGAAGGCGCACCACCTCGATCACTCCGTCACCTCCGAGAGGAGGTGCTGGATCTCGGCTTCGAGTTCCTTGAGTTCGTCGTCGATCTCGGCGAGCGGGCGGGGCGGGACGTAGACGTAGAAGTGCCGAGTGAACGGGATCTCGTAACCGATCTTGGTCTTGCTGTGGTCCACCCAGGCGTCCGGGACGTGCGGCAGCACCTCCCGCAGCATGTACTCGTCGATGTCCTCGTCCAGCGGGACGTTCTCGTTGTCGCGCAGGTCGGGGTCGGGCAGCGGGGCGCCGTGGCGGTCGGTCTGCAGCTCGCCGTCGGGGTCGCTGACCGAGACCGCCGCCCAAACGGCCTTGTCGACCGGTGCCGGGAGCTTGCCCAGCTGCATTCCGCGGAACGTGGTGCGCAACCGGTCGGCGAACTCGGACCGCTTGGTAGAGGGCTCGGTGCCGACGAGCGGGCGCAGCGCGTCGAGCAGCGCGTCGCGGTCGTCGTACTTCGCGACCGCTTTGTTCACCTCAAGCTCCGTGATCGCGTCCTCGGTGACCTCAAAGCGCAGCACCAGCGGCCGCTCGACGGTGACGCGCTGGTAGCCGAAGTCGCGAGTAGAGAAGATTTTGACCTTGCTGTGTAGCGGGTGCTCGGGGTCCGAGGCAGCGGTCGACGCCGCTCCGTACAGCTCGGTCAGTTCGGTGATGTGCTCGTCGGTGACGTACTTGCGCTTGTTACCGAGACTCTTGCGCATCTTCGCCCACTGGTCCCGCGCGTCGAGTAGCACGACCTTGCCCCGTTGCGCCGGCTCCTTGCGGTTGGTGAGGATCCAGAAGTACGTGGAGATGCCGGTGTTGTAGAACAACTGGTCGGGCAGCGCGACGATAGCCTCCAGCCAGTCGTTCTCGAGGAGCCAGCGCCGGATCTCCGACTCGCCCGAGCCGGCAGCGCCGGTGAACAGCGGTGAGCCGTTGAACACGATGGCGAGCCGGCTACCGCCCTCGTCCGGGCGCTTCATGTGCGCGATCATGTGCTGTAGGAACAGCAGCGAGCCGTCGTTGATCCGTGGGAGCCCGGCGCCGAACCGGCCCGCGTGGCCGAGACCCACCTCGTGCTCGACCTCCTCGCGGACTTTCTTCCACTCCACTCCGAAGGGTGGATTGGCGAGCAGGTAGTCGAAGCGCGCCCGCGGGTGCCTGTCGTGGCTGAACGAGTTGCCGAACCTGATGTTGTCGGCGTCCTCGCCCTTGATCATCACGTCCGAGCGGCAGATCGCATACGACTCGGGGTTGAGCTCCTGGCCGAACACCCTCGCGTGCGCGTCGGGGTTGTGCTCGAGGATGAAGTCCTCCGCCGCGGTGAGCATGCCGCCGGTGCCGCAGGCCGGGTCGAGCACCTTGAAGACCTTGCCAGGCGTGAGCAGGTCCTGCTCGTCGGGTGCCAGCAGCAGGTTCACCATGAGCTTGATGACCTCGCGCGGGGTGAAGTGCTCGCCCGCGGTCTCGTTGGAAAGCTCGGAGAACCTCCGGATGAGCTCCTCGAACGCGTAGCCCATCTGGTGGTTGTCAACCACCTCCGGGCTCAGGTCGAGCTCGGCGAACTTGCCGACCACCTGATAGAGCAGGCCTGCATTCTCCAGCTTGTTGATCTGGGCGTGGAAGTCGTAGGACTCGAAGATCTCCTGCGCGTTCGGGGAGAACGAACCGAGGTAGCGGCGCAGGTTCCGGGCGACGTTGTCCTGATCCCCGACCAGCGCCGCGAAGTCGAGCCTGCTGGTGTTGTAGAAGCTGCGGCCTGCCGCGCGGCGCAGCATCCGGTCCTTGTTCTGGACGCCCTTCTGCGCCAGCTCGGCGTCGCGCTCCCGCACGGCGTCCCGGGTCGGGGCGAGCACGCAGTCGAGCCGGCGCAGCACGGTGAACGGTAGGATGACCTTGCCGTATTCGGACTGCTTGTAGTCACCACGCAGTAGGTCGGCGACCTGCCAGATGAACCCCGCCAGCTGCTGGTGCGCGTTGCTCACCGGTTTCCCCTCCGTGCTTTCGCCGGGACCTGCCCAGTGTGTCGTTCGGCGTGCGCGCTCCGTTGCACTGTCATCCGTCCTTCCCGTCTGCTGGCCGCACCGTCCCGGCGGCAAGACCGTCGCGCAGTACGCTCGCGAGCTGCCGGCCGAGGTCGGTCGTCGCCGTGATCGCCTGTTCGAAGTCGTGCAGCCGCTGAAACGCCGCACCGTAGGCGCGCTGGTCGCCGAGCGGAAGCAGGGGCACCTCGACGCTGCGCGCGTCGATCCGGTGTGTCCCGGACAGCGAGCTCCAGTACCGCGCGGCGGTGTCGCTGCACAGGTACCCGGCGAGGAACCATGGGTCCAACACGTCACCGCTCGACCGGATGAGCTGCAGATGCGGCCCGAGCAGCGTGCCCGGAGCAGTGATGACGCGCGCCGCCGGTCGGGCCGCGACCATCGGGACCGCGACGTCGCCGGGCTGCAGCTCGATCCGCAGCGACTCGTCGCCACTCACCAGCCGTCCGGTGGGGTCGCGGCCGGTGATCACGTCCTTGGCCGTGAGCACCGGCTGACCGTGATCGGACTCGTCACCAACTTCGAACCGTCCCAACTGCCGCTGGATCCTCACGACACCGGCACGCGCGAGCTCGTTCAACGACGTCATCCGGTGGTGTTCGGCGCCACCCGCCGCGCGCTCCACGACCGGCAGCAGTTCGGCGAGCTGCCCGAGGACCGTGTCGAAGGACCGTCGTGTCTCGGCCAGCCCCGAGACGTCACCACCCGGGCGCTGCAGGTGCCTGGCGGGCGTGACGTCCACCTCGTCGTCGAGCAGATCGATGATCGGGACCACTCGGCTCAGCGCGGGTCGCTCCTCGGCTGCGTCCGGGTCCTCGTCGAACTCCCGCCACGCGTTGAGCACCCGCTCGCGGATCGTCTCCCACCCCAACTCGGTCGCCTTCACCTGCTGCCCGCCGGTGGTGTCGACGACGAGCAGCCCGGACGCGGCCGACCCGTTCGCGGGCGGGCGGCGCAGCACCCACAGATGCAGCCCGATGGCCAGCGGTGGCGCCGAGCGCTGCGGCAGCGCCATCACCGCGCGCAGCGCGCCGTGGCGCAGTAGCTCGGCGCGGATCCGGCGCCCCGGTGAGCGCAACGCAGCGGTCGGCGGCATCAGCACGACAGCCAGCCCGCCCGGTTCGACGTGCGACACGCAGTGCTGCACCCACGCGAGTTCCGACTCGCCCCGTGGTGGCAACCCGTATACCCACCGCGGGTCGGAGATCAGCTCGTCATGACCCCAGTTGCGGGTGTTGAACGGCGGATTGCAGACGACGGCCTGCGCCTGCAGGTCGGGGAAGGCGTCTGCGCGCAGCGAATCGCCGACGTGAACCTCGGCGCGGGCGTCGTGAAACGCCAGGCGCGCGGTGGCGAGCTTGGCCAGCGACTCCTCGTACTCCTGGCCGACCGCATCCACCCCGCTGTAGTCAGCCGCGACGTCGAGCACCGACGCCGTCCCGCAGGCCGGATCGAACACGACGCCTCGCGGTGGACCGACGAGGTCGACCATCAGACCTGCCAGCTCCGGCGGGGTGACCGCGACCTGGCGGGCGTGGGCCTCGACGAAGCGGGCGCACAGTTGCGCGAAGGTCGCCTCGGCGCCCTTCTCCTCGGCCAGCTCGGCGACGGCGCGCAGCAGGGGGGCATGGCTGGCGTCGAGCTCACTGAGAAGCAGGCCCGCCAGCTCGGGGTGCGCCGCCGCGACGGCATCTCGCAGGCCAGCCGCGAGCTCGGCGTCGGGACTTTGCAGGAGGGCCGTGGCGCGAGGATCGCCCGCGAGCAAGCGCAGGAATGCTCCCACCACCGCGAGCAGGTCGGCCATCCCCGCCTCCCCGCGCACGGCGTCGAGCTCCTGCCACATTCGCTCTCCCGCCGGATCGGCCCGGAGCTTGCCCTGCTGCCGCAGCCACTGCTCGACGTCGGCGAGCTTGAAGACCGGGCTGGTCTCGGTGCCGCTCGCGGCTCGGGGAAAGTCGTCGTGACGGCGGCGCCAGTTGCTCACCGCGGCTCGTCCGACACCCGCAAGCCTGGCCACCTCGGCGGCGGTCACCATCGCGTCGTCGGACATGAAGCCCTCCCTTGTCAGTGTTATGCAGGCTACCACAGCTTCAGTCTGTTGACAGAGTTCACAGCAACTGCCACTGTGCTAATTGTCCACGTTCAGGAGGATAGCCATGAGGCTCGACGCCCTCTCTGTCACCGGGCTGCGTTGCCTGGTCGACGTGCCCGACATCCCGATCTTGGCTCCGACGGTGTAGACCGGGGCTAACGACAGCGGCAAGAGCACCGTGCTGCTCGCACTGGAGGTGCTGCTCGACAACCAGAGCGTGCCGGAAGAGGCCAGGACCCGTGGGACATCGGTCGAGGGGTCGGATGTAACGGTCGAGGGCCGCTTCGCGCTCCACGACGACGAACAGCGCGATCTCGCCCTGCCAGCGCTAGTGCAGATCCGTCGGATCGTGCCGGAGTCCGGTACCTCTCGGCTCGAGGTACTGCGGTCAGCGCCAGAGGACGAGCGGCTACATAGCGTTGAGTCGATGCTGCTGCCTGAGATGAAGTCACTCGCGGCGGAGTACGAGGTGAAGCCCGAGGGCGGCACCAATAAGCCGCACTGGCAGGAGGCGCTGAATACATTTGCGGGCACGCTTCCGCAGGTGAAAGCGTGGGTCGCCGCAGCGCCGGGCGTGGCCCGTCGACTCCCGGTCCTGCTCCCGTTCGATGGAGCGGACCCGGTCAGCCCCCAGGCGGCCGTGCAGAAGGCGCTTGCCGCCAAGTACCGCGCTCACCTGGACGATCCCGAGATCGCACACCAGCTCGCTGGACTGGAAAATCAGCTGGTGAGCCGACTTGAGGCGGACGCTGCGGACCTCTGCAAGCACGTCGAGTCCTGCTTCTCCGATCTCGGCACCGTGAAGGTGCGTCCGACGGTATCGCTCGGAGGTAAGGGCTTCCAGGCTGTAGGGGTCGTGACCCAGGCGGAGGAGTCACCGACGAGCCTGGCCGGCACTGGTTCCGGGCGTGCGCGGCGCGTCGCCCTCGCCGTGTGGGAGTGGACCACCGCGGCACTCGCCGACGGGTCAGCGGGTGGGCGTGACGTCGTCGTCGCCTACGACGAACCGGACACGCATCTCGACTACACCCATCAGCGCACGATCATGGAAACAATCAGCCGACAGTGCCGTGACCCGCAGGTCCGCATGGTGATCACCACGCACTCGATGAACCTCATCGACGGCGTCGACCTTGACAAGATCGTGCACTTGACACTGACGGACGGCGTCACGCGAGTCTCCCGTCTCGCACCGGAGAGCGGCTACGACGAGACGGATGTGTTCCTACGCGACATGGCCGCTGCCGTGGGTCTGCGCAACAGCGTGCTCATCCATGAGCGGCTTTTCGTTGGCGTGGAGGGCGCCACCGAACAGGAGGCTTTCCCAGCGCTGTTCCGGCTGCACACCGGCCGCACTCTGCAGTCTGCCGGCATCGCGCTGTGGGCCTGCGGCAACGACATCGGTGCGCTGCGCTTTGCCACGTTCCTCGCCAAGAACGGGCGCAAATGTGGCTTTTGTCGTCGACGAGGACTGCCGGACTAAGCGGAACCGCCACTTCTCTGAGCAGAGCCTGCGCAACGCCGGCATCGACCCAGCAGTGCACGCCCACTACCTCGGGGCGCCGAACGAGTTCGAGGAGATGTTCAGCGACGAGCAGTGGACAGCGGTGGCCAACGTGCAGTGGCCGCGCCGCGACGGTCGGGAGTGGAGGTTTGCCGATGTCTCGAAGTGCCGGACGGGGAAGTTCAGCAAGGAGTGGCAGCAGAAGCTCAACTCCGCGATCGACAGCGGATGCGTCGGGAAGCCGGCGATCGGGCGGGCTATGGCGTGGTCGCTGCGCACTGCCGACGAAATACCCCTGCAGCTCCGCACCGCCTTCGACGCGCTCGTCGCGCTCGCGGCTTCCTGAGCTGCGCGCCGCCGCGCCATAGCCCACATCGGCGATACGGCGGCGTACATTCAGCCGCTCGTCGGGTTGGTCGAGGGCGACGGCGGCAGCGAGGAGGTGGATGGCCGATTGTCGTGGCCGACCCTGGACCTCACCCGGCCCTGGGAACACACGTCGTTCTGGTTCTTCGCCCACTTCGCGCTACCCCGCGGGACCTCATTCGGCCTCCGCGCCGACACGGACGACGGCCCCCTGTCAACGCCGTACTCAGCGCCCGAATGGCTCCTGGTGCGAGGTCCGTCACGCTGCTACTGACGGTGTGCACACATGGGAAGCTGGACGGCACGCCCTTTGGCAGATCGTCGAGGAACGCCACGCACTCTGGCAGGTGCTCGGCGAGCCCGGCTGGGATCGGTTCGGCCTCACCGTCACCCCCGCGGACGGCAGTGGGCGTGGCTCGACTCGCCCGACAGCATGCACACCTGGGACCTCGATCCCACGGAGGAGCAGGACCGTGCTGGACACTGAGGATGCATCAAGATCCTGATCGACATCTTCGAGGACCGGTATACGAGCACACCGGCGTGCAGGGCGCCGGGCCCCTTCGTGCTGGCACGAAGGGGCCGCACACCGTCGCAGCCTCCGTCCGTCAGGACTTTCTCGGTACGACGTTGACGAGGGCCGGTGCCTTGATGATCACCTTCTGGATCTGCGCGCCGCCCAGTGCCCGGTGGACCTTCTCCGATCGCATGGCCAGCTCTCGCAGCTCTTCGTCGGCGACGGTCGGTCGCACCTCGAGACGGTCGCGCACCTTCCCTGCAACCTGCACCACGCACGTGACGGTCTCCTGAGCCACGAGGGCTGGGTCGGCTTGCGGCCAACCGTACTCGATCACGGACGGCCTCCCGCCGAGGCGCTCCCAGACTTCCTCGGCGGTGAATGGAGCGAAACAGGAGAGCATCCGCGCAAGGCACTCAGCGCCCTCCCGCACAGCCGGATCAGTCGCACCTGGCCCACTGTCGATTGCCTTACGAAGCACGGAAGTCAGTTCCATCAACCGAGCTACGGCGACATTGAGACGCTTGCCCTCCATCAGACTCGTGGTCTCCTCGATGAGACGGTGCACGCGTTGGCGTACCGTCAGGTCACCACGCTCGGTCTCCTCGTGACCGGCGGGGTGGACCTCACCGGCGAGCCGCCACACCCTCGCCAGCCATTTGACAGAACCGGTGGGAGACACGTCGGCCCAGTCGATGTCCTCTTCGGCGGGGCCCGCGAACACCATGGTCACTCGTACCGCGTCCGGCCCGTACCGGGTGAGTTGTTCCTGCAGGTCGACGAGATTGTCGAGACTCTTGCTCATCGCCCGCCCGTTCATGATGACCTGACCTTGGTTGGTCAATCGTGTGAACGGTTCGGCGAAGTGCACCAAGTCCATGTCGTAAAGTGCCTTGGTGACGAATCGGGCATACATCAGATGACCGGTAGCATGTTCCTTGCCACCGACATACTCGTCCACCGGCAACCAGCGTCGCACCCCAGCCGGATCGAAGGGCCCAGCGTCGTAGTGCGGATCTGGGTATCGCAGGAAGTACCAGGATGAGTCGACGAAGGTGTCCATCGTGTCGGTGTCGCGCTCAGCGTCGCCGGAACACAATGGACATACCACGTGAACCCACTCGGTCGCGCTGGCCAACGGCGCCTTACCGCCCTCGGGGCGCAGCTCGTAGCCGGACTCCGGCAATCTGACCGGCAGCTGTTGATCCGGCACCGGCACTTCGCCGCACGACGGGCAGTGGATGATGGGGATCGGCGTGCCCCAGTAGCGCTGACGCGACAAGAGCCAATCACGCAACCGGTATGTGACAGCGGACTCGCCCAGGCCTCGTCGCTCCAGGTCCGAGGTGATGGCAGCGATCGCCTCCGCCATGCGCAGTCCGTTGAGCTGGCCGGAGTTGACGAGGATTCCGCCACCGGACGTGGCGACCCCGGTCTCCCTGGGATCCGGCTCGCCGGTATCCACGACGACACGCACCACCACGCCCATGGCCCGTGCGAAGTCCAGGTCGCGCTGGTCGTGGGCGGGGACCGCCATGATCGCACCGGTGCCGTACCCGGACAGCACATAATCCGCCGCATATATCGGAATCTCTTCGCCATTGACCGGGTTGATCGCATGCCGGTTCAAATAGACGCCGGTCTTCGGTCGGTCGGCGGCCAGGCGGTCCATCTCCGTCTCGGTGAGAACCTTCTCCCGGTACGCCATAAATTCACCGTACTGCTCAGGCGAACACAACTCCTCGGCCAATGGTGCGTCAGCGGCCACCACGAAGAATGTCGCGCCGAAGAGCGTGTCCGGTCTCGTGGTGAACACTCGCACGGGCTCATCTCGACCATCGATCCGGAAGTCGACGTAGGCACCGGCAGAGCGGCCGATCCAGTTCCGCTGCATGGCGAGAACATCGTCCGGCCACCGGCCCTCGAGCTGTGCCATGTCGTCGAGCAGCCGCTGCGCGTACTGAGATGTCCGGAAGAACCACTGAGTGAGATCCCGCTGAGCAACCTCGGATCCACAGCGCTCACAGCGCCCGTGGAGGACCTGCTCATTGGCGAGCACTGTCTGATCGACCGGACACCAATTGACGGGAGCGGACTTTCGATACGCCAGGCCGTGTTCGTACATTCGCAAGAATAGCCACTGGTTCCACCGGTAGTACCCCGGATCCGACGTGTGCAGGCGTGTGCGCCAGTCGAACGACACCCCCAGCTTGCGGAATGACTCGGCCTGCACCTCGATATTGGCGTAGGTCCACAACCGAGGATCGAGGTCCCGCCGGAATGCCGCGTTCTCCGCCGGCAGACCGAACGAATCCCACCCGATGGGATTCAACACGTTATAGCCGCGCATCCGGAGAAATCGCGCGACAGCATCGCTGATCGAGTACGCCTCGGCATGGCCCATGTGGAGGTCACCCGACGGATAGGGGTACATGCTGACGACATACGCGCGTGACCGGTCGTCGCCTTCGTCGTCGGTGAGACCGCTCGCCTCGAACACCCGCCGCTGCTCCCACACGCGGATCCACTTGTCGACGATCGAATGCGGGTCGTACACCTCCCGCGAGTTGTGCTCTGGCTCGTCCATCTCTACCTCATCGCGGGACACGGAGCCGGTCTTCTCGGCAAGCGCACCAGCGACTGGAGCGCTGTGTGCCCTGCCCGGCCGCCCCGGCGCCGAGCGCCCCCACGGCGTCGGAGATGCTTCGGCCATCAGTTCGCTGATCCCTTCTGCTGCTCGTACGCCCGAAACCGGCACGAGAAAAGCGCCCGCCGTTCCGCACGGGCTCGTCGCGCTGGCTGCGCCGGCTCCTGCCGAAGTCAGCGCGGCCTGGTCAGAAGCAGACCTACGACGGTCGTCACGTGGGCCCATCGTATCGTGCGCGTACGGCGTCACAGACCAGCCATCCCACCGGAGGTGCCGGTGGTGCGCCGGCCCGGTGACGAGGCCGAAGCCGACGTCAGGAGCTGAAGGCCTCGATCGGCGGGCAGGAGCAGACGAGGTTGCGATCGCCGTGCGCCTGGTCGATCCGGCGCACCGGCGGCCACACCTTGTCCGCCGTCACGCCCATCGGGTACGCGGCCACCTCCCGGCTGTATGGGTGGTCCCACTTGTCGGCCAGGCTTGCCGCGGTGTGCGGGGCATGGCGCAGCGGGTTGTCGTCCTCCGGCCACTCCCCCGCGACGAGCCGGTCGATCTCGTGCCGGATCGCGATCATCGCGTCGCAGAACCGGTCGATCTCGGCGAGGTCCTCGCTCTCGGTCGGCTCGACCATCAGCGTGCCGGCCACCGGGAACGACATGGTCGGGGCGTGCAGGCCGTAGTCGGCCAGGCGCTTGGCGACGTCGTCGACGGTGACGCCGGTGGCCTTGTTCAGTGGCCGCAGGTCGAGGATGCACTCGTGGGCGACGAACCCGCGCTCGCCGGGCGTCGAGCCGTGGTCGCGCCCGGTGTAGAGCACCGGGAAGTGCTCGTCGAGCCGCCGGGCGACGTAGTTGGCCGCGGCGACCGCGGTCAGCGTCGCCCGGCGCAACCCGTCGCCGCCCATCATCCGCACGTAGGCCCACGAGATCGGCAGGATCGACGCACTGCCCCACGGCGCCGCGCTGACCGGACCCACGGCAGCGTCCGGATCGGTGAACGGGTGCCCCGGCAGGAACGGCGTGAGGTGGGCCCGCACCCCGATGGGGCCGATGCCGGGACCGCCGCCACCGTGCGGAATGCAGAACGTCTTGTGCAGGTTCAGGTGGCTGACGTCGGCACCGAAGCGCCCCGGCCTGGCCAGCCCGAGCAGCGCGTTGAGGTTGGCCCCGTCGACGTAGACCTGCCCGCCGGCATCGTGCACGAGAGCGCACACGTCACCGATGGTCTCCTCGTACACCCCGTGCGTCGACGGGTACGTGATCATGATCGCGGCGAGGTCGTCGCGGTGTTCGGCGATCTTGGAACGCAGGTCGTCGAGGTCGACGTCGCCGTCGGGCGTCGTGCCCACCACGACCACCCGCATCCCCGCCATGACGGCCGAGGCCGCGTTGGTGCCGTGCGCGCTAGCCGGGATGAAGCACACGTCCCGGCGGTCCTCGCCGCGGCTGCGGTGGTACGTGCGTACCGCGAGCAGCCCGGCGAACTCGCCCTGGCTGCCCGCGTTGGGCTGCAGGCTGACCGCGTCGTAGCCGGTGAGCTGAGCCAACCAGCGCTGCAGGTCCTCGGCGACCTCGACGAGTCCGGCGGCGTCGGCAGCCGGCGCGAACGGGTGCAGGTTCGCGAACTCGGGCCAGGTGATCGGTTCCATCTCGGCGGCCGCGTTGAGCTTCATGGTGCACGAACCGAGCGGGATCATGCTCCGGTCCAGTGCCAGGTCCTTGTCGGCCAGCGCGCGGGTGTAGCGCAGCAGCGCGGTCTCGCTGCGATGCGAGGTGAAGACCGGGTGGGTGAGGTAGTCGCTCTCCCGGCGCAGCTCGCCCGGCAGCGCGTCGCGGGTGTCCTGGTCGAGGTCGTTGATCGGCCGGGGGCTGACTCCGAAGGACTCCCACACCAGCGCGAGGTGCGCGCGGGTGGTGGTCTCGTCGCACGAGATCCCGACGTGGTCGGGGTCGACCCGGCGAAGCGCCACACCCCGGTCCCTCGCGGCGGCGACGACGTCGTCGGCCCGTCCGGGCACGCGGGTCAGCACGGTGTCGAAGAATCCGCGGTGGACGACCTCGACGTTGCCGTCGCGCAGGCCGGCCGCCAGCACCGCCGCCATCCGGTGCGCCCTGGTCGCGATCGCCCGCAGGCCCTCCGGCCCGTGATACACCGCGTACATCGAGGCCATCTCGGCGAGCAGCACCTGCGCGGTGCAGATGTTGCTGGTGGCGCGCTCGCGACGGATGTGCTGCTCACGGGTCTGCAGCGCGAGGCGGTAGGCGGGCGCGCCGTCGGCGTCGACCGACACACCGACCAGCCGTCCCGGCAGCTGCCGGGCCAGCCCGTCGCGAACGGCGAGGTAGGCGGCATGCGGGCCGCCGAAGCCCATCGGGACGCCGAAGCGCTGGGTGGACCCGACCGCGGCGTCCGCGCCGATCTCACCGGGTGGCCGCAGCAGCGTCAGCCCGAGCGGGTCGGCCGCCACGACGACCATCGCGCCCCGCTCGTGCGCCTGCGACACCAGCTCGGAATGGTCGCGCAGCGCCCCGGATGGGCCGGGGTAGGACAGCAGGACACCGAAGCACTCCCCGTCCGGCAGGCCGTCGGACAGGTCCGCGACGTCGAGCTCGATGTCCAGCGGCTCGGCGCGGGTGGCGAGCACCGCGAGAGTCTGCGGCAGCGTGTCCTCGTCGACGACGAACCTCGCCGATGTCGAGCGCCCGGCGCGGCGCAGCAGGGTCATGGCCTCGGCCGCGGCGGTGGCCTCGTCGAGCATCGAGGCGTTGGCGACCGGCAGGGCGGTCAGGTCCGACACCATGGTCTGGAAGTTGAGCAACGCCTCGAGCCGGCCCTGGGAGATCTCCGGCTGGTAGGGCGTGTAGGCCGTGTACCAGGCCGGGTTCTCCAGTATCGAGCGGCGGATCACCGGTGGCGTGACCGTGCCGTGGTAGCCCAGGCCGATCATCGGCACCCCCGGACGGTTGCGGCCCGCGCGCTCACGCAGCTCGGCCAGTGCCTGGCTCTCGGTGGCGGGTTCGGGCAATTCCGGCACGGCATCGCGATCGAGCAGTGCGGACGGCACTGCGCGCTGCGCGAGCTCCTCCAGGGACCCGACGTCGATCGTCTCCAGCATCCGGGCGATCTCGCCCGGTCCGGGGCCGACGTGCCGGTCGGCGAAGGGGGTGCCGTGCTCCAGGGCGGCAAGGGGCAGTCGCTCGGTCGAGCTCATCGTCTGCTGACCTCCGGACCTCAGGCTCGGGCGGCCGGGCAACCTGCCCGGTCGGCCCTCCCCCTCTGTCACCGCCCGCAACCGCGGGCGCCTGAGAGATTCACCGGCAACCGGTGCCGGCTTTCCCCGTCGGCGGGTGGCTCGGCGCCACCACTTTCCAGAGGCGTCTCATCCGTGCGGTCCTGGCCGCCTGAGAGGTTCCGGGGAGGGGTTGCTCCTTCGGCGCCCGGGCTCACACCCGGGACTCTCCCGCACGGGATTGGCGACTACCCGCACTACCCTACCCTGCCGGCGGCGGGCCGGCTCGCCGGACACCCCGGCGGGGCGTCAGCTGATGCGACGGGTGCGGCGACGCTGGGTGAGCTCGTCCTCCGGGGCCGTGGCGACCTCGCCGCCGTCGGCACGCTCGGCCGGGAACTGGCTGATCGACCCGGCGATCTCGCGGATCGCCCCGCTGACGGCGATGCCGAAGACACCCTGGCCACCCTGCAACAGGTCGACGACCTCCTCGGTGGAGGTGCACTCGTACACCGTGGTGCCGTCGCTGAACAGCGTGATCCGGGCGAGGTCGTGGACCCCGCGGCGGCGCAGGTGCTCCACCGCGAGTCGGATGTTATGCAGCGACACCCCCGTGTCCAGCAGCCGCTTCACGACCTTGAGGACGAGCAGGTCCTTGAAGGAGTACAGCCGCTGGGTTCCCGACCCGGTCGCGCTACGGATCGACGGCACGACGAGACCGGTGCGTGTCCAGTAGTCGAGCTGGCGGTAACTGATCCCGGCGAGCTGGCATGCCGCGGGACCCCGGTAGCCGACGAGCTCGTCGGGCACACTCCCGGCCAGCGCCGAATCGGGGAACAACGTGCCCTGGTCGGCCGCGTACTCGGCCGCGTCTTGCATCGACCCACCCGTGACCGGCTCCCCCGGTCTCGACCCGTCTCGGGACGGGGTGTCCGCTCCGCCGTGCGGTCCGTCCACCACCCGTGCCTCCCCACGCTCGGACCGGTACGTGGCACCAGGGTCGGCACTGTCGGACCCCGGCGCGCCGGTCAGCCGGAACGAATCACACGAACACGATTCGCCTGTGGATGACGGTAGGACGAGGGCGGTGACCGGTCAACGCGACGCGCGGAGACCTAAACCTCCACCTCAGCTCGAGGGTTACCGCGACCCGGGGTCAGGTGTCGGCTCCGCGGAAGTCCTCCGGCGAGACCTGGTCCAAGAACTCCTTGAACTTCTCGACCTCGTCCTCCTGCTCGTCCGGGATGAGCAGGCCCGCCTCGGAGAGCACGTCCTCGTCGGCGTGGATGGACACCCCGGCACGCAGTGCCAGCGCCACGGAGTCGCTGGGCCGCGCCGAGACCCGCACCTCGCCGTCGAACACCAGCTCCGCGAAGAAGGTGCCCTCCTGCAGCTCGGTGATCCTGACCTGCTGCAGCTCGCGTCCCAGCGCGGTGATCACATCGCGCAGCAGATCGTGGGTCATCGGCCGCGCCGGCTGCACGCCCTGCTGCTCCAGGGCGATTGCGGTCGCTTCACCGGAACCGATCCAGATGGGCAGGTAGCGCTCTCCCTCGGTCTCCCGCAGCAACAGGATCGGCTGGTTCGCCGGCAGTTCCACCCGGACCCCGACGACACGCATTTCGCTCATCGCGTCGCGCTCCCTCCTGCCGCACCCCGCCTCCCGGGTGCCTCGAGGATCGTCGTCCCGGTGACGGATTCCGGGTCGCCCCAGCATGCCGCCGCCGCTACCCGCGACGCTACACGCGGCTCGCGCCCGATGCCGAGCGGATCGGGCAACCGGAAATCAGCCGTTGATCTGGCCCCGCAGTCCGGTCTTGACGAGCAGCGCGTGCAGTCGCACTGACAGCGCCGCGAGCTCGCGCACCATCTCGTCCGCCCTGGCGTGCGCGTCGGGATCGTGCTTGCGGCTCACCGGCGCCGCGAGCTGGGCGAGCAGCCCGACCTCGCGGTCGGCAGCGGCGCGGAAGGATCGCAGATGCCGTGCCTCGAGGCCGAACTCGGTCATGGCCGCAGCGATCCTGGCCACCGCCACCGCATCCACATCGTAGAAGCCCGCCGCACCCGGGCGGATCACCCCGTGGCGCTCCAGCTCCACCA
>WHSY01000105.1:0-11474 GCA_009379815.1 Pseudonocardiaceae bacterium
CCCCTGACCAGCGACTATCACCACCAGTAGAACGATCTAGCCCTGTAGTACTAGCTCGCATCGCCACTCACGGGACGCGCGGCGCTGATGGCGGCGAAGTCGGTGATGGTCAGCGCCTCGCCGCGGGCCGAGGGGTCGACACCCGCCGCGCGGAGCACCCGCTCGGCGTCGGCGGCCGAGCCGGCCCAGGTGCGCAGCGCCGCCCGCAGCGTCTTGCGGCGCTGGGCGAACGCGGCGTCGACGACGGCGAAGACCGCGGCCCGATCCACCGCGGCGGGCGGGGCCCTGCGGGTGAACGTGACCAGCCCCGAGTCGACGTTGGGCACCGGCCAGAACACCCCCCGCGGCACCGGCCCCGCCCGGCGCACCTCGGCGAACCACGCCGCCTTGACGCTGGGCACGCCGTACTGACGGGAGCCGGGCGGGGCGGCCAGCCGGTCGGCGACCTCGGCCTGCACCATCACCAGCCCGCGGCGCAGCGACGACAGCTCGGCGAGCAGGTGCAGCAGTACCGGGACGCCGACGTTGTAGGGCAGGTTGGCCACCAGCGCGGTGGGCTGGGCACCGGCCGCGGCGGCCAGCTCGCCCGCGTCGGCGCGCAACGCGTCGGCGGCCAGTACCCGCAGCCGGCCGGCCCACCCGGGTGCCCGGTCGGCGACCGTGCTGGGCAGCGCCGCCGCCAGTACCGGATCGATCTCGACGGCCAGCACGCGCCGCGCCGACGCCAGCAGCGCAAGCGTCAGCGAGCCGAGCCCGGGTCCCACCTCGAGCACCACGTCGGCGGGGTCGAGTCCCGCGGTGGCGACGATCCGGCGCACCGTGTTCGCATCGTGCACGAAGTTCTGCCCGAGCCGCTTCGTCGGGCGGAGGTGCAGCCGCGATGCCAGCGAACGCACCTCCGCCGGCCCCAGCAACGCGGGACCGGCGGGGGTGGGGTCGTTGCTCAGTCGAGCCCCAGCTGCGACGAGCACGACGGCCACGCGCCGTACCCGCCGCGGGAGTCGCGCACCTTCTCGGCCACCGCGATCTGCTCCTCACGGCTGGCCTCGTGCGGGTAGTCCGCGTACTGGCCACCGCCGTAGGCGTCCCACGTGCTCTTGTCGAACTGCAAGCCGCCGTAGTAGCCGTTGCCGGTGTTGGTCGACCAGTCGCCGCCGGACTCGCACTGCGCGAGCCGGTCCCACACCGAGCCGTCGCTGACCTCGGGCGCCTCCTGGGTGCCGACCCGCACCGTCCGTGGCTCGGGCTCCACGGTGGTCTCGACGTCGATCTCCTCGCGGCCGGTCTCCTCGCCGTCGGTGGTCGTCACCCGGTAGGTCACGATCTCCTCACCGGGCGTGCCCTCCGACTCGACGACCTCCTCACCGCTGGGCAGCTCGGAGTCCTCGACGCGCTCCACCGGTGGCGGCACGGACCGGGTCTCGCGCACCTCCTCGACCTGCACCCGGGTCACCTCGATGTGCATGCCGGGCGCCACCGGTGCGGTCGGCTCCGGGACCACCGTGTCCCGGGGCCCCAGCGGTGCACCCTGCGCTGCGAGCAGGTCGCGCACGGTCGGCGCCGAGGTGGTGATGATGCGGGGTGGCGCACCGCCGTCGTAGAGCAGCAGCGGCTTGGCGGTGCGCACGTTGAGCTGCATGCCCTGCAACGGGATGCGCCGGGACCGGTCCGCCGAGGCCTTGACGCCGTCGGCGCGCATCCCGAGCTGACGCAGCGCCTCGCCGACGGTGACCGCGGTCGTCCACAGCTCGCGCTGCTGCCCGTTGACCGTCAGCGAGAGCAACCGGCCGCGGTTGAGCACCACCCGGCTGCCGTCCGCGACACCGGATTCGGCGGTGGGGGCGAGGGTGTCCTTGTTGTCGGCCTGCAGCCCCGCCGATTCCAGCGCACCGCCCACTGTCCTGGCGAAGGTGCTGATGGTGCGCTCCTTGCCGTCGACCGCGACCGTCACGGTCTTGTTCATAGCGAGGGCAGTGGCGCTACCGGCGGTGAGGGCCAGGATGAGGGCGACGAGAACAGCCCTCACGAAGGTCCGTGTGGTCACCTGGTTCCCAGCTGTCGAGCGTCCGGGCAGAGGAGGGAGCGAGGCGCATCCGCCGACCCGACTCCGACGGAACTTCTCACGGCGGCCGTTCGGGCGGCTCTGGCCGAGCTACCCGTCCACCGTGCTCGCACCCGGGACTTCCCCATCCCGGCTTCCGGTCACGAGACGATAACTGCTGGTGCCGACCAGACCAAGGAAACACGCTACGGCGTGTCGACCACCACACACCTGGGAGCGACGAGCGGTATCGGTCACGCCGAAGTTCCCGGATGCCGGTGCGGTGGGACGTGCTCTCAGACGCCGAACACCCGCGCGGCCACCGCGCTGGTCGACGCCGCGAGACCGGCGACGTCCTGACCGCGCAGCACGGCCAGGTCACGCACCGTGTAGGGCAGGTTGACCGGCTCGTTGGGCCGGCCGCGGTGCGGGTGCGGGGTCAGAAACGGGGCGTCGGTCTCGACGAGCAGCTGCCCGTCGGGCACCAGCACGGCTGCCTCCCGCAGCGCACGGGCATTGCGGAAGCTCACCGTGCCGGCGAAGGACAGCACGTGTCCGGCGGCGACGCAGTATCTCGCCATCGCCGCGTCACCGGAGAAGCAGTGCAGGACGACCGTCTCCGGTGGACCCTCGTCGGCCAGGATCGACAGCACGTCGTCGTGCGCCTCGCGGTCGTGGATCATCAGCGGCTTGCCCACCCGCTTGGCCAGCGCGATATGCCAGCGGAAGGCCTCGCGCTGCGCGGCCGGTGGGGAGCCATCCGGATCGAACCGAGTCCAGTAGTAGTCCAGGCCGGTCTCACCCACGGCCACCACGCGGGGGTGTGCCACCAGCCGCTCGATCTCCTCGCGCTCGGCCTCGGTGAACGTCGTGGTCCGGGTCGGGTGCAGCCCCACCGCGGCGTGCACCCGGTCGTCGCATTCCGACGCCTGCACCGCCCACCGTGCCGCGGCCATGTCGTCGGCGACCGTGACCACCCCCCTGACGCCGACGGCCTGCGCGCGGTCGAGCGCCGCGCGTACCCCGGCCGCGTCGGTGGCACCGCAGGCGTCGAGGTGGGTGTGCGCGTCGACCACCGCGGCCGGCAGCGGCTCGGGAGCCGGGGGCAACCCTCGACGGTTCATCCTGCGATCGGCGCCCAGGACGGGCCGGTGTCACCCAGCTCCGAGTCGAGCTTGGCGAACAGCGGGGTGGGCTTGGCCAGCGGGCGGCCGACCTCGATCGGCGCCGACTCCCAACACGCCCGCTCGGCGGCGTAGTCCCCCATCAGCACGGGGTAACCCGGCGCATCCGCTTCGGCGACCTCGCGGATCTCCGGCTGGGCGGCCCACAACCCGGTCCCGCCGAGCTGCTCGTGCACCCGCTGCGCACCGTGCGGCAGGAACGGGGTCAGCAGCGTGTTGCAGTCCGAGACGACCTGCAGCGCGGTGTGCAGGATGGTGTCGCGCCGCTCCGGGTCGTCGGCGCGCTTCCACGGCGCCTGCTCGGAGAAGTACTTGTTCGCCGCCGAGACGACCCGCATGGCCTCGGTCAGCGACGCCTTGAACCGGTTGCGCGCCAGCAGGTTCCCGACGGTGCCGAACGCGCTGCGCGCGGTCTCGAGCAGCTCGGCGTCGGCCCGGGCCGGTGCGGCCGGCCGCGGCACCGCGCCCACGTTCTTGTGTGCCATCGAGATCGAGCGGTTGACCAGGTTGCCCCACTCGTTGGCGAGCTCGAAGTTGATCCGGCGGACGAACTCGTCCCAGGTGAAGGCGGTGTCCTGGTTCTCAGGACCGGCGACGGCCAGGAAGTAGCGCAGCGTGTCCGGACCGAACTCGCGCAGGAAGTCCCCGACGTAGATGACGGTGCCCCGCGATGTGGAGAACTTCGAGCCGCTCATCGTGAGGAACTCGCTGGAGACGATCTCGGTGGGCAGGTTCAGGGCGCCGAACGCACCGGCCTGGCCGCCGCGGTCGCCCGCGCCGTTCTGGCCGAGCAGCATGGCCGGCCAGATCTGCGAGTGGAAGGTGATGTTGTCCTTGCCCATGAAGTAGTACGAGACCGCATCCGGGTCGCACCACCACTGCTTCCAGGCGTCGGGGTCGCCGGTTCGCCGCGCCCACTCGACCGACGCCGACAGGTAGCCGATCACCGCGTCGAACCAGACGTAGAACCGCTTCATCGGTGCGTCACGCCAGCCGTCCAGCGGCACCCGCACGCCCCAGTCCAGGTCACGGGTGATCGGCCGGGGGCGCAGGTCGTCGAGCAGGTTCATCGAGAACTTGAGCACGTTGGAGCGCCACTCGGTGCGGGTGGACAGCCACGAGCCGAGTGCCTCGGTGAAGGCCGGCAGGTCCAGGAACAGGTGCTCGGTCTCGATGAACTCGGGCTTCTCGCCGTTGATCCGCGACCGCGGGTTGATCAGGTCCGCGGCATCGAGCTGGTTGCCGCAGTTGTCGCACTGGTCGCCGCGCGCCCCGTCGTAGCCGCAGATCGGGCAGGTGCCCTCGACGTAGCGGTCGGGCAGGGTGCGCCCGGTCGACGGGCTGATCGCACCGAGCGCGCTGCGCGTCAGCACGTAGCCGTTGCGGTGCAACGCCAGGAACAGGTCCTGCACGACCCGGTGGTGGTTGGCCGTGGTGGTGCGGGTGAACAGGTCGTAGGACAGCCCCAGCCCGTGCAGGTCCTCGACGATCATCCGGTTGTACTTGTCCGCGAGCTCGCGGGGCGTCACGCCCTCGGCATCGGCCTGCACCTGGATCGGCGTGCCGTTCTCGTCGGTACCCGACACCATGAGCACCCGGTTGCCCGCCATCCGCTGGTAGCGCGCGAAGATGTCGGAGGGCACACCGAAGCCGGAGATGTGGCCGATGTGCCGGGGCCCGTTGGCGTAGGGCCACGCCACGGCGGTCAGCACGGGGTTGCTCATGGTCTCACCCTATGACCGCCGGTAGCGGGACGGGAAACGACATCCGCTTCGCGCGCGGCGTGCGTGAGGTCACCCGGGTCGGGCCGCCGTGCCGGGTTACCGTTGAGCCGGCGCCGTCGGTGGCTGGACGGTTCTGTAGTCGCACGGAGGACGACACCCATGACGGACTTCGGCCCTGTGTCGCACGTGCGCGTGGCCGTCATCGGCTCCGGGTTCGCCGGCCTGGGCATGGCGATCCGGCTCAAACAGCGGGGCATCGACGACTTCGTCGTGCTCGAGCGCGCCGGGGAGGTGGGAGGCGCCTGGCGCGACAACACCTACCCGGGCTGCTCCTGCGACGTGCCGTCGGTGCTGTACTCGTTCTCGTTCGCGCCGAACCCGGACTGGAGCGCCCGCTTCTCCCCGCAGCCGGAGATCCAGCGCTACCTCGTGGACTGCTCGCGCCGCTACCGGCTGCACCGTCACCTGCGGCTGCACCACGAGGTGCTCGAGGCGCGGTGGGACCACGGGTCCGGTCACTGGGAGATCGACACGTCGCAGGGCCGGCTGACGGCCACCGTGCTGGTCTCGGGATCGGGCCAGCTCAGCGAGCCGGCGGTACCGCAGCTGCCCGGCCTCGACCGGTTCGCGGGGCCTGCGTTCCACTCCGCCCGCTGGGACCATTCCCACGATCTCGACGGGGCGCGCGTGGCGGTGGTCGGCACCGGCGCCTCGGCGGTGCAGCTCGTGCCCGAGCTGGCCGGCCGGGCCAGTCAGGTACACGTCTTCCAGCGCAGCGCGCCGTGGATCCTGCCCCGCAGCAACCGAACCAGGACGGCGCTGGAACGCGCCGCCGCGCGCACCGTCCCGGGACTGCAGCGGCTGCTGCGCGCCGCGGTCTACTGGGGACGGGAGTGCTCGATGATCGGGTTCGCGTCCCCGAGGGTGATGCGGGCCGTGGGGCTGCTGGCACGGGCCCACCTGCGCCGGCAGGTCCCCGAGCCGGCGCTTCGTGCGGCGCTGACCCCCGGCTACCCGATGGGCTGCAAGCGGGTGCTGCGCTCCAGCGACTACTACCCCGCGCTGCGCCGCCCGGACGTCGAGCTGGTCCCCGAGCCGATCCGGGAGGTGCGCGAGCGCAGCGTCGTCACGGCCGACGGGGCCGAGCGCGGTGTCGACGCGCTCCTCCTCGGGACCGGGTTCGACGTCGCCCACCCGCCGGTCGCTCGCCGGCTGCGCGGCCGCAACGGGCGGCTGCTCGCCGACACGTGGTCGCAGGGCGCGCAGGCCTACCTGGGCACGGCGGTGGCCGGCTTCCCGAACCTGTTCCTGCTGCTGGGCCCCAACAGCGCGCTGGGACACAACTCGGTGGTGCTGGCCATCGAGTCGCAGCTCGAGTACGTGCTCGACGCGCTGCGCGTGATGGCCGACCGGGACGTCGCCGCGGTCGAGGTGCGCCCCCAGGCGCAGTCGGCCTTCGTGGCCGACGTGCAGGTGCGGGCTCAGACCACGGTGTGGGGCGCGGGCGGCTGCCACAGCTGGTACCTCGACGACCAGGGGCGCAACACCGCGTTGTGGCCGGGCCTGACCAGAGGCTTCCGCAGGCGGACCCGCCGGTTCGACCCCGACAACTACTTGCTGACACCTGTGAGTGGCGATACGAGCCAGGGCTCGTATCGCCACTCACGACCTGTCCACAGAGCTTGACATGCGGGTCGAGGCGCGGGCACTCCCGGGCGACGCCGAGCCGTGGCGGGTGTTGCGCCGGCTGTCGTCGCGGGCGCGACGCCGCGGGCTGCCGCCGCCCGCCGCGCTGACCGGAGACTGGTTCGGTGGCGGCGCGGTGCTCGCCCCGTCGGTGCGGATCGAGGCGGCTGCAGGGCCGCCGCCACCGCTGCCATCGCCGCCGGAGGTGCCCATCACGGCCGAGGCGGCCGGGGCGATCGGAGGCGGGTGGATCGGCTACCTCGGCTACGCCGGTGCGGGATCTCGCCTGCCGCGCGCCGCCTGGGGCTGGGCCGATCACCTGCTGCGCCGGGACCGGGAGGGCAACTGGTGGTACGAGGAGCTCGTCAGCGGGGCCGGCAGCAGGCGCTGCGACGAGCTGGCCGCCCTGGTGGCTCGGTCGGACGACCCGCCGCCCCGGCCGTGGTGCACATCGCAGCTGCAGCACCCGGACGCGGGCGCGTACCGCACCGCGGTGCGCCGCGCGCGGGAGGAGATCGCGGCGGGCGAGGTCTACCAGGTCAACGTGTGCACCCGCTTCGCCGCGCGGTTCGCCGGTGACCCGCTCGAGCTCTTCGCCACCGGGGCCGCGCGGCTGGCCCCGTGCCGCGCGGCGTTCGTCGCGGGTGGCTGGGGCGCGGTCGCGTCGCTGTCGCCCGAGCTCTTCCTGGCCCGGCACGGGCGCGTGGTCACGACCGCGCCGATCAAGGGCACGCTGCCCCGCCGCGGGCCGGCCGACGCCGCCAACGCCGAGCGGCTGCGGCACTCGGTCAAGGACGTCGCGGAGAACGTGATGATCGTCGACATGGCCCGTAACGACCTCGGCAGGGTGTGCGAGACAGGGAGCGTGACGGTGCCCCGGCTGCTCGACGTGCAGCCCCATCCCGGGGTGTGGCACCTCGTGTCGACAGTGGAGGGACGACTCGCAGCCGGGATCGACGACGCCGCCCTGCTCGCCGCGACGTTCCCGCCCGCCTCGGTGACGGGGGCGCCGAAGTCCCGGGCGCTGCAGGTGATCACCGCGCTGGAGACCGCCCCCAGGGAGGTCTACTGCGGCGCCGTCGGGCTGGCCTCACCGGTCGCGGGTACCGAGCTGTCCGTGGCCATCCGCAGCTACGAGTTCCACGGTGGCGACGTCTGGTTCGGGGTCGGTGGCGGCATCACCGCCGACTCCGACCCGGCCGCCGAATGGGCCGAATGCGAGACCAAGGCCGCCCCGCTGCTGGCGCTGCTGCACCTGTGAGTGGCGATACGAGCCCTGGCTCGTATCGCCACTCACGACCTGTCCACAGCTGCCTGGTAGAGCGCGCGCTTGGGCACACCGGGGTGGGCATCGGCGACCTCGGCCACCGCGTCCTTGAGACGTTGGCCCGTCTCGACCCGCGACGCCACCTGGGGCACCAGATCGGCGACGTCGGGCGGGTCGGGTGGGGCGGCGCCGGCCAGCACCACGGTCACCTCGCCGCGCACGCCGTCCGCCGCCCAGGACGCCAGCTCGCCGAGACCACCCCGTCGGACCTCTTCGTAGGGCTTGGTCAGCTCGCGACACACCGCGGCGGCCCGCGCAGCGCCGAGCACCTCGGCCGCGTCGGCCAGCGTCGCGGCCACCCGGTGTGGCGACTCGAAGAACACGCAGGTACGCGGCTCGGCAACCAGATTCTCCAGCCAACGCCGGCGCGGGCCGGGCTTGCGCGGCGCGAACCCCTCGAAGCAGAACCGCTCACAGGGCAACCCGGCGACGGCCAGCGCGGTGGTCACCGCCGAGGGCCCCGGCAGGCACGTCACCGGCAGCCCCGCAGCCACCGCGGCCGACACCAGCGCGAACCCGGGGTCCGATACCGCGGGCATGCCGGCATCGGTGATCACCAGCACGGTCCGCCCCTCGCGCACCGCACCGAGCAGCGCGGGGACCCGCGCGGCCTCCACCGCGTCGTAATGCGAGACCACCCGGCCGGTCACGGTGACGTCGAGCGCGGCCGCCAGCGCACGCAACCGCCGCGTGTCCTCGGCGGCCACCACATCGGCGCACGCCAGTGCGGCCAGTAGGCGAGGCGAGGCGTCCCGGGAGTCCCCCAGAGGTGTCGCCGCCAGCACCAGCCGTCCGGGCGAATCGTCCATGACATGCACGTTAGCGCGTGCTCGCGAGTGCTATCGGGCACCAGAACACGGTTGCCCGTTCACGCGAATACGATCGGGCGCGTGACCGTGGCCCAGGGCACCGACGACCCGCTGGTGGGTGTCGGGGAGCTGCCGCCGCACCAGGGCCCGCCGCCCGGCCCGTTGAGCCGGCTGCTGCCCAGGACGCTGGACGACCGGCGTCGCGGGTGGGCGGTCGCGCTGACCCTGGCGCTGCTGGGCGGGCTGGTGCGCTTCTGGAACCTGGGCCATCCCACCGACGGCGGCACACCGGTCTTCGACGGGAAGCACTACGTCCCGCAGGCCTGGCAGATGCTGCGCACCGGGGGCGTGGCGGACAACCCGGGCTACGAACTCGTCGTGCACCCGCCGCTGGGCAAGCAGCTCATCGCGGTCGGCGAGCTGCTCTTCGGCTACAACGCCTGGGGGTGGCGGTTCTCGGCGGCGGTCGCGGGCACGGTCGCCGTGCTGCTCATCGTGCGGATCGTGCGGCGGATGAGCCGCTCGACGCTGCTCGGGGCCGTCGCGGGTGTGCTGCTCATCGCCGACGGGGCCAGCCACGTGCAGGCCCGGTTGGGGATGCTCGACATCTTCCTGGCGGTGCTGGTACTCGCCGCGTTCGGCGCGCTGGTCGTCGACCGCGAGCAGGTCCGGACGCGGCTGGCGACGGTGGTGGCCGAGGGGCGCATCGGCGACGACGACTACGGCCCGCGGCTGGGCGTTCGCTGGTGGCGATTCGGCGCCGGAGTGCTGCTCGGGCTCGCCTGCGGGGCGAAGTGGTCGGGTATCTACTTCCTGGCCGCGTTCGCCGTGCTCAGCGTCGTGTGGGACGTCTGCGCGCGCCGGGCTGCGGGGGTGCGCCGGCCCTGGCTCGGCACCGCGGTGCGCGACCTGCCGCCCGCGTCGTGGGGCCTGGCGCTGGTGCCCATCGGGACCTACCTCGCGACGTGGTGGGCCTGGTTCGCCAGCTCGACCGCGACCGACCGGAACGCGGTGGGCAACCAGATCGGGGAGAGCTCGGCGTTCTGGTTCGTACCCGACGCGCTGCGCTCGCTGTGGTACTACCACGGTCAGGTGCTGGCGTTCCACGCGAACCTGGCCACCCCGGAGCAGCCCCACCCCTGGGAGTCCAAGCCGTGGAGCTGGCCGATGGGGCTGCAGCCGATGCTCTACTACTACGAGTCCGGCGCCGAGGCTGCCGGGTGCGGGCGCACCGATTGCGTCGAGGCTGTGATGCTCGTCGGCACCCCGGCGCTGTGGTGGGTGGCGCTGCCGATGCTCGGCTGGGCGCTGTGGCGCACCCTGACCGCCGCCGACTGGCGCTACGCCTCGGTGCTGGTGGCCTACGCGGCCGGTTGGCTGCCGTGGTTGGCCAACACCGACCGGCAGATGTACTTCTTCTACATGATCCCGCTGGCCGCCTTCCTCGTCATCGGGGTGACGCTGTCGCTCGGCGACATCCTCGGCCGCGCCGACGGGGGATCCGAGCGCCGCGGCACCGGCCTGCTCGTCGTCGCGATCTACGTGGGGCTCGTGGTCACCAACTTCGTGTGGCTGTGGCCGATCCTGGTCGGCGACTCGATCACCCCCGAGCGCTGGAACGCCGAGCTCTGGCTGCCGTCCTGGAGCTGACCAGGCCGGCCGCCGTCGCCGCACTCTGCTGCGGGAACGGCGACGAGTGACCCGCCGACAACGCGGCGCATGCGACCCTTGACAGCATGCTGGACGCTGAATGCCTCGCCCCGTGACGGTCGCACGGGTGACGAGCAGTCCGATGCGGTCGTTCGACCCGCTGGTGCTCGGGCGGCGCGAGTGCGCGGCCTGGGTCGCCTATTACCGGCGGCAATGGCCGCGGGTGCTGGTGTCGGCGATCGGGATGGTGCGGGCCGGGTTCCGGATGCCGTGGCCCCGGACCCTGCTCGGAGCGCTCTACGTGCTGCGTGCCAACCAGGTCTGGGCGCCCTACCCGCGCAACGACCCGGCGCGGGCGCAACGGCTCATGTGCCGGTTCTACGCGCTGGTGGCACGCACCCACGGCGGCGACTACGACCCGGCGGAAGCGGCCCGCCTCGACGTGGCGTGGTGGCGGGTGCACCGGGAGCTGCAGCGCGAGCGGCCGTCCGATGAGGACACCCCGCTCGTCGAGGCCCTCGCCGCGCTCTACGGGTACGTCTACGGGCTGGCTGCCGACGACGTGCGTGCCGCCGCACGGGGCCGGGTCGAGGCCATGCGGATCTCCGACAGGTGGGTGGCCGCAGGCCGCGACCCCGCCAGCCCCCTGATCGCCGCGGAGCGAGCCGCGCTGGTCCGTGGCTACGCCGCGCTGCTCGCCGTGGTGCACGGAGGACCCGTTCCGGAACCGGAACGGGGTGGGTAGCCCGCGCCGAGCCCGTTTCGGAATCGCAACGGGGTCTTGTAGCCCGCTGGCCGTGCGATGATGGCGGCGTGCGGTGGAAGATCCCGCGATGGCTTGCCCGTGCCCCGGTCCCGCTGCTCCGGCGCGGGTTCGGCTGGCTGCTGGGTCCCCGGTTCCTGCTGCTGGAGCACATCGGACGGCGCACCGGGCTGGCGAGATACGCGGTACTCGAGGTGGTCGACCGTGGCCGCGGCGAGTGGTATGTCGTCGCGGCGTACGGCCCGCGGGCGCAGTGGTACCGTAACGTGTTGCGCCAGCCCCGGGTCAGG
>WHSY01000105.1:11484-16893 GCA_009379815.1 Pseudonocardiaceae bacterium
CGAGCTACGTGCAACGCCACCCGCGGCTGGCACATGCGCTTGCCCGGTGGACCACCGGTGCGCCGCGCGGTCACGATCGCGGGGAGCTGATCGAGCACTTCACCCGAGAGGTGCCGCTCGTCTGCCTGTCGGCGCACCGGCGAGCGGCGTGAGACGTGGTTCAGCTGGCGAAGCTGCCATGCCGGCCGGCACCGGAACGAAACCGCGCCAGTCCCTCGGCGACCTCGCCGAGCGAGATCTCCCCGTGCGCCAGCTCGTTGGCCATCGCGGCGCACTCGTCCTGGCCGTGCTGCTCGCGCACCGAGGCCCGATCGTGTCGCAGGCAGGTCTGCGGGAAGGCGGCGAGTTGCTCCGCGAGCTCCTCGGCAGCCTCCCGCGCCCGCCCCGGCGGCACGACCCGGTTCGCCAGCCCGATCCGGTGCGCCTCCCCGGCCTCGACGGCCCGGCCGGTCAGGACGAGGTCCATCGCACGGCTCTCACCGATCAGCCGCGGCAGCCGGACGGTGCCACCGTCGATCAGCGGCACGCCCCAGCGACGGCAGAACACGCCCAGCACCGCATCGGACTCCACGACCCGCAGATCCGCCCACAGCGCGAGCTCGAGGCCGCCTGCCACGGCGTGCCCACTCACCGCGGCGATGACCGGCTTGCTCATGGTGATCCGGGTCGGACCCATCGGGCCGTCCCCGTCACGCGCCACCCGGTTACCGCGCTCGGTGCCGACGGCCTTGAGGTCGGCTCCGGCGCAGAACGTGCCACCGTCGCCCCACAGCACGACCACCGCGGTGTCGGGATCCGCGTCGGCGGCACGGAACGCCTCGGCGAGTGCGGCTGCGGTCGGCCCGTCGACGGCGTTGCGCGCCTCAGGACGGGACAGCACCACCGTGGTCACCGGACCGGTGTGCTCGGAACGGACCGCTGCCGAGGAGCTCATCGCCGCACCGTACCGGCCTCACAGGAACCCGAGCAGCGCGGCGAGGATGATCAGCACCAGCCAGATCGCCAGTGCGAGCAGCAGGCGCAGCCACAGCCGGTGCAGCATCGACTACCCCTGGCCGAGCAGGATGGGGATGATGTCGTTGGACAGCAGGAAGTAGGTGAAGTAGCCGAAGAAGATCACCGACCACACCATCACGACCAGCCGCACCCCGGTGATCCGGATCGGCCCGGGAAGCGCCTTGCGGTTGAGCCAGATCAGCAGGATCGAGTACACGAACATCGAGATGCCGTTGAGCGACGAGGCGATGATCAGCAACCGCAGCGGCTCATTGACGCCGGACAGCAGGATGATCGCGCCGATGGCGATCTCGATCCACACGATCGTGAAGTAGAGCGCGCTCTCCGTCCAGCGGGCGCTGTCGCGCAGCCAGTTGGTCTTGAGGATGTCCCCGATCACCCGGCCGACATGGTCGAGCACGCCGAGGTTGGTGGAGAACAGCACGACCGTGCCGATCAGGTAGAACGTCGGGACCATCCATGCCCCGACCTGCTCGCCGAGCAGCTCGCCCTCGACCCGGATGAACTCGAAGCTGCCCTCGGCGAAGTCGACACCCTCGGCGAAGACGGTCACCGTGGTCAGCACGCTGAAGATCACGATGGACAGCAGGCCGGCCACGAAGAAGAACCAGAACTGCTCCTGGTTGGCCACCCGCCACCAGCCGCGCCACCGGCGCATGTTCTCGTCGTCGGTGGGGAAGATGGTGCCCACCGAGGCCACCGCCGCGGGCTCACCCGTGAACGGCGACTCGATCTTGGGAATGTAGGCGCCCATCCCCATGCCCTTGTCCCGGATCCAGTTGCTCTGGGCGAGGTTGACCGAGCCGCCCGCGCCCGCGAAGGCCAGCGCGCCCAGCAGTACCGCACCGGTGATCGCCGGATCGGAGACGGGGCCGCCGACCAGGGCGGGCATAGCGGCCTCGGTGGCGATGCCTGCCCAGTCCCCGGCGTCGGTGACGAGGAAGATCGCGGCGATCAGGAAGACGAAGATGACGGCCACCATCAGCATCTGGAACTTCTCGACCACCGTGTAGACCACGGGTGACACCGTCAGCGCGATGCCGATGGCCACCAGGGCCAGCACGGTGACGATGTTGTTCGTCGCACTCGACGCTTCCCAGCCGAAGACGAAGCCCGCGGTGGTGGCCGCACCGGTCGCCCACCCCGGCCACACCCACGGGATAGCGGTGAACAGGATGAACAGCCAGCTCCAGTGCTTCCACAGCCGGGTGAACCCGGTCACCGATGTCTCCCCGGTGGCCAGCGTGTACCGCTCGATCTCCATGTTGATGAAGTACTGGGTGAGGATCCCGATCATCGCGATCCACAGCAGCGCGAGGCCGATGCGGGAGCTGATGAACGGCCAGATCACGAACTCGCCGGAGCCGATCGAGACCGCCAGCAGCACCACGCTGGGACCGATGACCCGCCGCAGCCGGGCAGGCTCGGGGAGGTCGCCGTAGCCGACTCCGGGAAGGAACTTGTCCGGCACGTCCGGGGAGATGCCACCGCCTCCCGGCCTCGACATCGCCTCTGCCATGTCGCCTCCTCTCGTCGGAGGCAGGATGTGCCTCCCGATCGGGCTGCGCGGGGAACGTGACGAGCAAAATAGCCCGATCGGAGGTCGCCGGGAAGGGGGTATCTGCCGGCGGTGGCGCCGGTCAGCCGAGCCGGATCGAGTCGCCTTCGACGGTGATCTCCTGTTCGGGCAGCGGCCGGGGCGCCGGGCCGGCAACGACCGAGGCGTCGGCGATCCGGTACTTGCTGCCGTGACACGGGCAGTTGATCGTGCCGCCGGCGACCTCCCCGACGGTGCAGCCCTCATGGGTACAGATCGCCGAGAATGCCCGGAAGTCGCCCTGGGTCGGCTGGGTGACCACCACCTCCTGATCGGCGAAGACCGTCCCGCCGCCCACCGGGATCTCGTCGGTGCCGGCGAGCGCCGCCCCGCCACCGCCCTCACCGCCGCCCGGTTGGGTGGGTTCCGCCGGCAGCGTCTGGTCCGCCGGGGGGGTCGGCGCGCCGTCGCTCGCACAGCTCGCCACCGCGGCGGACAGCGCCACCATCCCGGCGCCGGTGACCACGGCACGGCGAGTCAGCTCATCGGCATTCATCAGTACTCCTCCTCCTGCAGCGCTCCCGTCCCACAGCGACACCCGACGGTGTGAACACCCACAGCGACGGTGATCCACGACCTCGTCAGTGCGGTGGACACGAGCCCACCTGTCACTGATAGCGCCCATCCTGGCAGGCCACGGCAGGTCAGCAGCATCTCGACGACGAAGGCATCGCACGACGAGCATCCCAGCAGCGAGTGGGTCGGCACCCGAGCTGCCGGACTGCCGGGCTGCCGGACTGCCGGGCTGCCAGACCGCGTGCCGGGCGGGCCGGCGGCGTCGCCCGGCACGCTGGGTGGGTGTCGACCGACACGGTCACGCCCGGCCGGGGTAGCTGCGGTTGCCCAGCCGATCGAGGACAATGGCTACCCGGGCTGGGGCACTGGCCACAGGACCGACCGAGGAGTGGTTGCGATGACCGGTTTCGGCGACGGGCTGGCTGTGGGCCCTGATCTGGTCCACGCTGCGGAGGAGGCCGCCAACGATGCGATGACGCCGCTGGCAGGCCGGCGACCGGACATGATGTGCGTGTTCGTCTGCAGCGACGACCCGGCCGCGGTGCAAGCCGCCGCGTTCCGCGCGATGGAGGTCACCGGCGCGGCCACGACGCTGGGCTGCAGCGCGGGCGGCGTGATCGGGGCCGGGCGCGGCGCCGAGATGACCAACGCCGTGAGCGTGTGGGCTGCCCACCTACCGGGGGTGCGGTGCAGGAGCTTCCAGCTCGACGTCGTGCGCACCGAGGACGGTGTCGGCGTCACGGGGATGCCGGAACGTCACGACGACGACGCGGTCGCGGTGCTGCTCGCCGATCCCTACACCTTCCCCGCCGACACGTTCGTGGAGCGGTCCCACGAGGCACTCGGCGGGCTGCCGCTCATCGGTGGCCTGGCCAGCGGGGCGCGCGCACCGGGCTCGTCGCGGCTGTTCGTCGACGGACGCTCGGTCGAGCAGGGTGCGGTCGGCGTGCTGCTCGGCGGCCCGGTCGACGTGCACTCCCTGGTCAGCCAGGGATGCCGGCCCATCGGCCCGTCCATGGCGGTGACCAAGGCGGACGGCAACATGCTCCTCGAACTGGCGGGTGTACCCGCACTGTCCAAGCTCGAGACGATCGTGCAAGACCTGTCACCCGAGGACCGCGCGTCGGTGGCGAACGGGCTGCACGTCGGCATCGCCATGGATGAGTACGCGCTCGATCACGAGCGCGGCGACTTCCTCATCCGCGGCGTGGTCGGGGCCGACCGTGAGCGCGATGCGATCGCGATCGGCGATGTCGTCGAGGTGGGACGCACCGTCCGCTTCCAGCTCCGCGACGCGGCCGCCGCCGAGGAGGATCTCGAGCAGATGTTCTCCCGCTGCCGCACGGAGATCGGCACGGTCGATGGCGCCTTGCTGTTCTCGTGCAACGGTCGCGGCCGGGCGATGTTCGGCAGCGCCGACCACGACGTGCTCGCGGTGCAGCAGGGCCTCGGCATCAGCGGCGTCGCGGGGTTCTTCGCCGCGGGAGAGATCGGCCCGGTCGCCGGGCGCAACCACATGCACGGCTTCACCGCGTCGATCCTCGCCTTCGGCCCCCCGCGGTCGTGAGTGGCGCTGTGCGCTGGCGCGAACGTCCGGGTTTGCGTCAGCGCAGGCTCCGACGCAGGAAGTCCAACGTGGCGTCCCAGGCCTTCGCTGCCTGCTCCGGGGCGTAGGTGCCGAGCGGGTTCTCGTCGTTGAAGAAGGCGTGCCCGGCCGGGTAGATACGGAAGTCGGGCCGCTGCCCCGACTCCTGCTCGATCCGATCGGCCAGCTGACCCACCGCGTCCGGGTTCGCCATGTCGTCGTACTCGCCGAAGTGGCCGAGCAGCGGCGCGGACAGGTCGGCGAAGCTCGGGTAGTCGCGTCCCAGCACGCCGTAGAACGGCACCGCGGCACCGAGCTTGTCGCCCTGCTGGGCGGCGAGCACCAGCACGAAGCCGCCACCCATGCAGAACCCGACGGCGCCGACCTTCGAGCCGGTGACCGCCTCGTGGCCGAGCAGATAGTCGACCGCGCCGCCCAGGTCGGTGGCCGCGCGGTCCACCGGCAGCTCGCCCATGAGCTTGCCGGCCTCGTCGGCGTCGTGCGTCGTGGCGCCGCCGTAGAGGTCCGGGGCCAGCGCGACGAAACCCTCCGCGGCGAACCGGTTGGTGACGTCGGCGACGTGGTCGGTCAGCCCCCACCACTCCTGGATCACGACGAGACCGGGACCGCTGCCGGACTCGGGCAGCCGCAGGTAGCCGTGCGCGGTCGACCCGTTGCTGGGGAAGGTGACGTT
>WHSY01000106.1:0-263 GCA_009379815.1 Pseudonocardiaceae bacterium
GCAGACCAAAAAGGTCACCAAGTTTCCCGTCGTCCTGTTCGGGCGGTCCTACTGGGAGGGTCTGTACAGCTGGTTGCGGGATACCGCGGGCCGTACCGGTAAGGTCGGCGACCGTGACCTGGCATTGCTGCACCTGACCGACGACGTCGACGAGGTCGTGAGGCTGGTGGCAGACGCCTACAAGGCCTGGCAGGACACCCATTGAGCGGGCGATCGGTGTGCGTGTACTGCGCATCCTCGGACGGCGTGCCCGAGCACTACCT
>WHSY01000106.1:273-16762 GCA_009379815.1 Pseudonocardiaceae bacterium
AACACCCTCGGGGTGATTCCGGAGACGCTGGTGGCGCTGGAGATCGCGGACCGCGCTGCCGACGAGCTGGTCGTCACCGCGGACATGGCTGAGCGCAAGGTGATCATGATGGAGAAGGCGGACGCCTTCCTCGCGCTGCCGGGCGGCATCGGCACCTGCGAGGAGCTGTTCGAGGCGTGGACATCGCGGGTGCTGGGACTGCATGCCAAGCCGGTCGTGCTGCTCGACCCGGACGGCCACTACGCGGGACTGCTGGACTGGCTGCACGGTCTGCGCGGACGTGGCTTCCTGTCTACGGCCGGCCTGGCCACGCTCGTCGTGACCACCGAGGTCGACGCCGCACTCGACGCGTGCACGGGCTGACCGCCCAGCCGGTGGGTGGCACATCGGTGTCGCCGACCGACCCGGGGTGCGCATGCCGACCGGGTGTGGCGATGATCGGGGGATGACCCCGCTACGGTTCGGGCGCCGCGAACTGCCCGCCGACCGGGCAGCGGTGATGGCGATCGTCAACCGGACGCCGGACTCGTTCTACGACCGCGGCGCGACGTTCTCCGTCGAAGCCGCGCTGACGGCGGTAAATCGGGCGGTCGTCGAGGGCGCCGACATCGTGGACATCGGCGGGATGAAGGCGGGCCCGGGCGACACCGTCGACGTGCCCGAGGAGCTCGACCGGGTGGTGCCCCTGGTCGCTGCGGTCCACGAACGTCACCCCGATCTGCTGATCAGCGTCGACACCTGGCGCCACGAAGTGGGCAGTCGTGCGCTGGACGCGGGCGCCGACATCCTCAACGACACCTGGGCCGGTGCCGACCCGCAGCTGGCCGGGGTGGCGGCGGAGTACGGCTGCGGCATCGTGTGCTCGCACACCGGCGGCGCGACACCGCGCACCCGGCCCCACCGGGTGCGCTACCCCGACGTGGTGCGCGACGTCGTCGACGACGTGACTGACCAGGCACAGCGGCTGGTCGACCTCGGCGTGCCCAAGGAGGGCATCCTCATAGACCCCACGCACGACTTCGGCAAGAACACCTGGCACGGCCTGGAGCTGCTGCGAAGGCTCGACGAGCTGGTGGCAACCGGGTGGCCGGTGCTGATGGCACTGTCGAACAAGGACTTCATCGGCGAGACGCTCGACGTCGGACTTGACGAGCGGGTCGACGGGACGCTCGCGGCCACCGCGGTCGCCGCGTGGACCGGTGCGCGGGTCTTCCGCGCGCACCAGGTGCGCCAGACCCGCCAGGTTCTCGACATGGTCGCCGCCATCGCCGGCACCAGGCCACCCGCCCGGGCCGTGCGGGGGCTGGCGTGACCGCCGACGCACTCTTCTTCGCGGAGGCGGCATCATGACCGCCGACGCACTCTTCTTCGCGGAGGCGGCATCATGACGATGATGCTGCCGCAGACCCGCCGGTGGTTCGCCGCGGCGACCGTGCAGGACCCGCAATGGAGCGCCGAGTCCCTCGTCGGCGCCAAGCAGGGCCGGACCGTGAGCGTCGTGCTCCCCGCGCTCGACGAGGAGGCCACCGTCGGCGCCGTCGTCGAGGGGCTGCAGCCGCTGCTCGGTGGCCTGGTCGACGAGCTCGTCGTGATGGACTCGGGGTCCGCCGACGCCACCGTCGAGGTGGCCGCCGCCGCCGGTGCCCGGGTGGTGCGGCGCACCGACGTGCTCGGCGAGTTCGAGCCCCGACCCGGCAAGGGTGAGGTGCTGTGGCGCTCGCTGGCGGCGACGTCGGGCGACCTCGTCGTCTTCATCGACTCCGACCTGGTCGACTTCGACTCGTCGTTCGTGCCCTCGCTGCTCGGGCCGCTGCTGCTGGGCCGGTCCGGGACCCGCCTGGTCAAGGGCTTCTACCGGCGCCCGCTGCGGCTGGAGAGCGCCGAGGCGGGCAACGGCGGCGGTCGCGTCACCGAGCTGCTGGCCCGGCCACTGCTGTCCGCGCTGCGCCCGGAGCTCGCCGGGGTCGTCCAGCCGCTGGGTGGCGAGTACGCGGCGAGCCGGGAGCTGCTGGAGTCGGTGCCGTTCGCCGCCGGTTACGGGGTCGAGATCGGACTGCTGCTCGACGCGCACACCCGGCACGGGCTCGAGGGCCTGGCGCAGGTCAACCTCGGCGTCCGCAAGCACCGCAACCGCTCGCTGCTGGAACTGGGCGTGATGGCGCGCCAGATCCTCGGCGCCGCGCTGTCACGGTGCGGCGCCGACGATCGGCAGGCACCCGAGGGGCTGACCCAGTTCGTCCAGCTCGGGGGGCGTTGGATGCCCAGCGAGACCGACGTGCTGGTCGCCGACCGCCCACCGATGCGTGAGGTCCGTGCCGCCCGTTCCGCGTGACGTCCGGCGTGCCACGATCGGCCCATGGGTACGGCGCTGCTCTATCTCGTCGTGATGGTGGTGGTGGCCGCGGTGGTGTTCCTCGGTGCGTCGCTGCTCTTCGGACGTGGTGAGGAGCTCGCGCCGCTGCCGCCCGGCGCCACGCCGACCTACCTGCCGCCGTCGGCGCTGTCCGGTACCGACCTGCGCACGATCCGGTTCGCGCAGGTGGTCCGCGGCTACCGGATGTCGGAGGTGGACTGGGCGCTCGAACGCGCGGCGACCGAGCTGGACACGCTGCGCGCGCGGGTCGCGGAGTTGGAGGCCGGGCGGTGAGCGTCCAGGTCGACGCCGTAACCGGGCCGGACGGCCGCCCGCGATGCCCGTGGGGCGTGTCGACGCCGGACTACGTCGAGTACCACGACACGGAGTGGGGCGTCGAGTTGCACGGCGAGACCGCGCTCTTCGAGCGAGTCAGCCTCGAAGCGTTCCAGTCCGGACTGTCGTGGTTGACGATCCTGCGTAAGCGGGAGGGCTTCCGGCGCGCCTTCGCCGGCTTCGAGCCGGACCGCGTCGCGAGCTTCACCGCCGACGACGTCGAGCGGCTGCTGTCGGACCAGTCGATCATCAGAAACCGCGCCAAGATCGAGGCCACCGTGCGCAACGCGCGCGCGGTCGCCGACCTGGAGTCCGGGCTCGACGACCTGCTCTGGTCATTCGCCCCGGACCCCGCGGGGCGGGCGGCCCCCGAGCGGGCCGACGACGTGCCCGCGACCACGCCGGAGTCGAGGGCCATGGCACGTGAGCTCAAGCGCTGCGGGTTCGCCTTCGTCGGTCCCACCACCTGCTACGCGCTGATGCAGGCTACCGGGATGGTGGACGACCACCTCGTCGGCTGCTGGCGCTCGTGAGCGGGCCACTGCGCGCCGGCCCCCGTTGCGTCAGCGGCCGGTGAACTGCGGTTCGCGCTTGGCCATGAACGCCGCCACACCCTCGCGATGGTCGGCGGTGCCACCGGCCTCCGCCTGGGTCCCGGCCTCCACCGACAGGGATTCGGGCAGGTCGGCGGTCGCAGCGGCCGCGACGGCCTCCTTGATCTTGGCGTAGGCGGTGGTCGGCCCGGTGGCGAGCCGTCCGGCGAGCTCCTGTGCCGTGGCCAGTGCCTGCCCGTCGGCCACGACCCGGTTCACCATGCCGGTGGCGAGTGCCTGCTCGGCGTCGACCGGCTCGGCGAGCAGCAGCATCTCCATCGCCCGGCCGTAGCCGACGAGCCTGGGCAGCGTCCAGGACGCCCCGGAGTCGACGCTGAGCCCGATCTTGGCGAAGGCCAGCAGGAACCGCGCCGAGCTCGCGGCGACCCGTAGGTCGCAGGCGTAGGCCAGCGACGCCCCCGCGCCCGCCGCCATGCCGTTGACCGCGGCGATGGTGGGTTTGGGCAGCGTGACCAAGGCGGAAATCAACGGGTTGTAGTGCTCGGAGACGGTGCGTAGCGGCTCGGGGTCGCTCGCGTCGAGCAGTGCCGCGTGCTCGCGGAGGTCCTGGCCCGCGCAGAATGCGCGACCGCTGCCGGTGAGAACCAGCGCGCGCACGACCTGATCCCCGGCGGCGCGCTGGACTTCGGTCAGCAGCGCCTGCTTGAGCTCGGTGGTCAGCGAGTTGAACGCGTCCGGGCGGTTCAGGGTCAGCGTGCGGACACCGCCGACGTCGTCGACGGTCAGGACGGTGCTGTCACTCTCGGGCATCGGCTGCCACCTCCCGGTGGATCTCGGGCGCTGGGTTGATGTGCGTGGGTACGGCGCGGTGCTGGCCTGCCCATCCTCCAGGCAGCAGTCCGGACGGCAACCCCAGGTCACTCGCAGTGGCCACAACCACTCGTTTGACCCTCGTGGGGCCTGCCCGGCGACACGAGATCACGGTTGGTTTCCGGCTTGCTCCGCGATAGGGGAGAATGCTCTGAGTCACCGGTGTGTCGCCGGCACCACAAGCCACCGGCGGTGACGATTCCATGGAGGGAGCACAGTTATGGCGGCCATGAAGCCCCGGACCGGCGACGGTCCCCTCGAGGTGACCAAGGAGGGACGCGGCATCGTCATGCGCGTCCCCCTCGAGGGTGGTGGGCGCCTCGTCGTGGAGATGACGCCGGACGAGGCAGGTGACCTGAGCGAGGCGCTGCAGGCCGCTGTGAAGTGATGACGCGACAATGACGATATGACACTGCCGCCACGCCGGCGCCGGCCCACGCGGTGTCGGGCCGGCGGTGCGGCCGCAGCCATGTTCGAGAGCCGCCCCGCGGGACCCGGTTCTCCGCGCCGGAACCGGGGCCCTGCCATGATCCGGCGAGAAGGGTAGCTGCCGTGCCCCCGCATCCCACCGTCCCCACGCCGCTGGTCGACGTCGCGCTGCACGACGGCGACGGGTCCGGCGTACCGCGCACGGTACTGGTCGAGCAGTCCGGCGGGGGCGAGCCGGCCGCGGGGCCCGGAGCCGACGGCCTCGGCGTGGACGCCGGGTGGCTGCACCGCCACCGCGTGACCTGCGCAGCCGGGTCCGTCACCCCGGTGCCGCTGGACACCACGCGGCCCGATCACGGCTGGCTGCTGGGCACCGGCGCCGGCTCCCCGCGAGACTGGCGGGCCGCGGGCGCGGCCCTGGTCCGTGCCGCCGCGACCCGCGCCGGTGACGACGCCGACGCCGGAAGGCGCCCGGCGCGCACGGTCGCGCTGCACCTGCCGGCGGCGGCGACCGCCGAGCAGGTCGGCGCCCTGACCCTGGGGGCGGTGGCCGGCTCGCACCGCTACCGGGTCACCAACCGTGACGTGCCACCCCGGCTCGGTCGGCTGCGGCTCATCGAACCTGCGGACGTGACCACCGAGGCCCGGGACCGTCACGAGGCCGCCCTCCGCTACGCGCGGGTCCTGGGCGGTGCCACCGGCCTCGCCCGCGACCTCGCCGACACACCCGCCGATGTCAAGAATCCCGCGTGGCTGGCGGGCACCGGTGCCCGGCTCGCCCGCGCGCAACCCGGACTGGCCGCGGCGGTCCGCGACGAGCGCTGGCTGGCCGAACAGGGCTTCGGCGGGGTGCTCGCGGTCGGCGGCGGCTCGGCGCGGCCGCCGAGGCTGCTCGAGCTGTCCTGGCGACCCCGGGGCGCCTCCGGTCGGGACGATCCGCGCCTGGTGCTGGTCGGCAAGGGGGTGACGTTCGACACGGGTGGCATCTCGATCAAGCCGGCGGACGGGATGGCTCTAATGCGCACCGACATGTCCGGCGGTGCCGCGGTGATCGCCGCGATGCTCGCCGTCGCGAAACTACAGCTGCCGCTACACGTCACCGGGCTGGTGCCGTGCGCCGAGAATCACGTCTCCGGCGGGGCGTACCGGCCGGGCGACGTCGTGCGCCACGTCGGCGGCACCACCACCGAGGTCGCGAACACCGACGCCGAGGGGCGCCTGCTGCTCGCCGACACGCTCGCCCACGGCGCGCGCACGCTCGGCCGGGCGGCCCGGGGGCCGACAGTGCCGGGTGGGACGACCCTGGTCGACGTCGCCACCCTCACCGGCGCGATGAAAGTGTCGCTGGGCCTGCGCACCGGAGGGCTGTTCGCCTCCGAGCCCGCGCTCGCGGAGCGGATCCGGGCCGCGGGCGGCGCCGTGGGGGAGGACTGGTGGCCGATGCCGCTGCCGGCCGACCACGCCGAGGACGTCCGCTCCGAGATCGCCGACCTCCGGCAGGCACCACCGGGTCCGGGCGGGATCGTCGCCGCACTGTTCCTGCGGGAGTTCACCGGCGGGCTGCCGTGGGCGCACCTCGACATCGCGGGTCCCGCCCGCGCCGAGCAGGCCTATGACGAGGTGAACCCCGGTGGCACCGGCTTCGCCACGCGCACCCTCATCGCGCTCGCCTGCTCGATGGCCGGATACTCTCAATCGTGATGTCCACCCCTGCAGCAGCCTCCCCAGCACGGTCCGGTGCTGACGGGAGGGTGGTGGTGACGGGTGGGTGCGGCTTCGTGGGCCGCGCCGTCGTCTCGGCGTTTCGCGCCCGTGGCCACGACGTGACGGTGGTCGATCGGGAGCCGCACCCCGACGCGTCGATCCGCTCCGTGGTCGGCGAGCTGACCGAACCCGACGTCCGGGACGCGGCGCTCGACGGCAACGACGTCGCGGGCGTGGTGCACCTGGCCGCGATCACCTCGGTGCTGCGCTCGATGGAGGACCCGGCGGGCACGTATACCGCGAACGTCGCGGTCACCCAGGCGCTGCTGGAAGGCTGTCGCAACCGCGGGATCGATCGCGTCGTGATGGCCTCGACCAACGCGGTCGTCGGCGACGTCGGGCACCGCCGGGTGGACGAGACGGCGCCGCTGGCGCCGCTGACGCCCTACGGCGCCACCAAGGCGGCATGCGAGATGCTGCTGTCCGGCTACGCCGGGGCCTACGGCATGGCCACCTGCGCGCTGCGCTTCACCAACATCTACGGGCCGGGCATGGCACGCAAGGACAGCTTCGTGCCCCGGATGATGCGAGCGGCGCTGTCCGGCTCGACGGTGTCGATCTACGGCGACGGGCTGCAGCGGCGTGACCTGGTCCACGTCGACGATGTCGGCACCGCCGTCGTCTCGGCATGGCAGCGCCGCTTCACCGGCACGGCGATCATCGGCGCCGGTGAGTCGGTGACCGTGCTCGACCTGGTCGAGGCCGTACGCAGCGTCACCGGCTGCGCGTTGCCCGCCGAGCACGTGCCGGCCAAGCCCGGTGAGATGCCCGCGGTCATCGTCGACACCAGCCGGGCGCGCGACGAGCTGGGCTACCGGCCCTCGGTGTCGCTGCTCGCGGGACTGGGCACGGTCTGGAAGGACTTCGCCACGCAGCGCGAGGGCTCCGAGGGTGCCGCACCGGGGGCGACGCGGTGACGAGGGTGCTCGACGCGCCCGCTGTGGCCACCCCGCAGCCGCGAACCCGGCGAGCCGTCCGGTGGGTGCACGGGCTGCGCCGGCACTGGCTCGTCACCGTGCTGCTCGTGGCCGGCGCCACGCTGCGGGCGCTGACGATGCTGGCCTACCAGCCCGCGATCCTCTACATCGACTCGCTGCGCTACCTGGACAACCTCGACGAGCTGAGTCCCGCCGGGCTCAACCCCATCGGCTACGAGCTCATCCTGACGCCGCTGCTGGTCGTGGGCGACCTGCGGCTGGTGACGATCGCGCAGCACCTGGTGGGGCTCGGGATGGCCGTGGCGATCTATGCCCTGCTGCTGCGGCACGGGGCCCGGCGCTGGCTGGCCGCCCTGGCCACCGTCCCGGTGCTCTTCGACGCCTACCAGCTGCAGATCGAAGAGAACATCATGTCCGACGTCTGGTTCCAGGCGTTGCTGGTGGGCACCATCTGGGTGCTGACCTGGCGCGGCCAGCCGACGCCGCGGCATGCCGCGGCCGCAGGGCTGCTGCTGGGGCTCGCGGTCATCGTGCGGCTGGTCGGCGTGGCGCTGCTGCTCCCGGCGGTGGCCTACCTGATCGTGGCCGGGTCGCGCTGGGTGAACCGCGCGGGCTGGCGGCGCATCGGGCTGCGCGCGGTCGCGCTGACCGCCGGCTTCGCCGTCGTCATCGTCTCCTACGCGGGCTACTACAAGGCGTCGACCGGGCAGTGGGGCCTGAGCGGGGCGGGCAGCCCGGTGGTCTACGGCCGGGCGGCCACGATCGCCGACTGCTCGCAGATCCCCGCGGGCACCTGGGAACGGACCATCTGCCCCGCCGAGCCGCAGGGGGACCGGCACGGCGTGGACTGGTACACCCACCACCCGCAGTCGCCACGCAAGGCCGTGCAGCTGCCGCCCACCGAGTCGATGGGCGAGATCCAGGGCAGCTTCGCCTTGCAGGTGTTCGCCAACCAGCCCGTCGATCTCGCCGCCGCCATCGCCGTCGACTTCCTCAAGGGCTTCCGGCCCGCGCGGGTCGACGCACCCGACGACGTGCCCGTCGACCGCTGGCACTTCCAGACGTCGTACCCGTTCTACGAGGACGAGGAGGGTGTCCGCGAGGCGGCCGCGCAGCACGGCGACGTGCCGCCGGGGGTGTCCGAGCCGTTGACGAGCTTCCTGCGCGCCTACCAGCTCTCGGTCGGCTACACGCCGGGGCCGCTGCTCGCCCTGGCGCTGCTCGCCGGGATCGCGGGTGGGGTCGGGCTCGGGTCGGCCCGCCGCTCCGGGATCCGTGCGGCCAGCCTGCTCGCCTCGGGCACGGGCTTCACGGTGCTGATCACCGCGGCGGCCTTCGAGTTCTCCTGGCGTTACCAGCTGCCCAGCCTGGTGCTGCTGCCGATGGCGGGCGTGCTCGGCGTCACCGCGCTGACCGGCCCGCTGCGCCGGCCCGGACCGCGGCTGAAGCTGCGACCCCCGCTGGAGCCCTACCCCGATGCGGTGGACATCGCCTCGGTGCGGGTCTTCGGCGCCGACGAGGGCAGCGTCCGGTTCGCGCCGGTGGTCGTCGTGATCGCCGCCTACAACGAGGAGGGCGGCATCGGCAACGTCCTCGACACGGTCCCCTCGTCGTGCTGCGGGCTCCCGGTGGACACCCTGGTGGTGGTGGACGGCTGCACCGACGGCACCGCCACGATGGCCCGTCGCCACGGGGCGCGGGTGTGCGAGGCGGTCACCAACCGCGGCCAGGGTGCCTCGCTGCGGCTGGGATACGCGCTGGCACGTGACGGCGGTGCGCGCTACATCGTCACCACCGATGCCGACGGCCAGTACGACACCGACGAGCTGCCGCTGCTGCTGGCGCCGCTGATCGACGACGACGCGGACTTCGTCACCGGCTCCCGCCGGCTGGGTCGCTACGAGACGCGCGACCCGGTCCGGCATGTGGGCGTGCACGTCTTCGCCGGGCTGGCCAGCCTGCTCACCCGGCGCTGGCTGACCGACACCTCGTTCGGCTTCCGGGCGATGAAGGCGGAGGTCACCGGGGCGGTCACGCTGGCCCAGGCGCAGTACCAGGCATCCGAGCTGCTGATCGGGGTGATCTCGAACGGGTTCCGCGTGGTGGAGCAGCCGATGACGATGCGTGTCCGCTCGGCGGGGGAGACCAAGAAGGGCAACAACCTCGTCTACGGGATGCGCTACGCCCGCGTGATGGTCGGCACCTGGTGGCGGGAGCGCTCCTCCCGGCGGGCCCGTGCCTCCTCGGCCCCGAAGACCAGCCGGTCGAGCAGCACGAACTTCAGCACGTAGAGCAGCACGTAGCAGGCGGCGAAGGTAGCGCCGAGCAGCGCGGTACGTGCCCCGTGATGCTGCAGTGCGGTGGCGAACAGCCGGTCGACCCCGGCCGTGATGGCGGTGGCGAGCAGCCCGTTGACCGCGATCACCGCGAGGTAGGGCAGCAGCTCGCCGCGCACCGCGATCCGTCCGGACCGCTTCCAGGTCCAATAGCGCTGCAGCAGGAAGTTGGGCACTGCACCCGCCAGGAAAGCCACCCCGCCGGAAAGCGCGGCCGACGCACCGAGCAGACCGAACAGCAGCAGGAATGTCACCTCGCTGCACCCGAACGCCACGGCCGAGCCCGCCGCGAAGCGGGGGAACAGCCGAAGCAGGCGCGACCGGGGCGGCCCGCTGCGGTCACCTGGTCGTCGCACTGCACCATCCTGGCAGACCACCCGCGGCGCGCCGGTTGGTGCCCGGAGGGCGGATCTGATAAGAGTGGTGCATACTTGTCTGCCCGGTTCCACCGGTGGTCGCCCCTCCGGCGAGGGACCGGCGCGCGATGTGCCGTACCTTCCCTCCCACCCGGAACCACGATGATGGCTGGAGGAAGAACGGTGCGGATCCTCGTTCTCGGCGGTGACGGCTACCTCGGGTGGCCGACCGCGCTGCACCTGTCCGATCGGGGCCACGAGGTCGCCGTACTGGACAACTTCGCCCGGCGCTCCTACGACGACGAGCTGGGCGTGCGCAGCCTGGTGCCCATCGAACCGCTGCGGCACCGCGCGGACGTCTGGCAGGAGCTGTCAGGCAAGCGTATCGACGTCTACGTCGGTGACCTCTGCGACGCGGAGTTCACCACGGACACGCTGCGCCATTTCCGGCCCGACGCGGTCGTGCACTACGCCGAGCAGCGGGCGGCTCCGTACTCGATGATCGACCGCAAGCATGCGGTCTACACCCAGCACAACAACCTCGTCGGCAACCTCAACCTACTGTTCGCGATCGCCGAGCTCGATCGTGACATCCACCTCGTCAAGCTCGGCACCATGGGCGAGTACGGCACGCCGAACATCGACATCGAGGAGGGCTGGCTCGACGTCGAGCACAACGGCCGTCGCGACCGGGTGCTCTTCCCGAAGAAGCCGGGCTCCTTCTACCACCTGTCCAAGGTGCACGACAGCCACAACATCGAGTTCGCCTGCCGGATCTGGGGGCTGCGCGCCACCGACCTCAACCAGGGCGTGGTCTACGGCCAGCAGACCGACCAGACGGCGGGTGACGCCCGGCTGGCCACCCGGTTCGACTACGACGCGATCTTCGGCACGGTGCTCAACCGGTTCGTCATCCAGGCGGTGCTCGGCCACCCGCTGACCGTCTACGGCACCGGCGGCCAGACCCGCGGGCTCATCGACATCCGCGACACCGTCGAGTGCATCCGGCTCGCGTGCGAGAACCCCGCGGACGCGGGCGAGTTCCGGGTGTTCAACCAGATGACCGAGTCGATGTCGGTCGCCGACATCGCCAAGACCGTGGCAGCGAGCTACCCCGGCGGCGTGGACGTCGAGTACCTCGACAACCCGCGGGTGGAGCAGGCCGAGCACTACTACAACGTGGTACACACCGGCCTGGTCGAGCTGGGCCTGCAGCCACACCTGCTGTCCGACACGCTCATCGAGTCCCTGTTCGGCATCGCCGAGGCGCACCGGGACCGGGTGGATCTCGCGGCAATGCGCCCCACCGTGAACTGGCGATCCACCGCGAGCCCGCTGCACCGCTGAACTCGGTCGCCCCCGCCTCGACGGTCGTGCCACAGCAGGGAGACCGGGGCACGGGTGGCACGGCGGTGGCCGGCGCTCACGGGCACTTGGCCGCGACGAGCAGGCCGTCGCCGATCGGGAGCAGCACCGGAACGAGGCGCTCGTCGTCGCGCGCCATCGAGGCGACCTCGCGCAGCGCCACGGTGGACGGGTCCCGCCGGGCCGGATCGGCCACCCGGCCGCCCCACAGCACGTTGTCGAACGCGATCACGCCGCCCGCGCGCAGCAGCTGCACACCTGCCTCGAGGTAGCCGGGGTACTCCGGCTTGGCGGCGTCGACGAACACCAGGTCGTAGCCGCCGTCGGTCAGCCGGGGCAGCACCTCCAGCGCCTGACCCATGATCAATCGGAACCGTGCGGCGCTGAAACCGGCCTCCAGGAACGTCTGGCGGGCCGCTCGCTGATGTTCGGGCTCGACGTCGATCGAGGTGAGCACACCGTCGGCGGCCATGCCGCGCAGCAGCCACAGCCCGCTGGCCCCCGCACCGGTGCCCACCTCGACGACCGCACGGGCGGACAGTGCACTGGCGAGGAAGCGCAGCGTGGCACCACCGCCGGGTTCGACCGGCACGCAGCCGAGCTGCCCCCCGCGCTCGCGCGCCGTCGCGAGCACCTCGTCCTCGACGAGGTAACCCTCCACGTAGTCGCGCACGGCATCCGCTCCGCGCCCGCCCCCGGTCGATGTCACGCTGCGCAGCGTAGCGCCGCGGCGTAGCCCGCCGAGCGGACGCCGCGCCGTCACGGCCGTTCTCAGCATGTTCTCAGCGCGCCCTTATGGCGATCTCACCCTGCTGGGTCACCATGGTGGTTGTACGGATGTGGGGAACGACAGGTGTGGCGGAACAGAGCCGACCGCACCGACGTTGTGGACAACCGACGTCGTGGACAGTTGACCGCAGGCGGCGATGCCGCCGATCGACCGGAGGTGCAAGACACCACTGATGGCCAGGCAACCGAGTCCGAGCGGGGTCGCCCCCGACGAGCGGCGTGCGTCCGTCGCCGTGACAGCCACTGCGGGCGAGGGGTGGACCCCGCCGTCGTGGGAGCAGGTCGTGCGCGAGCACGCCGACCGGGTGTACCGGCTGGCCTACCGCCTGTCGGGTAACCCGCACGACGCGGAGGATCTCACCCAGGAGACGTTCATCCGGGTCTTCCGCAACCTCGCGTCCTACCGGCCCGGGACGTTCGAGGGCTGGCTGCACCGCATCACCACGAACCTGTTCCTCGACATGGTCCGGCGGCGCTCCCGGCTGCGGATGGAAGGCCTTCCCGAGGACACCGACCGGCTGCCCGGCGGCGGTCCCAGCCCGGAGCAGGTCTACTCGGACACCCACCTGGATCCGGACCTGCAGGCCGCGCTGGACGAGCTGGCGCCCGAGTTCCGCGCGGCCGTCGTACTCTGTGATGTGGAGGGCCTGTCGTACGAGGAGATCGGTGCCACGCTGGGTGTCAAGCTCGGCACGGTACGTAGCCGAATCCACCGCGGTCGGCAGGCACTCAAGGCGGCGCTGGAACGGCGCCGTGCAGTTGCCGAAGAGGAGACAGGATGACCGACCTGCGCGGCCGCACCTTCTCCGAACTGGTCGCGGACGTCAACGCAGGGCAGCACCTGGCTGTGGACGCGGTGGTGGCGCTCGTCGACGGCGAGCTGGAGCCGGGTGCCCATGACCGCGCCGTCGCCCATGTCGGACGCTGTCCCGGCTGCGCCGCGGAGGCGGCGGCGCAGCGGCAGGCACGGACCGCGGTGCGCGCGGCCGCCGAGCCGGCGATGCCGGCAGGCCTGCTCGCGACGCTTCGCTCGATACCCGAGACCGTCGAGCTGCCGAAGGTGCCCGACGGCCTCGCGATCATCGACGACGGCACCGTGGTGCTCGCCACCCGGCAGCCGGGAAGCAGTGCACCCCCCGCCATCTCCCTCGGTTCCACCGTGCCGCTGGGCAGCTCGGCCCGGCTCGGCGACACGGGTGGCAGCCCGACGCGCACCTCGGGCCGTCGTGGCGCCGGACGGCGCTGATCGTCGCCGCTACGCGGACTTCACCGCCCGCCGGGCACGCTCACCTGCAGTCCGGAGGCACGGCCACCGAACGTGCCGAACGCCCCGTACGCGATCCTCGGAGACCATGACCGCACCCGACGACCACGACCAGGGCCGATCGCAGGACGACGACCCCACGTCACCGCAGCCTCGGGTCGAGCCGCGCCCGATACTGCGACCCGAGGTCGATCAGGAGTCAGCCCGCGCGTTCGGCAGGCCCAACGGGGTGCAGGGGTCGTTCACATCGCCGGGCGAGCCGGCGGCCGGAACCGCGATCCCCTCGGCACCGCCACCTCCGGCGCTGGTCTCGGCATTCGGCATGCCGGCGGGCGCCGTCGGGGGGCTGCAGCGGCCCCCGGTCGAGGGCGAGACCGGCGACGACACCGGGTCCGGCGACTTCTGGGGCGACGGCCGAGCCCGCGACCCGTGGCGCGACCCGTGGCGCGACCCGGGCGCAGGCGCGGTGCTGGGCGCCCCGGCGCTGTCCGAGAAGCCCGAATCGAGCTCGGGCGAACCCGCCCTGGGTGCCCGGCTGAGCCTGCGGGAGGTGCTCTTCGGGCGGCGGCTGAGTCTGTCGGCGCTCGCCGTGCTCGGGGCCGTGGTGCTGCTCGTCGGTGCCGTCGGTGGCCTCGTGGGCCGGCTCACCGCCGAGGGTGGCAACCCCCTGACCGACCCCGATGTCACGCTGTCCCAGGTCGAGCCGGCCGTCGACCGGCCGGCCGGTTCGGTGGCCGCGGTTGCCGACCGGGTGCTGCCGTCGGTGGTGTCGATCGAGGTCCGCGTCGGTGACCAGGGCGGCTTCGGCTCCGGCGTGATGATCGAGGGTGCGGGCTACGTGCTGACCAACAACCACGTCGTCGCGCCTGCTGCGGGCAACCAGCAGGCCACCCTCGAGGCGGTGTTCGCGGACGGAACCAGGGTGCCTGCCCGGATCGTCGGCCGTGACCCCAAGACCGACCTCGCCGTGCTCAAGGTGGACGTCGCCAACCCCGCCGTCGCTGCGCTCGGTCGCTCCACCGCGCTGCGACCGGGCGACCAGGTCATCGCCATCGGCTCGCCACTCGGGCTGGCCAGCACGATCACGACCGGCATCGTCAGCGCCGTCGACCGCCCCGTGCGACTCGAGGGCGAAGCCACCGACACCAACGCGGTGATCGATGCCATCCAGACCGACGCCGCGATCAACCCCGGCAACTCGGGTGGCCCGCTGGTCGATTCCTCGGGTGCCGTGGTGGGCATCAACACCGCCATCCGGACGCTGGGCGCGGGCGGCGGCGGATCGATCGGGCTGGGCTTCGCCATCCCGATCGGCGATGCCCGCGACATCGCGCAGGAGCTCATCCGGTCCGGAACGGTCAGCCACTCCGACCTCGGGGTCAACGCCGCATCGGTCACCAACGGCACATCGGACGGGGCGCGGGTGCAGAACGTGCAGCGGGGCAGTGCGGCGGCCGAGGCGGGCATCGTGGAGGGCGATGTCATCGTCCGCGTCGGCGACCGTTCCGTGGCCACCGCCGACGAGCTCGTGGTCGCCGTGCGGGAGTACGACGTCGGAGCGCGGGTGCCGATCGCGTTGGTACGCGAGACGCGCCCGCTCACCGTCAGCGCGACGTTGAAGTCGGAGTGATACCCCTGCCTGCCGGGATTGTGGGCCAGCTACCCTCGGGGCCGGACAACGCGAAAGGTGGCACCGGATGTTCGGGAACATCGGCTGGAGCGAGTTCCTCATCCTGGTCGTGGCCGGGCTGTTCATCTTCGGCCCGGAACGGCTGCCCGCCGCGGCGGCCTGGCTGGGCCGCTCCGTTCGGCAGGTCCGGGAGTACGCGACGGGAGCGAAGGCGCAGCTGCGCTCGGAGCTGGGTCCCGAATTCGACGAGCTGCGTAAGCCGTTGCAGGACCTGCGCGGCATCCGAGACTTCAACCCGCGCAGGGCTGCCAACCGGTACCTGTTCGAAGGCCTCGACGACGAGCCCAAGCCCAACGGCTACGCGACGCCGCCCGGGCGCGGCGCCCCTGTGCCGGAGCCGCTGCAGCCCGGTGAGCGCGCCCCGTTCGACCCGGACGCCACCTGACACCTTCGGTAGCAAACCCCGCCGGCGCGTGGCCTCAGCGTCCGGCGGGCGAGACCGAGAGCAGCTTGCCGGCCAGGCCGCGGGAGCGGGTGGCCAGCCGGTCAGCGACCTGCCGCAACACCTGAGAGGCGGGTGCCTCCGGCTCGGCGAGCACCAGCGGAGTGCCCGCGTCGCCGCTCTCGCGCAGCCGCGGGTCGAGCGGGATCTGGCCCAGCAGCGGCACGTCACTGCCCACCGTGCGGGTCAGCGACTCGGAGACCACCTGACCGCCGCCGGAGCCGAAGACGTCCATCCGGGTGCCGTCCGGCAGCTCCATCCAGGACATGTTCTCCACCACGCCGACCAGCTTCTGGTGGGTCTGCATCGATACCGCCCCGGCCCGTTCGGCCACCTCGGACGCCGCTTGCTGCGGGGTCGTGACCACGAGGAGCTCGGCGTTGGGCATCAGCTGCGCCACCGAGATCGCGATGTCGCCGGTGCCGGGCGGCAGGTCGAGCAGCAGCACGTCGAGGTCGCCCCAGAACACGTCGGACAGGAACTGCTGCAGCGCGCGGTGCAGCATCGGCCCACGCCACACGACCGGATCGTTGCCGGGCTTGAACATCCCGATCGAGATGACCTTCACACCGTGCGCCTGCGGCGGCATGATCATCTTCTCGACCTGGGTCGGCCGGTCGACCGTGCCGAGCATGCTCGGCACGGAGTGACCGTAGATGTCGGCGTCGACCACGCCGACCGACAGCCCGCGATCGGCCATCGCCGCCGCGAGGTTGACCGTCACCGACGACTTGCCGACACCACCCTTGCCGGAAGCCACAGCGTAGACCCTGGTCAGCGAGCCGGGCTCGGCGAACGGGATGCGTGGTTCCTCGGCGTCGCCGCGCAGCGAGCGGCGCAGCTCGGTGCGCTGCTCGTCGCTCATCACGTCGAGCTCGACGCGCACGTCGGCGACCCCGGGGAGAGCCGAGACCGCCTCGGTCACCCGGGTGGTGATCGTGCCCTTCATCGGGCAGCCGGCGACGGTCAGCCAGACGGCGACGTCGACCACGCCGCCGTCGCC
>WHSY01000107.1:0-453 GCA_009379815.1 Pseudonocardiaceae bacterium
GCTTCCCATTGGCCTTTGGGATGTACACGCGCTTGACCGCAAGCGGCCGCCAAACCCGAATCGTTTGGTGCACACGCACCGCAAGGTTCGCTTTGGCTTCGGAGGTCAACGCGACCTCCCCGTCGATGCCTGAGGTCGTGCGCCCAGCATTACGCTGCGCCGCCTGCCGAACACTAATCAGCGTGTTCGACCGGCTGCGTAGCATCAGCTTCTGCAGGTTTCTGACTCTCGGCCAGTCACCTTCCTGAGCTGCCTTGAAGATCCTCTGCCGCAGCCGCCGTACGTTGGCCTCGTGAGTCCGCCACATGACGTTCTCCCAGTCGAGGCCCTCGTCCTCCAGGGTGAGTGCGGGGCGGCGTCCGGCGCCGGAGTGGGTCTTTCGGGGGCGCTGGCCGCGTCGTTTGTCCAGCTCGGCTTCCCGCTGCTCGTGGTGCAGCGCGGTGATCGTGGTGA
>WHSY01000107.1:463-16730 GCA_009379815.1 Pseudonocardiaceae bacterium
TGTAGTTCCAGTCGCCGTGCCATTCGTGGCGGGTCAGCGGCAGGGCGGCCATCTGTCCGTCGCTGATGCGGACCCCGGTGGCGTAGGTGTCGGTGTCGAGTTCGGCCGCGACGGTGAGCCCGGTCCGGGTGGTGGTCGCGGCGATGCTGTTCACGATGACCTCGTGGCTAGACAGCGGCCGGCCCCGCCAGTTCATGGTGATGTGGGAGAACAGCCGGTGCTCGATCTTGTTCCACTTGGACGTGCCGGGCGGGAGGTGGCACACGGTGATCTGAAGGCCGGTTTCCACGGCCAGGGCGGCCAGTTCGGCCTTCCACGCGCGGGTGCGATAGCCGTTGGAGCCACCCGCATCCGCGGTGATCAGCAGGCGGCGCGAGTGCGGGTAGCCGGCCCGGCCGACCGCGTCCCACCAGCGGCGCAGGCAGGCCACGGCGAACGCGGCGGTGTCGTGGTCGGTACCCACGCCGACCCAGCCGGTGTCCGCGGCCAGGTCGTAGATCCCGTACGGGATGGCCTTGCCCAGCTCCCGATCGGGAAAGTCGTGTGTGTGCACCGCGACCGGTTCGCCCGCCGGACGCCACTGCCGGCCGGCGTTGCGGTACTGGCCGACCAGTTCCTTCTTCTTGGTGTCCACGCTGACCACCGGGTCCCCGCCCGCCTGGTGGGCCTTGGCGTGCTCGTTGAGGTAGCGAAACTGCGCGTCGCGGTCCGGGTGCTGGGCGCCCTCGATCGTCTTGGTGTTGCCCTGCAGGCTGAAGCCCTCCTCGCGCAGCAGGTCACCGACGGTGTCGGCCGAGACCTTGTGCCCGGCCCCGGTCAGTTCGTCGGCCAGCGTCCGGGTCGAGCGCGTCGTCCACCGCAGCGGTGACATCGGGTCCCCACGCACATCCGGCTCGACCAGCGCCATCAGGGCCGGGCGCAGACCGGGATCCACATCGGCTGCCTTCTTGCGGCCTCCGCCGGGGCGGCGCGTCCGGCCCAGCGGTTCCCGGCCCGAGTCCAGCTCCGTGACGCCCCGCGAGACGGTCCCCTCCCGCATCCCGGCCGCCTGCGCCACAACGCGGATGCCGCCATGACCCAGCGCACGAGCTTCGGCGCCCGCCAGCAGGCGCCGCCGCCGCTCGTCCAGGTGCGGGAACAACACCTGGAACTTCGCCGCCAACGACTGCCGCGTCTCCACCAATATGGCCATACCACATCAACGAAGATTACGACGAGAAGCGACGCTTTAATTCTCTGCAAGTCCTAACTTCCCGAGTCAGACTTGGGGACGCAGCATCGTCAGGGCCTCGGAGTTGCGGACGGCTGCGGCGAGGGCGACCAGGGCGCGACCGTGGGCAGCTGCGGTGGCGGCAGCCTCCTTGCGGAGTGTGTCGCGGTCGACGTAGTCGGCTTGTTCGAGGTACAGCCCGGGGGCGAGGACCTGCGCGGCGAAGAAGCCGGCCAGCACCGAGCGGAGGTCGTCGAGACCGAGGAAGTGGTGCGCGCTGGCTCCGGTCTGCACGATCGCTGCTGCCTTGCCCTGCAGCGGCGCGCGGGTCTCGCCGTGGAGGCCGCGCTGGGTTGCCTCGAGCAGCTCTTTGAGCAGCGCTGAGGCCCGTGCTCGGTAGGTCGGCGAGGCGAACACGACTGCGTCGGCCACCTCCATCGCATCCTGGACCTTCTCAGGGTCCGGGCCGGAGGCGAGCTCCAGTACTGTCGATGAGGCGCCAGCCTCTTCCGAGCCGGCGAGTAGGCCACGGACCGCGGTGAGGCTGCGGCCGTTTACGGATGGGGAGCCGACGATCGCCAGGATCTGCATGACGTCCTTCCTCGGCGAGGTCTGGGTGGTGTCGTTCGTGCAACCAGCTACGAGTATTCCCGCGAGGGATGTGCATCGGCGGAGGCGCCGCGATGGAAGAGCAGCGGTACTGCGCCGGAGTTCGCGGCGAGGAGGTGCACGGCGCCAACGACGATGAGGTGATCGCCGCCGGGGTGGACGTCGGTCACCTGGCAGTCGATCCAGGCGCAGGTTCCGGCGAGGACGGGTGAACCTAGCGGAGACAGTTCCCATGCCACGCCGGCGAACTTATCGGTGCCGGAGCGGGCGAACGCTGCGCTGAGGTACTTCTGCCCGGCGGCGAGGATATTGACGCAGAAGTGCCCCGTGCGGTGGATCGGAGGCCAGCTTGTCGACGTCCGGCCTGGCAGCACGAGAACCAGCGGTGGATCGAGGGACAGCGACGAGAAGGATTGGCAGGTGAAGCTGGCTGAACCGGCGGGAGTGGTCCCGGTCACGACCGTGACGCCCGACGCGAAATGCGACAGCACGGAGCGGAAGGTCTGTGCGTCCACGGTGCTAGCTATGTAGATCGCCCTCCTCCAGGTGAGGCCGGTACGGCCGTGCCTGTTGTCGAACGCTAGGGCCAGCGTGCTGTACACCACACCCGCAGCACGAACCCGATCGGCCGTTTCGCGAATCCGTCCGGGTCTCTGCTTGTTCGGGTCTCGGCCACCAAACCACCAAGCTTCGAGGCCGGGTTGGTGAGAAGTGAACCCCCTTCGCGCCGTAAGTCGTGTCAAATTGCATGCGATTTCCCCTGTTGTGCGTCGTCCTGACAGCCATGCCCTGGCGTTCCCTGGACTTGGCAAGCCGTCTTGCCCTCGGATTGCATGCATGTCATGGTGACCCACGACACAGCGCGGCACCGCCAGGCGATGGAGGTGATTCTGGTGGTCCTCGGTGGAGTGATGACACGACCGACGGAGCCACTGGCAGGGCATCCGGTGATGCACACCGCAGACGTGGACGAGGCCCGGCACGTGGTGACCGAGGTGTACGTGCCGCACGAGCTGGACACGGCCGGTGGGCGGCCTCTCGACGCCCGCCTCAACGTGGTGGCCTCTCCGAGGTTGACGCTCGGCTACCTGATCTACGGGGCCGACGCGTCGCTGACGCTTCCGCCACTACGGCATTGCTATCACGTCAATTTGACCCTCAGCGGCACCACGCGGGCGACCCGACGTGGTGGCCGCGAGGAAGTCGTCACAGCAGGCATGCGCAACGGTGTCGTCCTGCTGCCCTCGGAGGACTCCACGGTCTCGTGGACGCCGGAGGCGACCCAGTACGTGATGAAGTTCCCACGGGGGCCGCTCGAGGAACACCTCGGAGGGCTGCTCGGCCGCCCGGTGGTCGACACGATCAACTTCGACGTGACCATGGACCTGCGCGACGGCCCTGGGGCACAACTGCTGTCGGCGGTGCGCTTCTTGCAAACCGAGATCGACCGGCCCGGCGGGCTGCTCGACGCCCCCCTTGCCCGTGCCCAACTCGAGACCTACGTGATGACGAGCCTGCTGCTCGGGGTACCCAACTCCTATTCCGACGCGCTGCGCACTTCTGGCGGGCAGGAGCACCCGACAGTAGTGCGGCAGACGATGGATTACGTCGAGGCCCATGTCGACGAGCCGTTGAGTGTGTCCACTATCGCCCGCCACGCCGGCGTGACCGCGCGGACCTTGCAGATCAGCTTCTCGCGCCACTTGGGTGTGAGCCCGAGTGAGTACGTCCGCGATGTCCGGCTTGGTCGGGTCCACGCCGACCTGATGACCGGACATCCAACGGACATGTCGGTCACCGAGCGCGCCATGCGCTGGGGCTTCGTGAACATGGGGCGGTTCTCGGACCAGTACCGGCGCAAGTACGGCCAGTTACCCTCGGCGACGCTGCGCTCGGGCTGAGTACTTCGCCGATCGGCCGGAACGGTTCGCTTCGCGGATGGTCGCCGAAGTCGAACGCTTCTTACTGTGATGGCGACACGAGGTGAGCGGGTCGCCTACCTGAGCATTGGGGCCGTTTGCGGGGTAGGGCGACGCCAGCACCGCCCGTCATCCTTTGCGGCTGGAGGAGTTAGCGATGGTTCAAACCGTGACCAAGGGCCGTGAGCAGACCCTGCCCCTGAAGCACCCCCGCACCGGACCGTCGATCTTCAATGATCAGAAGATGAAGCTCGGTCTGTTCGGGTCGAACTGCAGCGGCGGGTTGTGTATGACCGATGCCCCGACCACATACGAGATCACCTGGGAACACACCCGCTCGATCGCGCAGAAGGCTGATCGGCTCGGCTTCGAGGCCATGGTTCCGGTAGCGCGATGGAAGGGCTTCGGGGGAAATGTCAACTTCAACGGCACGAACTTCGAGACCTTCACCTGGGGTGCCGGTCTGGCAGAGGCGACCGAGCAGATCACGATCTTCACCACGAATCATGTGCCCACGGTGCACCCGATCGTTGCGGCGAACATGGCCAGCACCGTCGATCACATTTCGGGCGGACGGTACGGGCTGAACATCGTGATGGGCTGGTTCACACCGGAGATGGAGATGTTCCGCGCCAGCCAGCTCGAGCACGATGAGCGCTACGCCTATGGTGGGGAGTGGCTGGAGTTCGTCGAGCGGCTGTGGACCGCCGAGGGCGAGTTCGACTTCGACGGCGCGTTCTTCCAGTCGGGAAGGTGCGAATCCGAGCCCAAGCCGGTGCAGAATCCGCGCCCGGTCCTGATTAACGCGGGTAACTCGGCGGCCGGGATTGAGTTCTCCGCCAAGTACGTGGACATCAACTTTGCCTCGCTGGACATCGAGAAGATGCCCGACTACACGACCTCGATGAAAAAGAAGGCCATGGACGAGTATCAGCGCCAGATCAGCACGATGACCTACGGGCTGGTCGTGTGCCGTGACACCGAGGCCGAGGCCAGGCGCGTGCACCAGGATATCGTCGACCAGGGCGACTGGCCGGGGGCGCGGAACCTGATGAGCATTCTCGGTATCGAGAGCCAGTCGTTCGGTGAGCAGATCGAGAAGTTTCAGGAGCGCTTCATCGCAGGGTGGGGCGGGATGCCGCTGATCGGCACCCCCGCGCAGGTCGTCGAAGGATTTCAGGAGCTGTCCGACGCCGGCATGGAGGGCATGATCATGGGTTTCCTCGACTACAACGAGGAAGTTGATTACTTCGGCGACAAGGTCATGCCTCTCATGCGCGAGGCCGGCCTGCGCCACTAAGCAAGGTCGTCGGGCGCGGGGGCACTGCCGGTGGAACCATCGATACTGCTACCAAGATCCTTGGTTGGCAGAAGTGCGGTCGGAGAGGGGAGCGCGTGCGATGGCGGAAGCGGTGTGGCGGGTCTATGAAGACCTCAGGATGCGCATCGTCAACGGGACTCACCCAGCTGGCGAGCGTCTGCGGGAGAAGAGCCTTGCAGCCGACCTCGGGGTCAGTCGGACACCGGTGCGCGAAGCTTTGCAGCGGCTGCAGGCGGCCGGGCTGGTGGAGATCTCGCCGAATCGCGGGGCGCGGGTCACCGGCATCGCCGGTGCCGACGTCGACGACATCTTCGATCTACGAATCCTGCTCGAAAGCTACGCCGCGCGGCGGGCGGCTGAGAACGACGTCGCCGACCTCGACCACCTGCGAGGACAGTGTGCAGCCATGGAGGCTTGCCTCGCTGCTTACGACGGTCTCTGGAGCGACGATGTCGCCGAACTCAACCAGGCGTTCCACAAGGCGATTCATACGGCCGCCAGCAACACACTCCTCCCGGGGGCGCTGTCCGGCGTGGTGCAAATGTCGTTGGTACGCCACACGTTCCACCACTACACGAAGAACGAGCTCGAACGCAGCTTCGCACAGCATCGCGAGCTCGTTGACGCGATCGACGCACGCGATGGCCCTTGGGCCGAGTCGGTGATGCGCTCGCACCTGCACGCCGCCCACGCCTCGCTGGGCAGACACACGACCGAACACACCGATAACGAAAAGATGAATCCGTGACTTCGGCGACGGACAATAGACCGCTGTCAGGCATCCGCGTCGTCGAGACAGGATCGTTGATCGCTGGACCGTTCTGTGGCCAGTTGCTGGGTGACTTCGGCGCGGATGTCATCAAGATGGAGGATCCCGAACACGGCGACCCGATGCGGGAGTGGGGCAGCACCAAACCCCAGGGGTACTCGCTGTCCTGGCCGATCATCGCCCGTAACAAGAAGTCGGTCACCTGCAATCTGCGCGAGCCCGACGGGCAGGCCCTACTGCGCCAGCTTGTCGAGTGTTCCGACGTGCTGGTGGAGAACTTCCGTCCGGGGACCCTCGAGCGCTGGGGCCTAGGTTATGACGAGCTGTCCAAGCTCAACCCGGGCCTGGTGCTCGTCCGCGTCACCGGTTACGGCCAGGACGGACCCTACGCGCAGCGCGCGGGATTCGGCTCCATCGGCGAGGCCATGGGAGGTATCCGCTACATCACAGGCGAGCCCGACCGGGCGCCCAGCCGCACCGGTGTCTCGCTTGGGGATTCCCTCGCGGGCACCTTCGCAGCCCTGGGGGCTGTGATGGCGCTGCTCAACAGGCACCGCACTGGACGTGGACAGGTTGTCGACTCCGCCATATATGAGGTTGTGCTCGCCCTGATGGAGTCGCTGGTCCCGGAGTGGGAGCTGGCCGGGTCCCGGCGCGAGCGCACAGGTTCGGTGCTGTCCGGGGTCGCGCCGAGCAACGTCTATTCCACCGCCGATGGTGCCGAGGTCCTCGTTGCGGCAAACCGCGACACTGTCTTCGTCCGGCTCTGCGAGGTCATGGGAGACCCTGACCTCGCCGACGACCCTCGATTCAGCACACATCACGCCCGCGGTGAACGCAGCGATGAGCTCGACGAGATCGTTGGCCGGTGGGCCAAGGGGCGAAGCTCGCCCGAACTGCTCCACGAGCTCCACGACGCGGGTGTCCCAGCGGGACTGATCTACACCGCAGCCGACATGCTCGATGACCCCCACTTCCGGGCCCGCGAGGCCATCGTCCGACTGGTGCACGACGGCCTCGGCGAGTTCCCGATGCAAAACGTCGCTCCTCGCCTGTCCGCCACACCGGGATCGGTGGGCTCGCTGGGACCCGAACTCGGCCAGCACAACGACGACATCTACGGAGACCTGCTCGGGCTCGACCCGGCCTACCGCGAGCAGCTCGGCAGCCGCGGAATCATTTAACGACGGGAGGACACGTCATGGGACGACTGGAGGGTAAGAACGTTGTCATCAGCGGTGCCACCGGGGGCCAGGGCCAGGTGGCGTGCCGGATGTTCGGCGACGAAGGCGCGAACGTGCTCGGCACCGACGTCGACGAGCATGCCGGCGCGGCACTGAGCAAGGAACTCGGCGAGAAGGGCCACCAGTTCACCTTCATCGCCGCCGACCTGTCGAACAATATCGGGGTGGACACTTTGGGGGCAGCGGTCGAGGAGCGGTTCGATCGCGTCGACGCCGTTTACAACAATCACGGCATCATCCTCGGCAAACCACTGCTGGAGACCACCGAGGCCGAGTGGGACAAGATCCACGACATCGACCTCAAGAGCGTGTTCCTTATCATGAAGCGGCTCGTACCGTTGATGATCGAGCGCGGTGGCTCGATCATCAACGTATCGTCGGTCGGCGGGCTCGTCGCCTTCGCGAACATGGCCGCCTATGGCGCGGCCAAGGGCGGCCTAGCCATGTTCTCCAAGGTCGCCGCGGTCGATCTGGCCCCGCACAACATCCGCGTCAATGCCATCTGTCCCGGCGTTATCGACACCCCGATGCCACGCAACTTCGTCAGCGGCCTCGCCGAACGCGACCAGATCTGGAAGGGCTTCGAGCAGGGCCACCTCACCGGGCGCCTCGGCCGGTCTGAGGAAGTGGTCGCCCTCGCGATCTACCTGGCCAGCGACGAATCCACGTTCATGACCGGTGCCGCGATCCCCATCGATGGCGGCTGGTCGGTCCAGTAACACCTCGCCGGAAGGAGCGACATGACCACGAACAAGACTCTTACCGTCCAGAACATCACGGCCGAATTCGCTCAGGAACTCATCGACGCGGGGGCGAACAAGGCAGCCGAGATCGACGTGCCAATGGTGATCTCCGTTGTCGACCGCGACGGCACGCTGAAAGCCTACCTGCGGATGGACGGAGCGCCGCAGTTGTCGGTGGACATCGCCAGAACAAAGCCTACACCGCAACGGCGTTCGGGATCAGCACCGACAGCTGGTACGAGTTCATCAAAGACGACGATCCGCTGCGCCTGAGCATCCCGCACACCGACAGGCTCGTGACCTTCGGCGGCGGCTACCCAATCAAGGTCAACGGAGAGCTCATCGGCGGTATCGGGGTCAGCGGCGGGCACTACAACCAGGACGTGCAAGTCGCCGGCACTGCATCGGAGGCAGCTGATCTAAGCACCTCCTGACCGGCCAGCTGACCAGCGGACGCTTACGTAACACGCATCGGCCGCTGGCCGCGGCGCGCGCAGCGAAATTGGCCGGCTAGCTCCACTCACGCCACGACGGGCACCGCCGACGCAGGTAGCCGCCACGAATGGAGACCACCGTGTCCATCACGATATGTGAGGTCGGTCCGCGCGACGGGCTGCAAAACGAACCCGACATACTCGCCCCGACGGTCCGGGCCGAACTGGTCAACCGCATGGCCGGCACCGGGGTAACGCGCATCGAAGCGGCCAGCTTCGTTAGCCCGAGCCGGGTCCCCCAGATGGCCGGGCCAGAAGAGGTCCTCGCCGAGGCGCCGTCCCGGCCCGGCCTCACTCATGCGGCGCTCGTGCTCAACGAACGCGGCTACGAGCGGCTACGCGGCACCTCCTGTGAGGAGGTCCATGTGGCCTTCTGCGTGACCGAGACGTTCAACCAGCGCAATCAGGGTCGCTCGGTCGCGCAGTCGGTCGCCGAGACCCGCCGTACCGTGACCGCCGGCCACGTCGACGGGCGCCGGGTGACGGTCACGTTGGCAGCCTCGTTTGGATGTCCCTTCGAAGGCCGCGTCGATCCCGGTCGCGTTCTCGACCTCGCCGGCCAGGTCATCGACGGAGGCGCCGACGAGATCATCTTCGCCGACACGATCGGGGTCGGCGCTCCGCACCAGGTGCGACAACTGCTCACCGGCGCAGCGCCACTGGGCCGCCCCCTGGGCCTGCATCTGCACAACACAAGAAACACCGGCTACGCCAACGCCTACATAGCCCTCGAATCCGGAGTCTCAGTCCTCGACGCCTCAATCGGCGGTATCGGCGGCTGCCCCTTTGCGCCCAACGCCACCGGCAACATCGCCACCGAAGACCTGCTCAACCTCCTGCATGAGGAAGGGGTTGAAACGGGGGTCGACCTCGACGAAGTGCTCCGCGTCGCGGAATGGGTCGAGACCCTACTCGGACGTCGTCTACCAGGCCAGCTCTACCGCGCCGGCCGCTTCGCCGTCGCCCACTGTTGAGTGCTGGGCGGGTGCACGTTTGGCGCCACGAGCAGGCGTACTACCCACCACAACTGGCACGCATATGTCCCTACGTGAACCTCCAGCTACGCGCGCGGTGTCGGCGGGGTGTCCTGGCGGTGATCTGTACTGGCTCCGGATGCCGGCCTCCTCGAGCCGACGGTGTGGCGCCGGGAGCACGTCGGCCCCGAGACTCGTCACCTCTGAAGGGTCAGGTGAGTTCGTAGCGGAGGGTGCGGTTTCCCCACCAGGGGACGGGGGTCTCGGGTAGGTCGGCTTGGCGGAGGACGGGTGAGTAGGCCAGTTCGGGCTGGAGCTGCATCCCGACAAGACCCGGCTGATCGAGTTCGGGCGATCTGCGCGGGGGGCCGCCCGCAAGGGCGGTCCCTACCGCGATCATCACACGTACCCACGCCGCGACACGCGACGGACGCAAACCGCTGCGCTGGGAACCAGTGACCGTGCTGCAAACCACGCCAGGTCTCGTCGAGTTCCCCTGGGCGGTACCGTCAGCGCGCCTACCAATCAGGTTTCCAACGGGTAAGGGCCCGAGAAGGGCACCTATCCGTTCAACAGCGTGGCGGCGCACAGCTGCGGACCCTGGTCGACAGGAGTCGATCCAACTAGGTTCCCGGGGGACGTGGCGGCAATTGACCAGTGGGAGAGGGGGAACGTGGAGTGAGCTCGACAATTGCCGAGCCCGAGGTTGGCCAGCTGGTACGCATCCGCGGCCAGCAGTGGCTCGTCTCGCGGCTGCGCCGCAGCACCCAGCCCGTCGACGAGCTCTCCGCGACGACGCTGCCCGGCCGCACGCTCGTGACGCTGACCAACGTCAGCGACGATCTCGGCGAAAGCATGTCGGTCGTCTGGGAGGTCGAGCCCGGGCGCGAGATCGTCGCGGCGACGCAGCTGCCGGACGTGACCCGCGACGGCTGGGACGATCCGCAGGAGCTGGGCGCTTTCCTCGACGCGGTGCGGTGGGGAACAGTGGCCAGCGCCGACACTCGGACCCTCCAGGCGCCGTTTCGCTCTGGCATAACGATCGAGGAGTACCAGCTGGAGCCGGTTGCTCGCGCGCTGGCCATGCCGCGGGTGAACCTGCTGATAGCAGACGACGTCGGCCTCGGCAAGACGATCGAGGCGGGCCTCGTTGCCCAGGAGCTACTACTGCGGCACCGCGCCCGCCGGACAGTCGTCGTCTGTCCTGCGTCGTTGACGCTGAAGTGGCGCGACGAGCTGGTCGAGAAGTTCGGACTGGAGTTCACGGTGCTCGACGCCGCCGCGCTGCGCGAGCTTCGCCGGTCGCACGGCTTGCAGGCCAACCCGTTCACCGTCTACCCACGGACGATCATCAGCCTGCAGTGGCTGCGAACCCCGCGCGTTCAGCGGCTACTCGACGAGGTGCTGACCCCGGACACCCGGCATCCCGGTTTCTTTGACCTGATGATCGTTGACGAGGTGCACCACTGTGCTCGGCCGGCGCCGCGGAAGGGCGACGCGTCTGCGGTTGACAGCCAGCAGACCAACGCAGTTCGGCGCCTCGGCGAGCACACCCACCACCGGTTGTTCCTGTCCGCGACGCCGCACAACGGCCACCGCGAATCCTGGTGGGCGCTGCTGGAGATGCTCGACCCGCAGCGGTTCACCCGCGGGGTGGCGCCCGACCCGGCAGCCGTCGCTCAGGTGATGGTCCGGCGGACGAAGGACAAAATCGTCGACGACGCCGGCAATCCCCGCTTTCCTGGCCGAAGCGTCCGCGAGATCGAGGTGGCCTACACCGACGACGAGCGCTTCGGCCATGACCTGCTGGGCCGGTACCTCGACGCCCGGCGCCGGGCGACCGCGACGGATCGTGTGCGCGCCGACGACCTCGTGGCACTGCTGCTCAAGAAACGGCTCTTCTCCTCGCCCCGGGCCTTCGCCCGCACGCTCGCCGCGCATGCCGACACCGCCGCGACTCCCGCCGGTGGCGCCCCGTTGCCCGACTGGCTCACTGACGCGATCGGTTGGGATGACGATCTGGTCGACGATGAGATGGGCGACGACGCGGAGCGCGCGTTCCTGGCGACCATCGGCGCGGACGGCGAGGCCGAACCGGACGCCGGACGTCTGCTCGACGAGTTGCTCGCGTGGTCGCGCCGCGTCGCCGACCCCGCAGACAGCAAGGCTGTGGCGCTGGTCGAGGCGCTTCGGGCGATCCGCGAGGGAGACCCGAACGACCGCGTCATCGTGTTCACCGAGTACGTCGACACCCTGCACTGGCTGGCCGACATCCTCGACTCCCGCGGGCTCGGCGGGGGCCAGCTCGGCCTGCTTCACGGCGGGATGGACGGGCGCCGGCGCGAGCACCTGAAGGCAGCGTTCCAGGCCGCTCCGGACCGCGATCCGGTGCGCATCCTCCTCGCCACCGACGCGGCCGGGGAGGGGATCGACCTGCAGCGGCAGCCACCGCGTCATCCACTACGACATCCCGTTCAACCCGAACCGCCTGGAGCAACGGATCGGTCGGGTCGACCGGCACGGCCAACGGCACCGTGTCGAGGTCTCGCATTTTGTGGGCACGGGCTGGCGGAATGCGTCGGCGAACTCGTACGAGGCCGACCTGGAGTTCCTCAGCCGGGTCGCGCGCAAGGTGGCGATCGAGCGGGAGGACCTGGGGTCGGTCAACCCAGTGCTCGCGCGTGCCGTCGAGGCCCAGATGCTCGGCCGTCTGGTCCTCGTGGACCCGACGTCCGTCGCACCGAGCCCGTCCGCCGCGATGCTCGCCGCGGAGCAGGATCTGCGCGAGCAGGTGCGCCGGCTACGGCGCCAGCTGGGTCACAGCATGGAACGGCTCCACGTCGCACCGGCGAACGTCCGGCGGGTGGTGGATACCGCGCTGCGGCTGGCCGAGCAGCCCCCGCTCGCCGACCTCGGCGGCCGGTTGATCGAGCCGCCGACGCTGCGCGCCGGATGGCAGGACACGGTGGCGGGCCTGGCCGACCCGCTTTCCGGAGAGCCACGGCCGATGACCTTCGACGCCGCCGTGGCGGCTGGCCGTGACGACGTTGTGCTTGCCCATCTGGAACACCCGCTGGTGGCGCAGTGCACGCGGTTGCTGCGCACCGGCATCTGGGGCGACCTTGCGGCGCTGCGGCGGGTTTCCGCGGTGCGGGCCGCGCTGCCGGCCGAGGCCGGGATCGAAGGTCTCCTGCTCGCCGTATTCGCCCGGCTGGTCGTCGTCGGCTCCGACGGCAGCCGGTTGCACGAGGAGGTCATGCTCACCGGCCGGGCGCTGCCGGACTCCGGCCGCAGCCGCCGCCTGGAGCTGGAGCAGCCGCGGATGTCCGGGCTCCGCACGGCGGTGGAGGCTGCATTGCAGCCCGACGGCTGTCGGCTGGGCACGGAGCAAGCCCGACACCGGGTCGCCGAACAGTGGGAGCGGCTCGAACCGCTTCTGGCCGAGGACGTGCGTGCCCGCGCGAGCGAGCGGCGCTCCTCGCTGTCCGGCGAGCTGGGCCGCAGGGCGGAGCAGGAAGACAAGCGGGTCCGCTCGGTGTTCGCCCAGCTCGACACCACGCTGCGAGGCGCGCTGGCCGACGACGGGCAGCTTCGGCTGCGGTTCGAGGGGCTGGACGAGGTCGAGCGCGGCCAGCTCGAGCGTGACCATGCCGCTTGGCAGGCCAGGCTCGACGGGCTCGAGGAGGAACGGGATCGGGAGCTGGAGACGGTCCGGTCCCGCTACGCGGGCCTGCGCGAGCTGGTCTTCCCGATCGCGGTGGCCGTCGTCGTCTCGGACGGGGCCGAGCGGTGACCGGCCGCCGTCGCCGGCGCAGCGGCGGGGCCGGGGAGGAGGCCCGACGCAAGCACGCGTGGCTCGAGCTGCTGCAGACGTCCGGACCGTTCCTGACACTGCCGGTGGTGCACCGGCTGTTCCCTGACGGGCTGCCGCCGGTGCCCAAGCAGGCCAGGGCAGGCGTGCGCGCCGCCGTGACCGACATGCTGGACGGCAACGGCGCTAGCCGCCATGCCCTCGTCGACTTCGTGTTGCGCGACCTTTTGGGTTGGGGCGAGCACTACACCGCGTACCTGCCCGATGCCGCCGCCGCGATCGTCGTCGAGCACGGGACGAGCGTGCGGCCCGACTTCGCGTTTGTGGTCGGCGAGGCCGACGTCGATGACGGCCATGACGAGCTGGACGACGACGACCCAGACGACCGTGAACCGGACGAGCGCGATCCCGAGGAAGACCCGGAGCCGGAGGATGCCGAGGCGCCCTCCGGTCCCTACCGAATGCTCGGCATGGTGGCGCCCTGGGGCACGCACCCGCTGATGCGCACGACCGAGCGCGGCTGGACGGCCAGCGCCGCCGAGCGGCTCGCCGTGCTGTTGCGCGCCCGCGGTGTGCCGATCGGGCTGGTGACCGACGGCCGCTGGTGGGCGGTTGTCTGGGCGCCGCCCGGTGGGGCGACCGGAGTCGCGGTCTGGGACGCGTCGCTGTTCAGCGAGGAACCAGACTCGTTGCGGGCCTTCGTCGCTTTCCTCGGCCGTGCTCGATTCCTGGGTGACGTCCGCGAGAACACGCTCCCGGCCCTGCTCAACGAGAGCGCTGAGCGCCAAGAGGAGCTCACCGAGCAGCTCGGCGAGCAAGTCCGCGACGCCGTCGAGCTCCTACTCGACACGCTGGACCGGCTCGACGCTGAGTCCGACGGTGGCCTGCTGCTCGGGGTCGACGATGACGAGCTCTACGCCGGCGTGGTCACCGTGATGATGCGGGTCGTCTTCGCACTGTTCGCCGAGGAACGGCGCCTGCTGCCCTCCGATGACGAATGCTATGCCGCGTCCTACAGCGTGGGCGGGTTGGTGAAGGACCTGCGCGACCGAGCACAGCTCGCCGGACGCCGCTCCCTGGAGCACCGCACGAGTGCCTGGCACCGGTTACTCGCGGTGGCGCGGGCCATCCACCGCGGGGTTGCGCACGAGGACCTTCGGCTGCCGGCCTACGGCGGCGGCCTGTTCGATCCGGACCGCCACCCTTGGCTGGAAGGCCGCGGCCCGGACGGCACCGGCCGCCCGCCACCCGTCGACGACCGGACCGTGCTGCGGATGCTCGAAGCGGTGCAGTACGTCGTACTCGACGGCGAGGAGCGGCGGCTCAGCTTCCGCGCGCTCGGCGTAGAGCAGATCGGCTACGTCTACGAGGGCCTGCTGGAGCTGGAGGTCCGAACCGCGACCGAGGTGACACTCGGCCTGGCACGACATTCGAAGTGGCCGCGCTCGAAGAAGGGGCCGTCCGAGGTCGGAATCACCGAGGCCCGGGACTGGGTCGACGCCGTACCTCCCACCGTCGCGGAGCAGGTGAAAGCGCGCACGGGCTGGACCGAGAGCAAGGTCGAGCAGGCATTGCGCGACGCCGTGGACGAGCACCTGTTGACGGCTGCGCTCGGCGGCGACAGGGAACTACTCGAGGTCACCCGCGCCATCGCGCCCGCGCTGCGGCGCGACGACCGGCTGCGGCCGGTGATCACCCTGCCCGGACGACGCTACATCGCGCCCAGCCGACGACGGGCGACCACCGGCACGCACTACACCCCGCCGCAGCTCGCAGCCGAGGTCGCCATCGGCGCCCTGGAACCGCTGGTGTACCGCCCAGGACCGCTGGAGACGGCCGACCGGTCGCTCTGGCGGCTGCGCCCCAGCGACGAGCTGCTCGGCCTGCGGATCGCCGACATCGCCATGGGCAGCGGCGCGTTCCTGGTCGCGGCCTGCCGCTGGCTGGCCGACCGTCTCCTCGAGGCATGGACGGCCGAAGGCGATGTCGAGGCGCTGCGCGAGGCGCAGGCCGGGCCGCGGGCGACGGCGGACGCCGAAGCGTCCCCGGTTGTGCTGCGCGCCCGGCGCCGGGTCGCCGAGAAATGCCTGTACGGGGTGGACATCAACCCGCTCGCGGTCGAGATGGGCAAGCTGTCGCTCTGGCTCGTCACCATGGACCGCGAGCGGCCGTTCGGCTTCCTCGACGACCGGTTCGTCGCGGGCGACAGCCTGCTCGGGCTGGTGACCGTGGAGCAGCTGGAAAACGCGCACATCGACCCGGCCGCCGCGCGGCGGTCGTCCGACCAGTTCGCGTTCGAGTACACCGCAGGCTGGCGTCCGCTGCTGAGCGAGGCCGCCGACGCCCGGCGCCGGATCACCGCCCGCCCGGTGCAGGAGCTGCGCGACGTCGAGCACAAGCAGCACCTGCTCGCAGAAGCGACGGTGCTGACCGGCACGCTCACATCAGTGGCCGATGCGATCACCGGGGTCGGTCTTGCGTACGCCGCGTCAGCCGTGAGGAAGACCGAGACGGCGTTCGTGCAGCTCGGCGTCGACATCGGGAACCGGCTCGGCGACGACGAGGAGCGGCTGCGGCTCGACGCCGACGCGAACCTGCAGGCGGGTCGCCCCCACGGGCTCGCCGCGCGCACGCCGCTGCACTGGCCGCTGGCGTTCCCCGAAGTGCTGGTGGACCGGCCGGACCCCGGCTTCGACGCGATCATCGGTAACCCGCCGTTCTCCGGCGGGCAGATGATCTCCGGGGGGAGCGGCACCGACTACCAGAAGTGGCTGCAGCGCTGGGACGGTGGCGGGACCAAGGGCAGCACCGATCTCGCCGCCCGCTTCGTGCTCCGTGCACAGCGGCTGCTGAACTCCCGCGGACAGCTCGGCTACGTCGCCACCAACACCCTCACCCAGGGCAAGACGCTCGTCGTGGGAATGATGCAGGCCGTGGACCGCGGGTCCACGATCCGGCGTGGCCGGTCGAGCCATCAGTGGCCGGGACGGGCCAACCTGGAGATCGTCGAAGTCTGGGCGAGCTGTGCACCGGTGGCAGCGGCCGGGGAGATCGTCCTGGACGGCGAGCCGGTGCCGGAGATCGGGCCCGATCTGGAGCCGGTGGGCCGGATCAAGGGCCAATGCCACGTAGCCTAAGTGGATCAAGGACCTGACCTGGTAGTTCCTGATCGG
>WHSY01000108.1 GCA_009379815.1 Pseudonocardiaceae bacterium
CTGGACGCCGACGTGACCAGCGTGGAGGCGGCACGCTCCCGCATGGAACTGCTCACCGACCTGGGCAAGGCCGGCTACCAGCGGGGCATCGGCCCGGGCGTCTACGACATCCACTCGCCACGCGTGCCCACGGTCGCCGAGATCGAGGAGGCACTGCACCTGGCGCTGGCCGAGGTCGATGCGGACCGGTTGTGGGTCAACCCCGACTGCGGGCTCAAGACCCGTGGCTACGCCGAGGTGGAACCCGCGCTGCGCAACATGGTCGAGGCCGCCCGGCGGGTGCGCGCCACGCTCGCCGACACCAATACCGAGTAATCCGAATGACCTGATACCGCAAATGATGCGTAAACCCAGCCCGAAAATGTCCTCACGTCAGTGACGTCGACCACATCAAGACGGTTTCCGTCTCCGCGGTGACGGCGCGAGCGACCAGGTCGGGGCAGGTGCCCGGCCCGCTGGCCGCCACAAGCACGAGGTCGGGGTCGAGCGTCTCCGGCCGAGGCGCGGGAGCGCCCGAGCCACCCGTCATCCCTTGCGCAGCGGGAGATCATCGGCGAGCCGGTGGTCACCGCTCGGCCTTGGCCTCCCGGCGCAGGTGAGCGTGGCGGTCCAGCCGGTTCATGATCGGAGTCGCTGCAACACCGTGCGCGACGACCGAGACGATCACCACCAGGCCCGCGGTGGCCCAGACTTGTTCCGCCCCGATGAACTCGGCCTCCGCGGTGGCGTAGGACAGGTAGTACAACGAGGCGATGCCGCGGATGCCGAATGCGGCGATCACCGTCCGCTCCGAGGTCGAGCCCGGCGCCCCGGGCAGCGACAGCCACGCCGTGAGCGGCCGGACCAGCACGACCACCGCGATGGCCGCAGCCACCATCGCCCAGGTCAGTGGTTCCAGCAGGCCCCGGACGACGGCGCCGCCGAACAGCACCAGCAGCAGTACGAGCAGCAGCCGCTCGATCTGCTCGACGAAGTCGTGCAGCACCTGGTGGTAGTCGTGGCTGCGCTCCGATGCGCGGATCGAGCGTGCGCACAGGAACACCGCGAGGAACCCGTACCCGCCTGCGACCTCGGTGAGCCCGTAGGCCAGGAATGTTGCGGCGAGCGCGATGAATCCCTCGGCGTGTGAGGCCAGGCGCAGCGACTCCGACCGGGTGCGGAAGAACAGCCGGCCGAGCATCCGTCCGACAAGCACGCCGCCGAGCGCTCCGACGGCGAGCTTGAACACCACGTCTTCGAGGACCCAGTCGGCGAGCCACCCGCGCGGGTCGGCACCGATCGTGGCCATCGCGATCGCGAAGTACACGAACGGGAAGGCCAGCGCGTCGTTGAGCCCGGCCTCCGAGGTCAGTGCGAACCGGACCTCGTCCTCTGCGTCCTCGGCCCCGCCGGGCTTGCCCACCTGCACGTCGGACGCGAGCACGGGATCGGTGGGCGCGAGCACCGACCCAAGCAGCACGGCCGCGGCCGGCGCCAGGCCGACCCACCACCAGCCGAGCAGCGCCGTCGCGGCGATGGTCAGCGGCATGGCGACGGCGAGCAGCCGCCATGTCGACGACCACGAGCGCCATCCGATCGGCCGGTCCAGCTTCAGACCGGCGCCCATCAACGCGACGATCACCCCGATCTCGGTGAGCCGCTCGACCACGCCCGGGTACTGCAGCGGATCGGGATCGGGCAGGTCACCCACCAGCGCGAAGACGGCCACCCCGAGACCGAGGAACACGATCGGCATCGACAGCGACCAGTTCGCCAGCAGGCGCGGGAGCAGTCCGGCGAGCAAGGCACCAACACCGATGAGCGCGTAGGTCAGGTCGAGCAGCTCCACGCAGCGTCTGTCCCCCATCGGCGCCAGTCACTTACTTATGGTATGCCCCGCACAGGCGGCGTCGAACCATCGGAATCGAACCCGCTTTAGACCGACCGGCAAATGATCGTTAGCGCAGGCGGCGGGTGGTGGGCCAGCGGTAGTGGCTGCGGGCGCGGTTGATCAGTCTGCGGATGACTGTGAGCGCGGCGGCGAGGTTCAGGTAGAACTGCACGATCGGTTTCCGTTTGGTCGGTGCAGCGGCGCAGTTTGCCGTAGCCGTTCATCCACGAGTGCAGCCGCTCGACCGGCCACCGCGTGCCGGCCTGGATCGGGGCCGGTACGCCCTTGGCGGCGATGTGCGGATCGTAGCCCAGGATCTCGAGAAGGTCTCGGGTCTTGGCCGAGTCGTAGCCGCGGTCCAGGTGCATGCCCGGGCTGTCGGGTAGCGGCCCGATCATGTCGCAGATCCCGTCCAGGGTGGGCTCCAGCAGCGGCGAGTCGTGGTCGTTGGCGCGGGCGGCGAGCAGGTGCAGCGGGATCCCGTCACGGTCGGCGGCCACGGACCGTTTGGTGCCCTGTTTGCCGCGGTCAACCGGGCTGCGCCCGGACACCTCACCCCCGCAGGGCGACTTGGTGATGGCCCCGTCTACGGCCAGGTCGTCGACGTCCAACCCGATCATCCGGTCATAGGCCACCAGGCCGATCCGCAGCAGCGCCTGACCGTGCCCGGCCTCGGCCCAGGCGGTCACCCGCCGCCGGATGGTGCGATCCGAGCAGCCCGGGCTGGCGATGCGTTCGTAGCCGCTGCCGTGCACCAGCGCGGCCAGCACATGCTCGAACACCACCCGGTCCGGGACCCGATGGCGATGACACCCCCACGGGTGCGTGGGCGAGAACTCCGGGCGCTCGTCCACCCCGAGCAGGGCGGCGAACTCGACCCAGGCGGGTTCGGTCAGCGACGATGGCAGCAGAGGCACGGACCCTCCAATGAGCACCAGGACTGGAGCAACCCTGATGATCAAGTGGGGTCCGTGCCTCTACCTGCAGCGACACGCCACCGACATCATTTGCCGGTCGGGTCCCGACGCTAACGAACAAGCTCATGCACCGGCTGCGTGAGCTTCGTCATCCGCCCGTCGCAGTGGACCCCAGCGGAACCGGGCGGGGCAGCCAACGTCGCCGCTCCTTGCCGCCAGGCCGGTAGCCCACACGCTGAGCCCCACAGTCAGGACAGGTCCGGGGCCCGTGCCTGCGCGGCCCGTCGCACGGGGTCATTACCGTCCCAGCGATTCGCCGGCCCTCATGCCCAGGTCCCGGTTGCCGGCGAGCCACGGACCCGCGATTCTCATGCCGGTCGCGATGGCGATGACCGCCAGGGCCAGGTGCAGAAAGTTGCTCACGGGGTCCAGCGCGAGCCACGTGTCGCCCCTGGGGCCGGCGCTCTCGGCGCTGCCGATCACGAACAGGATAGTGAAGGCCGCCGCCTGCAGACCCACCCAGGCCCGGGAGGCCTGCTGCCAGGGGGCGGCCAGTGCCCCGAGCAGCGCAGTGGCCAGCAGGAGCACGCTGTGCCAGATGTTCATCGACACGCCGAGCACACTTGCCGGCGGTCCGTCGGCGGCCAGCACGGTGACAAGGGACGCCACCGCGAACGCCCCCAGCAGCAGCCCCTGCCCGACCAGGATGAGCTGCACCTTGCGGTGCGTCGACATGGTCACCACCTCGTCTCGACTTGCGCCCGTGGCACTTCGAGGGTGCCCCAGGCCGGGCGGCAGGTAACGCCCCCGTCCCGATTGCTTCCGGGCGTATCGACCAGCGCGGCAGCCAGGACGCTGCCCGGGGGCCGTGCGAGCGCGACCGAATACGTCTTCCGGGTTGGCGCCAGCGAAGGTCAGACCGTCACGGTTGCCGACCCACCAGCTGCCGCGAGCTCCGCTGCGCGCTCCGTGGCGGCGTACAGCTGCTATTCCAGCCAGCACGGTCGTGCCACGCGCCGTACCGGCGCCGGGCGCGGACAATCGGGAGCAGCGGATGAACGAGCGAAAGGCTCAAAACGCGCGTCCAACGCGGCCTCGAGCTCGCCGATGGCCTCCAGCGTGGCGGTCAGGGTGCGCACCACGGCCAGCGCCGCGGCGGCCATCACGGCCTCGACCGCGGGGGGCTGGCGCAGCACCGGACCTGCGGTGAACGCGGCGCGCATCCGAGCCGGTTCGGTGCGGGTCGTATGCCGGCCAGCAGCCGCCGCAGCTGGTCTTCCGACAGCGCCGCGGCCGCCTCGGGGGTGGGTGCGGCACTCAGGACGGTGACGGCGGTGCGGCTGGCCAGGTTCGGCAGCGCGGCCAGCGCGGCGGGGAAGTACTCCCGCAGCAGCAGGCGCAGCCGGGCGTCGCTGCCGAGTGCGCTTCCCCCGCACCGGACCAAACAACCGGCTGTTGACGTGGGAAGCACTCGCTGATGGACAACTGGCGCGGGCCGGGAATCACCGGGCCGGTCACCACCGCCAGCAGCACCGCGCGGACGGTGTGGCTACAGCTCGACATCGCCTACCCGCCGCCCGAGCGGCGCCGCTCGGTCGCCGAGGGACTCGACCTGCGCGGCCGTGTCCCGGCCGTGCTGCTGCGATGGGTGCGCTCCCATGACGGCGCTTGGCTCGGGCTGCTCGGGCGGGTGGAACTGTGCGACGGCGCCGGCGACCGGCGCCTGGTCCTCGAGCAGCTGCTGGTGCCCGCGGACGCGCTCAGCCCCCGCGAACCACCACCAAGGTGAGGGCATGAGTGCGGCGCCGGACCGGCCGCATGCACACGTGGTGTCGGTCAGCGCCGCTACCGTCCGGTCATGAGCGACGACCCGCACAACGGCTGGCGCGACGACTACCTGTTCGCGTGGTCGTGCGCGCTGAACGTGAACCTTTACGACGACGACCCCGGCCCCCGGCAGATGGTCGTCGGCGGTCCCGGCGAGCAGCGCACCGTCGACCGCCGCCAGCGGCTCATCGACGCCTACGCCCGCGACGTGCTCGTGCACGTCGACGCCGAGCTGGACCGGCTGGCCACGGTGGTCGCCGAGGTGAAACGCAAGCACGCCGAGCGCGCCGCCCGCGACGCCCCCTAGCGCAAGACCGACGCCGAGCTGGTCACGATCGAACTCGCCGAGACCGCCGCCGCGATCGTCCGCGACGCCGGCACCGCCGACGACCCGAAAGCACGCCAACGGCTGCTGGTCGCCACCCGGCACCAGAACCTCCGCGAGACCGGCGAGCTGTTCCTCGGCGACCCCGAACTGCTCGCCACCGACCCGGCCGACGTCGCCGACGAGCTCGACCGCATCGACCGCGACGACTGACCGCGCACGGTCACGAGGTAGCTTGCGGGTCCGGCGATGACCGAGGGCATGACCACCGACACCGAACCGGTCACCGTGCCCCGCCGCGTCTACAACAGCCTCAAGGCCGGCCTGGTCGCCGGCACCGTCGACGACGTACTGCACACCGTGCTGCGCGACCCGAGCAACCGGACGCTGCACCCCGGCGACGGGTTCGGCCGCGTGGTCGCCTGGGTTTGGGAACGCGACCGCGACGAGGCCGTGCTGCTGCTGGCCGACTACCTCGCCGGGCTGCGCGAGCACCACGAGCGCGCCGGCGACCTCGGGCCCCGGGTGCGGCTCGACGAGATGCTCGCCGGGCTGCAGCTCGCGCTGCCCGGCGGCTTCACCGACGGCGTCCAGCTGGCCGACTACACCCGCCGCACCATCCGCGGCTACTACAGCGTCGCCGACTGAACAGCACGGAGACGGGGTGCCGGTAAGGAAGCTGTCACCAGCCGCAAACGAGCGAACGGGGTGAGGTGTTGTCTGCCAGCAAGGGTGTTACCGGGCTTTGTCTGATGCCGGAGGTTGTTGAAGTGTCCGGTACACGGTCGGCCGGGACACAGTGAACAGCTTGGCGAGGTCGGCAATCGAGTAGTTGCCGGAGACGTGCATGCGCCGGAGTTCGGCTTGCTGCTTGGGCGAGAGCTTGGGCTGCCGGCCGCGGAGTCGGCCTTTCGCTCGGGCGACGGCCATGCCTTCGCGGGTGCGCATCCGCAGCAGGTCGACCTCAAACTCGGCGAAGGTGGCAAGGATGTTGAAGAACATCTTGCCCATCGGGTCGGTGGGGTCGTAGACCTGCCCGCCGAGGGAGAGCTTGATCCCGCGGGCGGCGAGGTCGTCGCCGATCGCGCGGGCATCCGGGACCGACCGGGCGAGCCGGTCGAGTTTCGGCACGAGGCCATGACTCGCTCGGTGGCCAAGACGAGTTCGGCGCGGTCTGCCCCAGGCCTCGAACCGGAAGCGCGGCCAGCTGTTCTTGTCGGCGCCGAGCACGATCACCGGGCATTCGTAGAGAAGGGCTCCGACGTTGCTGACACGAGCGGAAGCCGGGACCGCCGCGCGAGGGGTCACACCCCTGCGTAGGAGTGCAGGCCAGCGACGACGATGTTGATGAAGAACAGGTTGAACACCATCACCGCGAAACCGAGCAGGTTGATCCAGGCGGCCCGGGCGCCGCGCCACCCGGCGGTCGCCCTGGCATGGAGGTAGCAGGCGTAGACGACCCAGGCGACCAGCGCGACGGTCTCCTTGGGGTCCCATCCCCAGTAGCGGCCCCAGGCGGCCTCGGCCCAGATCGCGCCGGTGATGACACCGAACGTCCAGATCGGGAAGGCGACGACGGTGGTGCGGTAGGCGAGCCGGTCGAGCAGCGCCGATCCGGGCAACCGGGCGGCGAACCGCGATCCCGGGGACCCGCCCTCACCCCCGGACGCCTCGGCGCGGAGCCGGACCAGGTACAGCGCGCTGGACACCCCGGCGACCAGCAGCACGCCGGACGCGACGCTCACCGCAAAGACGTGGATGGCGATCCAGTACGAGTTCAGCGCGGGAATCAGCGGCGCCGCCTCGGCGTAGAGCACCGTGCCCGCCAGGAACAGAAGGACCACCACCGGCAGCAGCACGAAGCCGCCCAGCCGGCGCAGTGCCGGCGCGGCCTCCCGCTGCCTGACCAGCACGACGAGCCAGGCCACCACCGCGACGAGGCAAATCGCCGAGGTGAACTCGTACATGTTGCCCCACGGAACCCGCCCGGCGGCGAGCCCGCGCAGCACCAGCGACGCGGCGTGCACCGCTGCGGCCAGCACGGTCAGCGACACCGCGACCCGGCCGGTCCGCTCCGAACGGCTGCGTGCGGCGCGCTCGCCGGCCGGGGGTGCCAGGGTCGCCACACCGCCACCGACACCGTCACCACCGCCGACCGCGGCGGCGACCGGCTCGGCACTGCGCTGCGCCGCGTACTCGACGGTCTGCAGCACCATCGCGACCAGGTAGAGCACCAGCGCGGTGTAGAACGCGGCGTCACCGTAGAACGCCAGCACGGGATCGACCGGCATCGTCTTTACCGTCCCTCCGATGAAGTCCCAGCAGTACCTGCCGGCGCCAGTGGTGCGGAAGGCCCGGATGTGAGCAGGTCGGCGGCGATCCGGTCGAACTCCTCGCCGTAGCCGGCGGCCTCGGTGCGGGCCAATCCGCCCAGCTCGATCACGGTACGTCCGTCCGGCTCGTCGGGCCCGGCGGGGGCGGCACGGATCCAGAACCGCCGGCGCTTGACGGACAACGACAGCCCGAGCCCGCCCAGCACCAGCAGCGCGAAGGTGAGCACCCACAGCTGCGCCGGATCGTGCGAGACCTGCAGCGACACCCACCGCGTCACGCCGGAGAACCGCACCACGGTGCCGTCGTCGAGGCGCAGCTGCTCGTCGAGGCGCAGGTTCTGCCGCGCGACCCGCTGCAACTGCCCCGACTCCACCATGGACCCGTCGATCTCGAAGATCGACTGCCCGCGGCCCGAGTTGATACCCAGGTTGCCCTTGAGGACGTCGATCGCGACGGCGGGGGCGAGCGGCTGCGGGAACGCCGACGAGAGCAGCTCGCCACGAAACGCCGCGGTCGGGGCGAACAGCCCGGTGATCGCCAGCTGCCGCTCGCGCAGCTGCGCCGGATCGGTGACACCGGGCGGATCGAACTTGGTGGCACCCTCGGACAGCAACGTCGCCTGGTCCACCGGCCGCCACTGCACGACACCGGTGCGCTGCTGCCCGTCGGGGAAGGTGACGGTGAACTCCGGCGCGTAGCCGTGCCCGAGCAGGTAGACGCGGGCACCGTCGAGCCGCAGCGGCTCGTTGACGGCGAGCTGGTAGGGGTGCCACTGCCCCGACGCCAGGTCGTCGGTGTCCTGGTAGTCGATGTCGGCGCGGTACTGCTGCGGCTGGCCGCTGGGCAGGTAGGTCGCCGCAAAGCTATTGATCCGCACGCAGAACGGCGACAGGCCGGTGCCGTCGACCATCGTCCCGGGGGTGAACGAGTCGTAGGCGAACGCCCCGGAGTTGCAGAACTGCGACCCGTCGGCCTTCACGATCGACTGCCCCTCGTAGCCGAACAGCGTGCCGATCGCGAACGAGACGAGCAGCCCGAGCAGCGCGAAGTGGAACACCAGATTGCCCGCCTCCCGGGCGTAGCCGCGCTCGGCCGACAGCGTCCGCGCACCGCTGGGCTCGGTGCGCCGACGCAGCCGCCACCCCCGCAGCCGGCGGCGCGCGGCGTCGACCGCCTCCGCCGGGCTCGAGTCGACGGTCGCGCGGCGATGATGCGGCAGCCGGGCGAGGTTGCGCGGCGTGGCGACCGGGACGGCCCGCAGCTGCTTGGCGTACTCCCCGGTGCGCGGCACCAGGCCGCACACCAGCGAGATGAACAGCAGCAGGTAGACGGCGGCGAACCAGGAACTGGCGAAGACCTCGAAGAAGCCGAGGCGGTCGAGCACCGGGGCCAGCCACGGGTGGTCGTCGTGATACTGGCTGACCAGCTCGGGGTTGAGCGAGTACTGCGGCAGCAGTGCGCCCGGCAGCGCACCGACGGCGAGCAGGAACAGCAGCACCAGTGCGGTGCGCATGCTGGTCAGGCCGCGCCAGGTGTTGCGCAGGAACGCGACGACGGGTTGCAGACGATCCATCAGATCGGCGTCTCGAAACCGGAGATCGGCCCGCGCAGCACCGCGGTGAGCTCCCCCCACAGCCCGGTGACCAGCGCCGCGCCCACCAGGATCAGCATCGCCGCACCGGCCAGCAGCGCCGACGCGGTGGCCTGCTGCACCGGCCCGGAGATGGCGAATTCGATCAGCCCCACAGCCACGAGGCTAGACCCGGTGTGTGGCCAACAGCGCCGCGGAGGCCGAGTTCCTTGCCCTGGGTGACGGCGCCAGGCTGTGGCTGAGCGAGGCCGCCGCCGCAGGGACCACCAAGATGCGTCTGAAGATGGCCGAGACCCTCGCGCTGGCCAAACTGTTTCCTGCCGGCGAGGTGGACTGGGCGCTCGGGCACGCCGCCGTGCACGCCCGCTTCGCCGAGGCCGACCTGGCCTCGATCCTCGATCATCACCACGCCTCGGCCGCCGCCGGGCCGACGCACCGCGCCACCGAAGACCACTCTAGTGAGCAGCGCCCGCACCCCCACAGCGGCCAGCGTGCCCACAGCCGGTGTCCCGGCTGCTCCGCCGCTGCCGGAGGACATCGAGGCGCTGTTGCGGCGGCTGCGGATGCCGCACGTGCGCCGCCACGCCCCCGACGTGGTCGCCACCGCCAAGGCCCAACGGTGGGAACCAATCGAGGTGCTGCGCACCCTGCTGGGCGAGGAGGTCGCCGGCCGGGACCGCTCCGCCCTGGCCACCCGCCGGGCAGCTGCCACCTTCCCGACCGGCAAGACCTTCGACGCCTGGCAAACCGAGACATCCTCGATCCCAGCCCCGACCCAACAGGCGCTTCGCACCCTGGAATGGGTCGGGCGCCGGGAGAACCTGGTCGTCTGCGGACCCTCAGGCACCGGCAAGACGTTCCTGCTCGAGGCCCTCGGCCAACAAGCCGTCGAGCAGGGCCTGCGGGTGGCCTGGTTCACCCTGGAGAACCTCGGTGTGCTGCTGCGCCGACACCGCGCCGACGACAGCGTCACCAAGGCCATCGCCCGAGTCCTGCGCGCCGATCTCGTTGTCATTGATGACATCGGGCTCCTGCCCGTTTCGGCCGACGTCGCCGAGGGCCTCTACCGCCTCGTCGACGCCGCCTACGAGAAACGGTCCGTCGCGATCAGCTCGAACCTACAACCCGCCGCCTTCGACGAGCTGATGCCCAAAACGCTGGCCACCGCCACCGTCGACCGCTGCTCCACCACGCCCACGTCTGCCAGACCACCGCAGACAGCATCCGCCTGTCCCAAGCCCTGGCCGGCAACGGCGTCATCCCCCTGGCCAGCCCCCGACGAACCGCGACACCGCCGAGGACCTCGCGGTGATCTACGACGAACCCGTCACCATCACCGACCTCACCACCCAGGAGGCGAGCATGACCCCGACCTGACCGGGCGCCCTGGTGGCCGCCACTGGGCAGATCCCATGGCCACCAGCGGGCAGATCTCATGACCGTCTCCGGGAAGTTCTCAATGTCCCTTGACACTTGGGAGAGGAAAGGGCGATGACTGCAAGCGGCAGAGGCTGGGGGCCGTGGCAGCTCAGCGACGACAAGCGCAGGATCGAACGCGACTGGGAGACGGCGGAGTGGTACTACGTCGATCTGGAGACGTGCACCTCGTCAGCGCAGGTGCTCGACTGGATCTGCCAGATAGCCGGCCGCTAAGAGCGTCCGGCAAATGATCGTTACCGGAGGCGGCGGGTGGTGGGTCGGGTTGGCCAGCGGTAGTGGGTGCGGGCGCGGTTGATGAGGCGGCGGATCACGGTCAGCGCGGCGGCGAGGTAGAGGTAGAACTCGACGACGTCCTTGCGTTTGTCGGTGCAGCGGCGCAGCTTGCCGTAGCCGTTCATCCACGAGTGCAAGCGCTCGACCGGCCAGCGCTTGCCGGCCTGGATCGGGGCGGGTTGGCCCTTGGCGGCGATCTGCGCGTCGTAGCCGAGGATTTCGAGCAGGTCGCGGGTCTTGGCCGAGTCGTAGCCGCGGTCGAGGTGCATGCCCGGGCTGTCGGGTAGCGGCCCGATCATGTCGTATACCCCGGCCAGGGTGGGTTCGAGCAGCGGCGAGTCGTGATCGTTGGCGCGGGCGGCGACCAGGTGCAGCGGGATCCCGTCACCGACGCCGACCACGGATCGCTTCGTGCCCTGTTTGCCCCGGTCGTGTGTCACGAACGCTGAAGGAGGCGTCGATGTAGAAGCCACTGGAGGCGGTGCTGTGCAGGAGATGGAGGTAGGTCCTCCGGGGTCGCCCTGCAGGACTGGCGGCGCCACGGCCGGGCGGCCGGGTTCCGGCGTAACGCCGCGATGGTGACGGCCGGCGCTGATGTGTGTGTCGCGTTCATTCGCGACGGGTCGCGCGGCGCCAGCCACACCGCCCGGCTGGCCGAAGCCGCCGGGATCACCACCCACCGCTACGAACTGGAGAACTGAGCGATGACCGTCGATAAGCGCACGTACCGCACCGAGCTGATCGGCCCCGCCACGCTCGGGCTCGCCGGCAAATCAAGTGACGGCGTGGGCCACCCGGGCACCGGTCACGGGAATGCCGGCACCCCGGGAGGATCCCAGAGGGGGATCAAGACCGACCGAGGCCACCGGAAAGACCATCGACCCCCACGCCAGTAACAGTATGAAATCGGATGGACACCAAACGCAACCGCAACCGCAACCGCAACCGCAACCGGCGCCCGGCGATACCGCAGGGGCAGCGGCCTCAGTCCTGGCCTTTCGATGGTGCTGTCAGGAGGGGGCAATGCCCACGCCCATCGTCGGATGTGGGGGTCGCTCCCCGGTTGCCCGCTAGCGGCGCCGGAGGCGTAGCAGATCAGGGGCAAGGGTCCGCTCCGAAACAAGTCCGCCGACGGGATACCCGTCTCCGCTACACAACTCCTGCCGCGTCGAGGACGACCTGAGGTTGTTCCGGGACACAACCTCTACCAGCACACGGCCGGCCGACTTCGCGTAGCTGGTGGGTCCAGGTGCCGTCGGCGAGGCCGCCGGCCCGATTGGAAGGCGGCTGGTCTTGGCGAATCGGCTTCAGCGCTGGCCTCGGGGGTGGCCAGGTGAGCAAGGGTTGCCGCCACAGGCATGGTCAGTTAGGTTAGCCTACACTAGCTACTTGCCAGAGGTAACGAGAGGGATGAACACAAATGGGTCTGCGGCACAAGATCAAGAACCTGGCGGCTCAGGTCACGGGAAACGCCGGCGAGGTCACTGAGCAGCCCGAGAACAAGCCTGGTCATGAGGCGGCTCTCCTGACGAGCGACGAGTTCACCCCTCCGACCGCCACGATTGACGATCAGCCAGTCCCGCCAACCGGCGACGAGCCCGCCGAGCAACCTACGAGCGAGCGGGATGACTCCTCCACCGACACATCTGCCAAGGACAGCCCGCCCTGATGTCGGCCGGGGGGACGTGGCGGGCGGCGAGCACGAGGCGCAGGCCGCGGTGAGCGGTCGTCCTGCGTTCCATCCAGGACGGGAGCGCCCTGCTGAACACGTTCGATGATCACATGACGGGTGCCTGTTTCTGCTTGTGGTCGTTACTCCATTCGTGCGTTGTTCAGTTCGTTCCGTTATAAAGCCCCCGGACAGCTACCGCTGAGGGGAAGACGAGGGTCATGGCACAGGTGCACCGACGTCGCAGCCGTCCGGGTGCCACTACGGTTGCGGAGCTAGCGAACCGGGTCGCGCTGGCGGGTCACGACGATCCCGGTGGTGACATCTCCGTGACCGCAATCGTGCGACGGGAGACGGCGCTGCGGAGCGGATGGTCGCCGGCGGGCGTAACCCATCGCATGCCAGCGCCGTCGGCTGGCGTCAAGTCCAAGCCTCTTGCGCTCTACGCGGCGGCAGTTGGTGCCGCGGTCTGCGGCTCGCTCGCCATCGCCGCGCCCCTCACCGACGCCGTCTTCTCCAGCGACCCATCGGAGCCTGAGGTCGTGGCCGGATTGCCGGTCACGGGCAACGACGTGCCGAGTTGGCCATCCACCCTCACGCAGACGATGGTCGCACCCGGCGAAAGAACGGGTGCCACCGTTGCGACCAGCGCGCAGCTCAGGCTTGCGCCACAGCAGGCTTCCGCCCCGACCACGACCTCGGCGCCCGCTCCGACTCACCGGACGGAGCCGGCTGTGGTCCCGGCACCGGATACATCGTCGCGTACCGAGCCGGAGGCGCTGGCGCCGCAAGACGGTGCCGAGCAGCCGCCGCAAGACGGTGCCGAGCAGCCGCCGCAAGACGGTGCCGAGCAGCCGCCGCACGGTGCCGAGCAGCCGCCGCAAGACGGTGCCGAGCAGCCGCCGCAAGACGGTGCCGAGCAGCCGCCGCACGGTGCCGAGCAGCCGCCGCAAGACGCGGCGGATGACTCCGGCGACCGGGGCCCGCCCAGTGACAACGGTGAGCCGGGTGATGACGGACGCTCCCGTGCCGCTCGCGACGGTGATCGTGGGAACGGCGATGGTGGAGATGGTGGCCAGGGAGGTCGGCACCGCGCCGAGGACCGCAACGCCGACAGCCAGGAGTGATCGGCGCCGAACGACCAGCCTCACAGGCGCATACCTTGACGTGCGTGCTTCTTCTGGTCACCCTCGTTGGTCTTACCTGCCAGCTCCTCGGCGCTGCCACGTCTGGCGTGGGGTCTGATCTGAGCGGGAGGCGCGGTTGATGATGTGGGGGTGATCGGGCAGGCGTGGGCGCTGGTCCGTGGTCACTGGTTGTTGTCGGTGCTGCTGGCGTGCGGTCTGGTGCTTCGGGTGGTTACGCAGCTGGCTTATCAGCCGGCGCTGCTCTACATCGATTCGTTTCGCTACCTCGATCAGCTGGCGACGTGGGACCCGCGGGGATTGAGCCCGATCGGCTACGACGTGTTCGTGCTCAGCCCGGTGTTGACGATCAGCGGTCTGGCCGGGGTGGCCGCGGTGCAGCATCTGGCTGGCATGGCCATGGCGGTGGCAATGTATGCGCTGCTGTTGCGGCGGGGAGCGCGGCGTGGGTTGGCCGCGGTGGCCACCGCGCCGGTGCTGCTGGGCGCCTACCAGCTGCAGATCGAGCACAACATCATGTCGGACGGGCCGTTTCAGGTGTTGCTGGTCGCGCTCGTCGTGGTGCTGGCCTGGTATCGCAGGCCCGGGCCGGGGGTTGCGGCGGTCGCGGGGCTGCTTGCTGCGGGTCTGATCACGTTGCGGCTGGTGTCGGTGACTGCGGTGGTGCCGATCGGGCTGTATCTGCTGGTGGCAGCCGGGCCGTGGACCCAGCCCCGCGTGGCGCTGCGTCACGGTGCCGTCGTCGCGGGTTCCATGTTGGTGGCATTGGCTGCGGGCGTGTTCGCCTACACTGCCTATTTTCACTCCTGGACAGGCCACTGGGCGATCACGAGTTCGCACACGAGCGCGCTGTATGGCCGCATGGCCGCCGTCGCCGACTGCCACGCCCTGCCGCTGACGCCGGTCCAGCGCCAGCTGTGTCCTGCCGAGGCGCTGGGTCAGCGTCGCGGGCCGGATTTCTATTCTCATAATCCCGCCTCGCCGGTGAGGCAGCTGCGGGACGCCGGTGTGCCGGCGCCGCAGGTCCGCGAACTGGCCAGTTCATTTAACCGTGCGGTGCTGGCATACCAACCGCTTGATGTGGCCGCCGGGGCGGCCGTCGACTTCGCTAAGGGGTTCCGCTGGCAGCGCATCGATGCCCCCGGCGACGTGCCGGTGTCCCGCTGGCAGTTTCAGACCCATTACCCGCAGTTCGCCCGCGATCCCTACAACCCCGAGCCGGACGCGGTGGGCCAAACACTGGCCGCCGCCGGCTACCCTTACCCGACGGTCAACCAGCCCCTGGCGCACTTTCTGCGCGGTTATCAGCTCTCGATTGGCTACACGCCCGGCCCCCTGTTGGCGATGGGGCTACTCGCCGGCATCACCGGCATCGCCACTCCCGTGCGTCGCCGCCCCGAACTGCGCAGCTCTTGCCTGCTCACCAGCGGACTGACCATCACGCTTCTCGCCACCGGGGCGCTCATCGAATTCTCCTGGCGCTACCAACTCCCCATGCTGGTGCTGGCACCCCTGGCCGGCGTGCTCGGCCTCACCGCATGGCGATCAACCCCACGGGGAGAGGACGCTGCGCACCCCGCCAGCAACGGCAGTCACCACGTGGACTGCGCCGACGTAGTCGGCGCCGAGCACCGCACCGGCAGCGACCCGCACGACCTCCACGGTGACGACGACGGCACTGCCTGCGAGTAGACCAGCAGGCAGTGAGCAACTTGCATCCGGACTTCGAGTACGCGGTGACCTTGATCCACGTTCTGATCCACGAACTGCTGCGACACCCCTACCGGACACGCCCGGTTTCATGAGTGTGGTGCCAACGAATCCCCAGGGTGCAGGCCATGAGTAGGGGAGCGCCCCCACTACGGCCGCGCCTCCGCCTCGATAGTCGCGCAGCGACACCACCGTCCGCGCCCCCTCGGCGCCGAGCCAACGCAGCACCCGGGCCCAGCCGAGCCACCCGCGGGGAGACATTCCGAGCCGGGAGGGAACCATGGCAACGAGAATCCCACCGGGCCGCAGGATGCGCACAATTTCGGCCAGCACGTCGGTCAACGGCGTGACCACCTGCAGGGACATCGCGGCGCAAACAGCGTCGGCGGCGCCGTCACCGAACGGAAGCGCGTCGGCTCGGGCTTGCACGAGGGGTCGTCGACCAGCGGCGACAGCCACGGCCAACTCACCGGCGCTGACGTCCGCCCCGACCCAGTAGCGACCGGCCAGATGGTCCCGTGTCGGGGCGGACCCGCACGCGACATCGACGATCCAACCCGCGGTGTCACGCAGGGGTTCGACCAGCCAACCGTACGGCGAGCCGGCAACCTGGCTGAGCATCCGTTCGGTGATCCCGGGCTTCTCGCCGTGAAACGCCGTGAGATAGCGGTACCAGTCCGCGTCGGTCATGTGCACTCCGGTGTCACGACTGCAGAGTTTGCAGGGTCGAGGATTTCGAACGTAAGGAGGTGGGGTCACAAGCCATGGTCGAGGGAATCGACCCCTGTCCGGACTTCCGCAGTTCGTAGGCACATCAGCGCCTGATCGATAGCATTCGCGCTGGTCACGGCGACGTGGGATCGGCGAGAAGGCGGAAACGTGTAGGCACACGACTTGCGGCGTGTCGGCCGCGTTGAGCTGGGCTGATGGTGCTAGCTTGTGGTCGTGTACCTGCGGGAGAGTCGGCGGACGAACCGGGACGGTTCGGTGGTGCGCTACGTGCAGTTGGCGCACAACGAGCGGCATCCGCAGACCGGGCACTCGGTCGCCAGGGTGATCCACAACTTCGGGCGGGCCGATCAGGTGGACCGCGCGGGGCTGGCTCGGCTGGTGGCGTCGATCTCGCGGTTCCTCACGCCGGAGCAGGCCGCGGCCGCCACCAGCGGCGGCGAGGTGGAGGTGGTGGACTCGCGTCGGCTCGGTGGGGCGTGGACGTGCGACCGGTTGTGGGAGTGGCTCGGGATCGGGGTGGCGATTCGCCGCGCGGCGGCCGGGCGCCGGCTGAACGGGGAGGCGGTCGAGCGGGTGGTGTTCGCGCTGGTCGCGCAGCGCGCTCTGGAACCGGGCAGCAAGCTCGCCGGTACCCGGTGGGTGGCCGAGCGGGTCGCGATCGGGGATTGTCCGGGGTTCTCCGACGACGCCGCCTA
>WHSY01000109.1 GCA_009379815.1 Pseudonocardiaceae bacterium
CACCGACATCCGCTTCGGGCTCGGCGCGGTCCGCAACGTCGGCGGCAACGTCGTCGACGCGGTCACCCGTGCGCGGTCGGAGAAGGGCACCTACCGGGACTTCTCCGACTTCTTGCGCAAGGTCGACGCGGTGGCGTGCAACAAGAAGGTCGTCGAGTCGCTGATCAAGGCGGGCGCGTTCGACTCGCTGGAGCACCCGCGCAAGGGGCTGGCCCTGGTACACGCCGAGGCGATCGACGGGGTCATGGAGTCCAAGCGGGCCGAGGCCGTCGGGCAGTTCGACCTGTTCGGCGACGCACCGGGCGAGACCGGCGGGCTGTTCGACGTGGCGGTGCCCACCGAGGAGTGGGACGACAAGCACCGGCTCGCGCTCGAGCGCGAGATGCTCGGGCTCTATGTCTCCGGCCATCCGCTGCACGGTGTGGAGCACGTGCTGGCCAATCAGTCCGACACCCCGATCGCGTCGATCCTGGACGGGACCGTCAACGACGGCGCGCAGGTGGTCGTCGGCGGCATCCTCGCCTCGGTCACCCGGCGGGTGAACCGCAACGGTGAGCCGTGGGCGGCCGCGCAGCTCGAGGACCTCGCCGGCGGTATCGAGGTGCTGTACTTCCCCAAGACCTACTCGGTGGTCGGGGTCAACGTGGCCGAGGACGCGATCGTCCTGGTCAAGGCGCGGGTCGCCCACCGTGACGACCGGATCTCGCTGATCGCCAACGACCTCGTCGTGCCCGACCTGAGCACTGCCGGAGCCGCGCAGCCGGTCACGGTCAGCATGCTCGCCGCCCGTTGTACCCCGGAGCGGGTGGCCCAGCTCAAGGATGTGCTGGCCCGCCACCCCGGAACCCAGGAGGTGCACCTGAACCTCGTCAACGGGGGCCGCACCCACCAGTTGCGGCTCGACGAAGGGCTGCGGGTGACGCCGTCCTCGGCGCTGATGGGCGACCTCAAGGCGCTGCTGGGGCCCAGCTGCCTGAGCTGACCGGCGTTCCGGCCGCCACTACCTGCTACAGAGACTTGACGTCGTTGTCTACGGGTGTAGACGATGATTGCCCCTCGACCGAGTGACGCAGCACACTCGAGTCCAGATACTTCGGACCAGGCACGGGGACAAGGGAGGCCATCGTGGCGACACAGCTCCGCGACCCGTTCAACGTCAGCGGCTACCTCGTCGACCGGCACGTCGAGGCCGGCGATGGGGGGCGGGAAGCGGTGCGCGTGCCGGGGGAGGCGCTCGACTACGCGCAGCTCGCCGACCGCGTGGCGCGAGTGGCGGCGGCGTTGCGCGGGGCGGGCGTGCGCCCCGAGGAGCGCGTCGTGCTGCTGATGCCCGACGGAGTCGAGCTGCTGACCGGCATCCTCGGCGCGATGCGGATGGGCGCCGTCGCCGTGCCGGTCTCGACGATGCTCACCGGCACCGAGCTGGCGACCCTGGTGTCCGACTCCCGGGCACGGACACTGGTGGCGTCCCGGGCGCTCGGCGAGATCGCGGGCGTGGCCGCGGCGGGCTCTCCCGAGCTGACCGAGCTGATCGTGCACGGTGGAGGACAGCAACCCGACGTCAGGCCGGATGTGACGGTCGTCGACTGGGACGAGTTCCTCGCCGGAGGTGACGGGCAGGCCGTCGAGGCGTACCCGACGTGGGCCGACTCGCCCGCGCTGTGGCTCTACACCTCCGGCACGACCGGGACGCCGAAGGCGGCCATGCACCGGCACGGGAGCATCCGCGACGTCGTCGAGACCTACGGCACCCAGGTGCTGGGCATCCGCCCCGACGACCGTTGCCTGTCGGTCGCCAAACTGTTCTTCGCCTATGGCATCGGCAACTCCGCGTTCTTCCCGCTCGGGGTCGGTGCCACCACGGTGCTCGAGCCGGCACGCCCCACGCCGGCGTCGATCGCTGAACGGGTCGCCAGCGAGCGCCCGACGCTGTTCTTCGGGGTGCCGACGTTCTACTCGGCGCTGCTGGCCAGCGACGTGCCCGACGACACGTTCGACTCGGTCCGGCAGGGGGTGTCGGCGGGTGAGCCGCTGCCGGCCTCGCTGTTCACCCGCGTCCGGGACCGTTTCGGCTTCGAGGTCCTCGACGGCATCGGGTCCACCGAGGCCTTGCACATCTTCGTGTCCAACCGGCCGGGCCAGGTGCGCCCGGGGTCCTCCGGCACGCCCGTGCCCGGTTACGAGGTGCAGCTGCGCGATTCCGACGGCGGCCTGCTGGGGCAGGGCGAGACCGGCGCGCTGTTCGTCCGGGGCCCGTCGATCGCCACCGGCTACTGGTGCCGCACGGATGTGACCAGGGCGACGTTCCAGGGCGAGTGGCTGCGCACCGGCGACACTTACCTGCGCAACGAGGACGGCACCTACAGCTACCTGGGCCGATCCGACGACATGATCAAGGCGGGCGGGATGTGGGTGTCGCCTGCCGAGGTGGAGGCGCGGCTGCTGGAGCACCCCTCGGTGGCGGAGGCGGCGGTGGTCGCGGTGCCCGACGAGTCCGGGCTCGACAAGCCCGTCGCCTGCGTGGTTGCGGCGCCAGGAGCGACGATCGACGCCGGCGAGCTCGATGCCTTCTGCCGCGAGGGCCTGGCCGCGTTCAAGCGGCCCCGGCAGGTGGTGGAGGTGGCGGAGCTGCCCAAGACCGCCACCGGCAAGATCCGTCGGTTCGAGCTGCGCGACAGCATGAGCCGCTCCGCCGACGTCGAGCCCGCGGAACCGGTGACGGGAGGTGCGCTGGCCTAGCCTAGCGGCCGGCCGGGGCCTGTTCCGGGGCTTGCCCTGGGGCCACGTCACCGGCGAGGACGGCCCAGCGGCGGCGGGCCTCGACGTCCCAGTCCCCGTGGCGGCTGCGGAACACCTCGGCCGCCCTCGTCCCCACCCAGCCGGACGGCAGCAGCTCCTCGGGCAGCTGCGGGTCGACGAAGGGGAAGCGACGCCAGGAGTGCACCAGCCGCAGCTGCGCGACCATGACCTCGTCGGGGGTCGCCGGCCGCGCGTGCTCGAACTCCGCGATGAACGCTGCGTAGTCGGCCTCGACCTCGGCGAGGTCCCAGGCCTGCGTCACGACGTCCTGCGGGTCACCGATTCCGCCGAAGTGGCCGATGTAGGAGAACGCGGAATCCGACAGGCCCTGCTCGGACAGCACCCGGGCGACCTCGGCTTCCTTGCCGGCGTCCGGCGTCACCCACAACCCGGGGGCCGGTGAGCCGAGCCCCGCCCAGGCCAGCCGGGTGCGCAACCGGTGCCGCAACTGGCGCTGCGACTCGGGGACGGTGACCGACAGCACCAGCCACCGGCCGTCCCAGTCCTGTGCCCTCGCGCCGAACCCGTAGATCCGGCGAGCCCCCTCGGTGAGCAGCGCCCGGCCGGCCTCGGTCAGTGACCACCGCACCCGCCGGCCGTCACGGTCGGAGACCAGCCAGCCCTCCGCCGCGGTCCGCGCCAGCGCCTGCCGCGCCGACTTCTCCTCGACGCCCAGCCGGCCCAGCACCTCGACCAGCGCCTGCGTCCACGCCGGCTGGCACCGGGGCAGCACGAACTCGCCGAGCACCGTCATGAGCAGCGCCCGGGCACTGCTACCTCCCGCCTGGTGGCGTCGGGTGGCAGGTCGGTTGGTCTCGGGTTCCATCACCGATGATCGTAAGGTGCCCGCCATGGCACCCGCGTCAGACCCGCGCCACGACCTTCTCGCCGCCGACCGGGCCCACGTGTGGCACCCCTACGGGCCGATGCCGGGTGGTGCCGACCCGCTCGTGGTCGACTCGGCGTCCGGCGTGCGGCTGCGGCTGGCCGACGGCACCGAGCTGATCGACGGCATGTCGTCGTGGTGGGCGGCGATCCACGGGTACCGCCACCCCGTGCTCGACGCGGCGGCGCACGAGCAGCTGGGCCGGATGAGCCACGTCATGTTCGGGGGGCTGACCCACGAGCCGGCGGTGCGGCTGGCCCGGCGGCTGGTGGAGATCACGCCAGAGCCGCTGGCGCATGTCTTCCTCGCCGATTCCGGCTCGGTCTCGGTCGAGGTCGCGATCAAGATGTGCCTGCAGCACTGGCGCTCGAGGGGAGTGCCCGGCAAGCGCCGGTTGCTCACCTGGCGCGGGGGCTACCACGGTGACACCTTCGGCGCGATGAGCGTGTGCGACCCGGAGGGTGGGATGCACGCGCTGTGGTCCGACGTGCTGGCCCAGCAGGTTTTCGTGCCCCCGCCGCCACGGGAGTTCGACGACGACTACGTGGCGCTGCTCGCCGACACCGTCGAACGCCACGCCGGCGAGCTCGCCGCGGTGATCGTCGAACCTGTCGTGCAGGGCGCCGGGGGCATGCGCTTTCACGATCCGCGCTACCTGCGTGCCCTGCGCGAGATCGCCGACGCGCACGACGTGCTGTTGATCTTCGATGAGATCGCCACCGGGTTCGGCCGCACCGGGCAACTGTTCGCCGCCGATCACGCCGGTGTCAGCCCGGACGTGATGTGCGTGGGCAAGGCGCTGACCGGGGGCTACCTGACCATGGCCGCGGCGCTGTGCACCCCGCGGGTGGCAGCGGGGATCTCCGCCGGCGAGGTGCCCGTGTTGGCGCACGGCCCGACGTTCATGGCCAACCCGCTGGCGGCGTCGGTGGCCACCGCATCGATCGACCTGCTGCTCGGCCAGGACTGGCGTGCCGAGGTCGCGCGCATCGAGGCGGGGCTGCGCTCCGGGCTCGACGCCGCGGCGGGGCTGCCCGGCGTGCTCGACGTGCGGGTGCTCGGGGCGATCGGGGTCGTGCAGCTCGACCATGCCGTGGACGTCGCCGCGGCGGGCCGCGCCGCCGTCGACGCCGGGGTGTGGTTGCGCCCCTTCCGGGACATGATTTACACCATGCCCCCGTACATCACCGGCGACGACGACCTCGCCCGGATCTGCACCGCGGTGCGTGCTGCAGCCGCCGCGGTATGAGCGCGCGTGTACCGGCACTGGCGCTGGCCACCATCACCGCCACCTCCGCCGGCAGGACCGCCACGTGATCGTGGATCAGCTGCCCGACGAACGGGGTGGGCCAGGTCACGATCCGTGCGCGGTAACCGGGGCTGCGCGGCGCGCCGGCCGGGGGTCGTAGGCTGCCCGGTCGTGGCGGATCCGCTGGGCTGGCTGCACGAGCGGGCTTCGGCGCGACGCGCGCAGGGCCTGCGCCGGTCGCTGCGTCCCCGGGCGGCCGTCGAGCCGGTGATCGACCTGGCCTCCAACGACTACCTGGGGCTGTCCCGCGACCCTCGGGTCATCGAGGGCGGGGTAGCTGCGGCGCGGACGTGGGGTGCGGGTTCGACCGGGTCACGGCTGGTCACCGGCTCCACCGAGCTGCACGCCGAGCTGGAGTCCGAGCTCGCGGCGTTCTGCGGCGTCCCGGCCGCGCTGGTGTTCTCCTCCGGCTACACGGCCAACCTCGGCGCCGTCGTCGCGCTGTCCGGGCCGGGAAGCCTGATCGTGTCCGATGCCGCCAGCCACGCATCGCTGGTCGACGCCTGCCGGCTGTCCCGGGCCAGAGTGGTCGTCGTGCCCACGCACGACGTCGCTGCCGTGGACGCCGCGCTTGCTGCCCGCACGGAGGCGCGGGCCCTGGTGGTGACCGACTCGGTGGGCAGCATCGACGGTGGCCTGGCGCCGCTGCGCGAGCTGCACGCGGTCTGTGCGGCCAGGGGCGCGGTGCTGCTCGCCGACGAGGCGCACGGGCTCGGGGTGCGCGGGCCCGGCGGACGCGGGCTCGTGCCGGAGCTCGGGCTGGCCGGCCAGCCGAACCTCGTCGTGACGGCGACGCTGTCGAAGTCGCTGGGAAGCCAGGGTGGTGCGGTGCTGGGACCCGTTGCGGTCATCGACCACCTCGTCGACGCCGCGCGCAGCTTCATCTTCGACACCGGCCTGGCACCCCCGGCCACCGGTGCCGCGCTGTCCGCGCTGCGGATCCTGCGCGCCGAGCCGGAGTCGGCCGATCGAGTGCGGGCCGCTGCCGCGGCCATCGCGCGGGCGGCGGGTGTCGCCGAGCCGACCGCCGCGGTGGTCTCGGTCGTCCTCGGCGACCCGGAGCGGGCCGTCGCCGCTGCCGCGCAGTGCCTGTCGGGCGGGTTGCGGGTCGGCTGCTTCCGCCCCCCGTCGGTACCGGCGGGCACCAGCAGACTGCGGTTGACCGCGCACGCGGCGCTGTCCGACGCCGACCTGGCCCGGGTGTCCGAGGTGCTCGGCACCGTGCTCAGTGGCGCGCGGGCATGAGTGGCGGCAGCGGCATCCTCGTGATCACCGGCACCGGTACCGGGGTGGGTAAGACCGTGGTGAGCGCGGCGGTCGCAGCGCTGGCCCTCGACGTGGGATTGCGGGTGGCGGTGCTCAAGCCTGCGCAGACCGGCGTCGAGCCGGGGGAGCCCGGTGACCTCGACGAGGTGGGCAGGCTTGCCGGCGAGGACGTGACTCGTCGCGAGCTGGCACGCTACCCGGACCCGCTGGCCCCGGACACCGCCGCCCGCCGTGTCGGCATGGCGCCCGTCACCGCGCCCCAGGTCGCCGCCGCGGTGCGGGAGCTGGGCACGCTGCACGACCTCGTCCTCATCGAGGGGGCAGGCGGGCTGCTCGTCCGGCTCGACGACCGCGGCAGCACCCTCGCCGACGTCGCGTCGATGCTGGGCGCCCCCGTCCTGGTCGTCGCCGCCGCCGGGCTGGGCACGCTCAACCACACCGCCCTCACCGTCGAGGCGTTGGACTCCCGCAGCCTGCGCTGTGCCGGTGTGGTGATGGGGTGCTGGCCTGCCGAGCCCGACCTCGCCGCCCGCTGCAACCTGGTCGACCTGCCTGCGGTGAGTGGTGCCCCGCTGCTCGGCACCCTGCCGGCGGGGGCGGCAACGTTGGACCGCGCCGGCTTCCTGGCTGCGGCGCGCGAAGGGCTGGCTGCCGAACTCGGGGGAGCGGCGGCCCGTCATCGCAGCCAGCGAGTCTCGTCGGCGCGACCTGACGGCCAGGGACTGCCATGACTTCAACTATTATCGAGGTCAGCGGCCGGGAACAGCAGCGCCCGGAGGGACAGTGGTGGACGAGCCCAGGTGGGACCAGGCGGAGCTCAGCGTCGGGCAGCTCGCCGAGCGCAGCGGGGTGGCGGTCTCGGCGCTGCACTTCTACGAGCGCCAGGGGTTGATCACGAGCCGGCGCACGTCGGGCAACCAGCGCCGCTACAAGCGCGACACGCTGCGGCGCGTGGCGCTGGTCCGCGTCGCCCAGCGGGTCGGGATCCCGCTGGCCGACGTCGGCGCCGCGCTCGCCGAGCTTCCGGACGGCCGCACCCCGACCCGGCGCGACTGGCAGCGGCTGTCCCGGCGCTGGCGGGCCGAGCTCGATGAGCGCATCCACCACCTCCAGCAGCTGCGCGACGACTTCACCGACTGCATCGGTTGCGGCTGCCTGTCGATCGACCGCTGCCGGTTGGCCAACCCCTACGACGAGCTCGGCGCGAAGGGTGCGGGCCCCCGGCGGCTGCTCGGCAGCTAGCCGTACCAACGGCTCTCACAATTCGCCGCCTCGACGAGCGGCTCTGGCCGACGCAGGTCCCGGCGCACGGTGGAAAGGATCCGGTCACCATCACGGTGCGGATGCCCGAGGTGACGATCACCGACTCGCAGGGCCGGCACATCGTGATCTCGCCCGAGCAGGCCGATCTGGTCAGCGCTCGGATGGAGGACATCGGCTGGTGGATCCACGACGGTGGCGACGACTGAGTCCGCCGTCCGGCGCAGCGGGCAGGTGAGGCAGACTCCCCGTCGGATCGCACTGGCCGTCGAAGGGAGTTTCCGTGGCGACCTCCACCGAGCCGACCACCAGTACCGGCGCGGACCTGGCAACCGACGTGCTGGCCGTGGCCCGTGCGCAGGTGCTCGATCGGGGTGAAGGCCTCGACGAGCAGCAGGTGCTGGACGTGCTGCGGCTGCCCGATGACCGCCTGGCCGAGCTGCTGGGCCTGGCGCACGAGGTGCGGATGCGCTGGTGCGGCCCGGACGTGGAGGTCGAGGGCATCGTCAGTGTCAAGACCGGCGGCTGCCCGGAGGACTGCCACTTCTGCTCGCAGTCGGGCCGGTTCGAGTCCCCGGTGCGTTCGGTGTGGCTCGATATCCCGGGGCTGGTGGAGGCGGCCAAGCAGACCGCGGCGACGGGGGCGACGGAGTTCTGCATCGTCGCCGCGGTGCGGGGCCCGGATGCGCGGCTGATGTCGCAGGTGCGCGCGGGGATCGAGGCGATCCGGGCCGAGCCGGACACCGCCGACATCAACATCGCGTGCTCGCTGGGGATGCTGACGCCCGAGCAGGTCGACGAGCTGGCCGCGATGGGGGTGCACCGCTACAACCACAACCTGGAGACGGCGCGATCGCACTTCGGCTCGGTGGTGACCACGCACAGCTGGCAGGAGCGCGCCGAGACGCTGCGGATGGTGCGCGAGGCGGGCATGGAGGTCTGCTGCGGTGGCATCGTGGGGATGGGCGAGAGCGTCGAACAGCGCGCCGAGTTCGCGGCCCAGCTCGCGGCGCTGGAGCCCGACGAGGTGCCGATGAACTTCCTGATCCCGCAGCCGGGCACGCCGTATGAGGACTACGAGGTGCTGGCGGGCCCCGAGGCGCTCAAGACCGTCGCCGCGTTCCGGCTGGCGCTGCCGCGCACGGTGCTGCGGTTCGCCGGTGGGCGGGAGCTGACGCTGGGCGACCTGGGCGCCGAGCAGGGGATGCTCGGCGGCATCAACGCGATCATCGTCGGCAACTACCTGACCAACCTCGGTCGCCCCGCGCAGGCCGACCTCGACATGCTCACCGACCTGCACATGCCGATCAAGGCGCTCAGCCAGACCCTGTAGACCGGGAGAGGCGTCACGTGGACACCTACTGCACGCGCTGCGGCAGGCCGACCGGCGAGGGTGACCACGCCGCGTGCCGGGCGCGCGCGGCCTACGGTCCACCGCGGTACTGCCCGGAGTGCGCGCGCCGGATGATCGTGCAGGTCAGCCCGTCGGGGTGGTCGGCGCGCTGCAGCGCGCACGGCGAGGTGGCCGACGAGGCAGGCGGTGGCACCGCACGGGAGCCGGTGTGACGGATCGCGACGTCGCCGCGTCCGCCGCCGCGGAGACGCAGCCGCGGCTCCACACGGAGGTCAGCAGCCGGGCGGAGCTGCTGCCGTCGCTACGGGTGCTGGGCGCCGTGGCCGTGCTCGGGCTGCCGCTGGGGTGGCTGTGGTCGCTGCTCGCACCGCCCGAGGTGGTGCGGGTGCAGCGCGGGCGCGTCACCTCGCCGCTGCTCGCGCAGAGCACGCACCGGTTCGACGACCTCGCCGTGTTCCTGCTGCTCGGGCTGGCCGCCGGGGTGCTCACTGGCGCCGCCGTCTGGCTCCTCCGGCAGCGCCGGGGGCCGGTCATGCTGGTCGCCGCCACCGCGGGAGCGCTGGCCGGGGCATGGCTCGCGCTGCACACCGGCGAGGTGCTCGCCGGCTGGCGCTATACCGGTGCGCTCGAGGCCGTCCCGGTGGGCGAACTGGGCTTGCTGGCGCCCACGGTCGCGTCGTCGTGGGCGGTGGTGATGCAGCCGCTGTGGACCGCGTTCGCCTACGGCGCGGCCGCGTCCTGGAACGCCTCCGACGACCTGGGCCGAACGTGACCCCAGGGACACCTCCCAGCTAGTTCCGGGTGGTCTCGACGCCGAACTGGCTCAGCGGTACCGGCACCGCGCGCAGCGAACGTACAAACTCCGCCTCGCGCACCAGCAACGAGCGCACCAGGCGCAGCCGGTGGGCGGGACTGCGTTCCTCGAGCAGAGCCTGGCGGTCCTCGAGGGTGAGCACGCAGTCCGAGGCGAGCAGGTGCGGCAACTCCGCCACCTCCAGGGCGGCGTCCGGCTCGTGCCAGTCCCCGTCCGGCCACGCCGCCGCGCAGTACTGCCGGTGCGCGTCGCGCGCCGCCTCGGCGAGCACGGGCAGCAGCCTGCGCTGCTGCACGCCCGACTCCTCGTCGGGCATCCACTCGATCCTGCCGACGAGGTAGGGCGACGTGGCGGTCTCGTCGATGTCGAGCAGCCGGTAGCGCTTCTCGCCGCGGGTGACGATGTCGTAGCGCCCGTCGGGCAGCTGGCGCGCCTCCCGCAGCAGGGCCGTGCAGCCGACGTCATGGACCGCCTCGACGTCCTCCGTGGACCCGTGCTTCGTCGCGATCACCCCGAAGCTGCGATCCGGGACCGTCCCCGTGACCAGATCGACGGTCAGCTGCCGGTACCGAGGCTCGAAGATGTGCAGCGGCAGCGACGCGCCAGGCAGCAGCACCGCGCCCAACGGGAACAGCGGGAGCGTCTCGGCCATCCCCTCAACTTACGACGACGCGGCGCCGCTCGCCTACGGGTCACTGAGTTCGGCATCCGGGGGTCGGAACACCGCGAAGGGATCGGTCACCCGGATGCCCCGCTCCGCGAAGCGGTACAGCGCGCCGGGCCTGCCGCCCGACGGGCCCGACGCCGCGGTGCCGCCGGTCGGGACCAGCACCCCGCGCCGGGCCAGCACGCGCTGCAGGTTGGTCGCCGACACCCGGTGGCCCAGCGCGGCCGCGTAGAGTTCCCGCAACGTCGAGACGGTGAACTCGGGCGGCGCCAGCGCGAACCCGAGGTTGGTGTAGGACAGCTTCGCCCGCAGCCGATCGCGCGCTCGCCGCACGATCGTGCCGTGGTCGAAGGCGGTGCCACCCGGCCCGCCGACGCCGTGTTCGCCGACGCCGTGTTCGCCGACGACGCCGCCGACCGGGTGCCACGCGGTGTCGGCGGGAAGTACCGGATCCGCGACGGAGGGCACCAGGCCGAGGAACGCGGTCGCCACGGTGCGCGGCCCGGGCATCCGTCCCGGTGCGCTGAAGGTCGCGAGCTGCTCGATGTGGGCCACCTCGCGGAGGTCGACCTTCTCGGCGAGCTGGCGTAGCACCGAGGCCTGGACGTCCTCGACGTCGCCGAGCCGGCCGCCGGGCAGGGCCCAGGCACCTGCGTCGGGATCGATCGCGCGCTGCCACAGCAAGACCTGCAGCTGCCCGGACCGCACCTGCAGCACGGCGGCGAGCACCTCGTGCACCGCACTGCCGGTTGGGCTGTTACGATCGACCATGTTTTCGATTATAAGGCTAAAACCAGGTGGAACAGCGCCGGGTGAGCGCCGACCGCGAGTGGCGAGGAGGCGAGATGGTCGCGACAGCCGTACTCGAGGGGACCGAGCAGGGCTACGTCGGGGTCGAGCCGGACCAGGACTGGCGTGATGAGGTGCGCGCGCTGGCACGCTGGCGCGATGCCGTGCTGTTGGCGCACAACTACCAGGTGCCCGAGATCCAGGATGTCGCCGACCACGTCGGGGACTCGCTGGCGCTGTCGCGCATCGCCGCGGATTCGGCGGCGAGCACGATCGTGTTCTGCGGCGTGCACTTCATGGCCGAGACAGCCAAGATCCTCGGGCCGGGCAAGACGGTGCTCATCCCGGACGAGCGGGCGGGCTGCTCGCTGGCCGACTCGATCGACGCCGAGCAGCTGCGTGGGTGGAAACGCGATCATCCCGGGGCGGTGGTCGTCTCCTATGTCAACACCACGGCCGAGGTGAAGGCCGAGACCGACATCTGCTGCACGTCGTCGAACGCGGTCGAGGTCGTCGAGTCAATTCCCGCCGAGGCCGAGGTGCTCTTCCTGCCCGATCAGTTCCTCGGCGCGCATGTGCAGCGGATCACCGGGCGGGCCAACCTGCACGTGTGGGCGGGGGAGTGCCACGTGCACGCCGGCATCAACGGCCCCGAACTGGCCGCGAAGGCGGCCGCGTCCCCGGACGCGGAGCTGTTCATCCACCCCGAATGCGGCTGTGCCACCAGCGCGCTGTATCTGGCGGGTGAGGGCGCGGTGCCGGCCGACCGGGTCAAGATCCTCTCCACCGGGGGGATGCTCGACGCGGCGCGGGGCACGAGCGCGGGCGAGGTGCTGGTGGCCACCGAGGTCGGCATGTTGCACCAGCTGCGGCGCGCAGCGCCGGACGTGGACTTCCGCGCCGTCAACGAGCGGGCTTCCTGCAGGTACATGAAAATGATCACGCCTGCGGCGCTGCTGCGCTGCCTGCGCGAGGGAGCCGACGAGGTCGATGTCGACGCGGCGACCGCCGAGCGGGCCCGCGGCGCGGTGCGGCGGATGATCGCGATCGGGCAGCCGGGCGGCGGCGAGTGACCGCTGCCGCACTCGTCCGCGCGGAGGCGGCGTCATGACCACCGAAGACCTGCTTGCAGGGTCGAGCAGCAGAGCCGAAGACCTGCTTGCAGGGTCGAGCAGCAGAGCCGATCTGGTCGTCGTGGGTACCGGCGTCGCCGGTCTGTCGGCTGCGCTGCGAGCCCGTGAGCTCGGGCTGCGGGTGGTGGTGGTGACCAAGGCCGGTCTCGGCGACGGCAGCACCCGCTGGGCGCAGGGTGGCGTCGCCGTGGCGTTGCCCGGGACGGCCGACAGCGTCGCAGCCCACGTGGCCGACACCGTGGCCGCGGGTGCGGGCCTGTGCGACGAGGCCGTGGTGCGCGAGCTCGTGGGCGGGGGGCCCGCCGCGGTGGCGGCGCTGCGGCAGCGCGGGGCGGTGTTCGACGCCGGACCCGATGGCGCGCCCGCCCGCACGCGCGAGGGCGGGCACACCGCGTTCCGGGTGATCCATGCGGGTGGCGACGCCACCGGTGCCGAGGTGCTCCGGGCGCTGGCGGCCGCGGCCGTTGCAGGTGGGCTGCCCGTGCTGGAGCGGGTGGTCGCCACCGAGGTGCTGTGCGACGACGCCGGCGCCGTCGCCGGTCTCGCGGTGTTGGGTGCCGACGGCGAGCCCGCCGTGCTGCCGGCCCGAGCGGTGCTGCTGGCCACCGGCGGGCTCGGGCAGCTCTACGCGGCCACCACCAACCCTGACGTGGCCACCGGTGACGGGCTGGCGCTGGCACTGCGCGCCGGGGCGGCCGCCGCCGACCTGGAGTTCGTCCAGTTCCACCCGACCGTGCTGCACGGTGGTCCCGGCGCGCGGGGCCGCCGCCCGCTGGTCACCGAGGCGGTGCGGGGCGAGGGCGCGGTGCTCGTCGACGTCGCGGGCGTCCCGGTGACCGCCGGGGTGCACCCGCTCGGTGACCTGGCACCCCGCGACGTCGTGGCAGCGGCGATCACCCGACGGATGGCCGCGACCGGCACCGACCACGTGCTGCTCGACGCCACCGGCCTGGCCGGGTTCGCGGCGCGCTTTCCCACGGTGTGGGCGGCCTGCGCCGCGGCCGGCATCGACCCCGCGACCGACCCCGTCCCGGTCACGCCCGCGGCGCACTACCACTGCGGGGGCGTGGTCACCGACAGCAGCGGCCGCAGCACCGTGCCCGGCCTCTACGCCGCAGGCGAGGTCGCCCGCACCGGCCTGCACGGCGCCAACCGGCTGGCCTCCAACAGCCTGCTCGAGGGACTGGTCGTCGGCGCCGCGGCGGCGACCGCGGTGGCGCGCGACCTGGCTGGCGCATCCCCGCCCGGAACCGCGCGCGTGATCGGCGCACCGCAGCCCATGGCCGACCGGGACGCCCTGCAGCAGGTGATGAGCACCCACGCCGGCATCGGACGCCATGCCCGCGGGCTCGACGCCGCCGCGGCGTTGCTGCTGGCCGCACCGCAGCGGCAGGTCCGCAGCGTCGCCGACGCCGAGGACGCCGCGCTGACGACGGTCGCTGCTGCCCTGCTGTGTGCCGCGTCGGCGCGCACCGAGACGCGCGGCTGCCACGTGCGCACCGACCACCCACACCACAGGCAACGGTGGCGGCGCAGCATCACCGTCAGGCTCGATGTGGCGGGCAGGCCCGTGCTCGACGAGCACGCGGCTGCGGGTGCGGCATGACCCCCCTGAGCGCCACCGGTCTCGAAGCCGAGGTCGACCGGGTGGTGCGGACCGCGCTCGAGGAGGACCTGCGGTACGGGCCCGATGCCACCACCACAGCCTGCGTCCCGGCCGGCGCGGTGTCGGTGGCCACGGTGAGCCCGCGGCGGCCGGGCGCCCTGGCCGGTGTGCCGGTCGCGCTGGGCGTGCTCGACGCGGTGCTCGGCCACGACAGCTACGAGGTCACCGCGATGCGGGCCGACGGCGACCGCCTCGCCGCCGGCGAGGCGGCGCTGGTGCTGCGGGCGCCCACCCGTGGCCTGCTCACCGCAGAGCGCACGGCCCTCAACATGTTGTGCCACCTGTCCGGGATCGCCACCGTCACCGCGGCGTGGGTGGACGCCGTCGCCGGTACGGGCTGCCGGATCCGGGACTCCCGCAAGACGTTGCCGGGGCTGCGCGCGCTGCAGAAGTACGCGGTGCGCTGCGGGGGCGGGGTCAACCACCGGATGGGGCTCGGCGACGCGGTGCTGGTCAAGGACAACCATGTGCGGGCGGCAGGCTCGATCGGCGCGGCTATCGCCGCCGTCCGCGAGCACGCACCCCAGCTGCCCTGCGAGGTCGAGGTCGACACCCTCGACGAGCTCGACGAGGCGCTCGGCGCAGGAGTGGGTCTGGTGCTGTTGGACAACATGACGGTCGCCGACTGCGCCGAGGCCGCCCGCCGGGCGCGTGGTACCGGCACCGAGCTCGAAGCCTCCGGCGGGCTGACCCTCGACACCGCCCGCGCCTACGCCGATACCGGCGTGCACCACCTCGCCGTCGGTGCGCTGACGCACTCGGCCCCGGCACTCGACCTCGGCCTGGACCTACGGTCCTCGTGAGTGGCGATGCGAGTCATGACTCGTGTCATGTCTCCGGTGATGTGTCAAGGGTCTGTCTCGGTTGTCGTGTCACAGTTGGTCTTGCTAGGCGGCGGGGGTGAGGGCGCCTTGGTAGCGCCGGTTGCGGTGCAGGGTCAGGGCGCCGAGGGGATCACCGTCGGGGCTGTAGGCGGTGACTCGGTCGCCGTCGCGGAGCAGGGTGATCGTCTCGCCGGCGTGGGCGCGGCCGATGCTGAGGATGTGGTTGCCGAGGGTGGCGGTGCCGTTGGCGACCACGTGCAGGCGGTGGACGGTGGCGTCGGTCTGGTGGGGAAGGTCGCCGGGTCCGCCGTGGGCGGGGGCGGTGTGCCAGGCCTGCGCTGGGGGGTGGCCGACCGCGGAGTGGCGGCGGCGGGTGTTGTAGTGCTCGCGCACGGTGTCGAGGCGGGCCTGCAGTTCGGCCAGGGTGGCCGCCGGCTCGGGGTAGAAATGATTCAGCAGCTTGGCCGCGGTCTGGTGCAGCCGTTCGCACTTGCCCAGCGTCTGGGGGTGATAAGGGCTGGAGTAGATCACCCGGCAGCCGAGTTCGTCGGCCACGGTACGGGAAAACCGGCAGGTCAAGGCCTTGTCCCGGCCGCGGTGGCGGTGGGCGAAGGCGGCCCCGTTGTCG
>WHSY01000010.1 GCA_009379815.1 Pseudonocardiaceae bacterium
GGTTGTGGAGGGAGGCGGCAACGGCGGCTTGGGCTACCACATGTGGGCGTCGGTGGTGAACCGGGACGGCGTCGTGTGTGCGGTGGCGTTCTCGGGTCCCGACCGGGACAACCAATGGCCGGGTAGCCGGCTGATCTCCGCGCAGAAGGCGTACACGACCAACGCCTTCAGCCAGCCTCCGGACAGCATCGGAGGAGGACCGGCAGGTCTCTTCCAGGGCCTGTCGCTGTCGACCGCGAATCTGTTCAGCGCGGTGCAACCCGGCAACAGCCTGTTCGGCCTGCAATTCAGCAACCCCATCAACACGCCTGCGGCCTATTCGGGCGCCCCGGCCGACTACGGGACGGCCAACGACCCGCTGGTGGGCGAGACGATCGGCGGGGTCAACGTGTTCGGTGGCGGGGTGGCGCTGTACACGTCGGATGCGCTCATCGGCGGTCTCGGCGTGAGCGGCGATACCTCCTGCACCGACCACGTCATCTCCTGGAAGATGCGTGACGGCCTGGGGCTGGACCACATCCCGAACGGTGTGCTCCCACGCCCGGCTGGGGACAACATCATCTACGACACCCAGGCCGGCAGCCCGAGCCCCAGTGGCTTCGGGCACCCGCAATGCGTGCCACCCGCCACCGTGGAGGGAGAGCTGCTACCGGTGACTCACCCGCTGGGCAGCCCGGCCCAGCCATGACGGTCCCGATCGCCATCGGGCAGGTGACGCACAGCCGCCGAGGCGAGCAAGGGTGAAACGGGCGGAGCGCCCCGGACTGGCCACGTGACCTTCCGGGGCGCTCCGCCGCTGACTGCGGCTCGCCGTCAGAGCTTCTCGAGCACCGTATCGACGGAGCTGACGGACACGCCGACCCCGTCCCCCTCGACGAGGAACTCCCTGACCACGCCGTCCTCGAGGATGGCGGCGTAGCGCTTGGACCGGGTGCCGAGGCCGAAGCCGCTGGCGTCGAGTTCCGTGCCCATCGCGGCGGCGAACTCGCCGTTCCCGTCACCCAGCATGACGATCTTGTCCCCGGTACCCCGGGCCTTGCCCCAGGCGTCCATGACGAAGGCATCGTTGACGGCGACACAGGCGATCGTGTCGACGCCCTTGGCCAGGAGGTCGTCGGCCCGGAGGACGTAGCCGGGGAGGTGGTGATCGGAGCAGGTGGGGGTGAAGGCGCCGGGCACGGCGAAGAGGACCACGGTCCCCTTGCCGAGCACGTCGCCGCTCTCGACCGGTTTCGGGCCTTCGCCGGTCATCGTCATGAGCTTTACGTTGGGAATGCGGTCGCCGACGGAGAGTGTCACCAGTCCTCCTGCTTGTTGGGTACACGGCCATCATGCTCGCGCCGAGACCACGGTACGAGAGGGGCCCGGCCTCACGGCTCTCCCTAGCCACCCGCCATGGCGCCCACGACCTGGAACGGCTCGGATCCCGTCGCGACCGCGTCGGGCAGCGGAGCGTCCGGCAGTTCGTGGGACAGATCCTGCTCGCACGCGAAGAACCTCACGAACGCTCGGCGTTGCTGCGTGACGTGGTCACGCATGGTCCCGCGCAGCATCGGATAGCGGACCTCGAGCGCGTCGAGGACCGAGCGTTGCGTGGCCTGGCCCTCGACGTCGAGCCTGACCTCGCCCCGCACGTGCGCGAGCGTCCGCAGATGTGTCGGGAGCACGACGCGGATCACGGTGGTGTTCATCGCTGCGTTCATCGTTTCAGCGCTCATTTCAGGGTCTGGACCTCGACGGACAGCACGGCCGGGAGATCTCGGACGATGGGCGCCCAGCTGTCCCCGGCGTCGGCCGACGCGTACACCTGCCCGCCCGTCGTCCCGAAGTACACGCCGCACGAGTCGAGCGAGTCGACGGCCATCGCATCGCGCAGCACGTTGACGTAGCAGTCGCGCTGCGGCAGGCCCTTGGTGAGCGGCTCCCACTCGTTTCCGCCCGTCCGGCTGCGGTACACCCGCAGCTTCCCGTCAGGCGGGTAGTGGTACGAGTCACTGGTGATCGGGACGACATAGACGGTGTCGGGCTCGTGCGCGTGGACGCCGATCGGGAACCCGAAGTCGGTCGGCAGGTCACCGCTGACCTCGTGCCACGACTCGCCGGCGTCGTCGCTGCGCATGACGTCCCAGTGCTTCTGCATGAACAGCACGTCCGGCCGTGACGGGTGCATGGCGAGGTTGTGGACGCAGTGACCGACGTCGGCATCCGAGTCGGGGATGCCGTCGGAGTTCAGCCCGCGGTTCGTCGGCCGCCACGTCTTGCCGGTGTCGTCGCTCCGGAACACGCCTGCAGCGGAGATGGCGACGTGCAGCCGCGCGGGGTCTGTCGGGTCCACGACGATCGTGTGCAGGCACATCCCACCCGCACCGGGTTGCCAGGAGGGGGCCGAGTCGTGTTCGCGGAGTCCGGGCAGCTCCCGCCACGACTGCCCGCCGTCGATCGAGCGGAACAGGGCGGCGTCCTCGGCCCCCGCGTAGACCAGATCCGGATCGGTGACCGACGGCTCGAGATGCCAGACCCGCGCGAACTCCCACGGGTGCGGCGTGCCGTCGTACCACTGGTGAGTACCGGGGACGCCGTCGTAGGTGAACTGGTTGCCCACCGGCTCCCAGGTCGTGCCCCCGTCGTCGGAGCGCTGGATCACCTGCCCGAACCAGCCGCCGGACTGGGAGGCATACAGCCGCCCCGGGTCGGCGGGAGATCCCGTGAGGTGGTAGATCTCCCAGCCCGCGAAGAGGGGCCCACTGACGTCCCACCGCTCGCGCTTGCCGTCCGATGTCAGGACGAAGGCGCCCTTGCGTGTCCCTACCAGAACCCGTACCCCGCTCATCCCTGCTCCCTTCCGAGACTGCTCGACCGGCACATCACACGGGGTATGACGATTCCCGTCCACTGAAATCATCGCTCGCCTCGGCCAGTTCGCGTAGCCTTTTCGTCCGTGACCCTCCGCGACACTGCCGACAGCAACGTCCTCCTATCGGAGGATCTTGAGCCTCACCGCCGGGAGCTCACCGGTTACTGCTACCGGATGCTCGGCTCCATCTTCGAGGCTGATGACGCCGTGCAGGAGACGATGCTGCGGGCCTGGCGTGGTAGCGACGGCTTCGAGGGCCGGTCGGGCGTGCGTTCGTGGCTGTACCGCATCGCCACGAACGTGTGCCTCGACGTGCTGCGGGGCCGCCAGCGCCGGGCCCGGCCGATGGACATGGGGCCGTCCGCGACGGCGGACTCGTCGCTCGGCCCGATGCTGCCCGAGCACACCTGGGTGGAGCCCGTCCCGGACGCCCGTGTGCTGCCCGACAACGGCGACCCGGCCGAGCTGGCGGTGGCGAGGGAGACCGTCCGCCTGGCGTTCGTCACCGCCCTGCAGCACCTGCCCGCCCGGCAGCGAGCGGTGCTGATCCTGCGCGAGGTGCTGCGCTGGCACGCAACCGAGGTGGCCGAGCTGCTCGAGACCAGCGTGGCGTCGGTCAACAGCGCACTCCAGCGTGCACGGGCGACCCTCGCGGCGCGCAACATCGACACCGCCTCCCACTCGCAACCGGTCGCCGCCGACAAGCAGACGCTGCTCGCGCGCTACGTCGACGCCTTCGAGCGCTACGACATCACCTCGCTCGTGTCGCTGCTCCGCGACGACGCCGTGATGTCGATGCCGCCCTACGCACTCTGGCTACGCGGCCCGGGCGAGATGAGCAGGTTCTTCCTCGGACAGGGCATCGGGTGCCAGGGCTCGCGCCTGGTCGCGACCTCGGCCAACGGCTGCGCCGCGTTCGGCTGCTACCACCCCGTCGGGCAGGGTCGCTATGAGCCCTGGGCCATCCAGGTGATCGAGGTCACGAGCGACCGCATCGTCGGGCACCACAACTTCCTCGACACCAACCTGTTCGCGGTCTTCGGCCTCCCCGACCGCCTCCCGCCGGTCTCGGCTTAGTTCCGCCGCGCTCGCGCGAGCCACGCGATCACGTCGGCAGGGGCCCCGACCTGAAGGTCGAGCCGCGCACCGTCCTCGGCGCCGACGATGACCCGATACCGACTCGGCTGCAGCTCTTCCAACGTCCAGCCGTCGGCGAAGGCATCGCGAATCACGGCGTCACTGACCTCGGGCCCGATGCCCGGCCCGGCGTCGGAGAGCGCGAGCACGTGCACGACCGCGCCCGGACGGCAGACGGTGTGCAGGCTCCGCACGTACCGGGCGCGGTCGGCAGCGTCGAACACGTGGAACAGCGCGCTGTCGATGACCGTGTCGAACCGCGGCACGTCGCCCAGGTGCAGCGCATCCGCGACCTCGAAGCGGGCCGCGACCTGCTGCCGGGATGCATTCTCACGCGCCTGCTCGAGCGCACGCACCGAGAGGTCGACCCCGCGGATGTCGTACCCGAGCGCGGCGAGGTGGATCGTGTGCTCCCCGCTGCCGCAGCCGGCATCGAGCACGGTGCCACGAATCCAGCCATCACGTTCCAGGGCGACGATCGCAGGTTGTGGCTCGCCGATGACCCACGGCGCGGAGTTCGACTCGTATGCGGAATCGAAGATCGAGCGGGAAGGTGTCGTCTCCATACGCCCCAGTCTCGAACCTCAACTTCAGTTGATGTCAAGCGCCACGTCATGTCTCGCAGCGCCGGAGCGTTGGCCGAGGCCCCTATGTCGAGGCCGCTATGTGCGGATCCTGTGCGAACCCTGTGCGCTCGACCGCGCACAGTCGTCCCTGCGGCGTGGTGGTAGAGGGTCTGCCAGCCACGAGCGCCACATCCGGATGAAAGCTTCCGGAAGGCGGTCAGGAAGGAGCTGTCACGATGCGTACTTGGAAGCCGATCGTGCTGACCGGCACGATGGTGGCCGCAGAGCCGTCGGTTCGGGCACCGCACTCGCCCACAACCAGGGAGGCTGCCAATTCGCGGAGGGCCGTCGCGGTATCCACGGACACGCGTGCGTGGAACAATGGGAGAACAAGTACCGGGCATCGGCCCACGACAAACGGAGTGACGGCCAGCAGGTCTACATCGAGTGGGGCGCGGTGAAGAACGGGAACTGGGATTACATGAAACGTCACGACGGGTCGTTTCCCGCTGCTGCTTACACGGTCGACCGCGGCGAAGTCGTCAAGTTCCGAATCTGCCAGAGCAGGCCGGATGGGGGCGAAGCGAACGACCCGTGCTTGCCCTGGAGAAGTCTTTGATCCCTACCGGCCGCAGCAATTGATCTCGGTGTAGATCCCGGGGGACGTCGGCTCGGAACCGATGGCGTTTTCGAGTGTCCTGTCGGTCCGGATCGCTCAGCTCGCGCGGGATCGCGTGCAGCCGGGTGGCGAACCGTCGGGGTCCTCGGCGAAGGCGATGTGGCCGCCGGGGAACATCGTGGGCTCGATGCCGAGTGCCGCGGCGAGCGCGGTCGACGTGCGGTCGCAGATCTGGCCGGCCGACTCTCGTGAGCGAGATTTCTGCGCGGACCGCCGACCCGACTGCGGACGACGGCCCCGACCTGGCTCGGACCAACCCACCCGCGGCGGGCCGGACGCTTGATCACGAGCGTCGGTGACACCGAGCCGACGGGAGCATCGGGTGGGCGTGCGGACTTGCCCCTCCCCCTACCGGCTGGCTACCGTACCCCGGTCCATAACGATCCGATCACGAGCACGTCGAGTCGGGCCCCCGACCGACTCGACACCGGGCCGGCGCCCCCGAGCCGGTCCGCGCTCCCGCCCGTCCGGATCGCCTGAACCGGAGGCCCCCGTTGGCGCGTCACCGCTCCCCACGCGGCAAGCAAGGACCACAGAACCATCCCACTCCCGCATCGGGTCGGCAGCTGCGCGCGGCGCGACGGCTGGCGGTCCCGGCGCTGTGCGGCACTGCCGTCGTCGGCGCCGTCGCAACCGGCGCCGTCGCGGCCGGCCAGACGACGTCGTTCGCGGACACGGCCGCCAACCTGGCCATGCACGCGAACCCGCTGACGACCGGCGACGCAGCCGAACGGACGGCACCCCCGCCGGCGCCTGAGGTGTCTGCGCCGGAGCCGGCGGATGGTGCCGCCCCCGAGGTGCAGGCGCTGGCCAAGGGTGTCGCACGGGCCGAGGAGCGAGCCCGTCCGGAGCCGGTCGAGCAGCCCGCGCCCCCGCCGGAGCCTGATGGGTCGGAGAACGAGGCGGAGTCCGACTCCGAGCCGGAGGACGACGCTTCCGCCGGTGAGTCCTGCGAGTCATCCGGCTTCAACGGTGTGGCATCGCACGTCGCCGAAGCGGGCCACCACCTGCAGGACAAGTTCGGGGTCGACGACGTCGGCGGTGTGGCGTCGCGCCCGAGCAACCCCGACTCTGACCACCCTCGCGGCTACGCGCTGGACTTCATGGTCGACAGCTCGACGGGCGACGCAGTGGCCGCGTACGCCGAGGAGAACTCCGAGGAGCTGGGCGTCTCCTACATCCTCTGGCAGGTCGAGGATCACTACGACCACGTGCACATCTCGTTCGAGGACGAGCCCGGTAGCGGCCTGCCATGCTGATCAGCGCCGCAGCGTGCGGATGATCAGCGCAGTTCCTTGCGCCGTGAGCCGACGATGCCTTCGGCAACACCGATCAGCGCGACCGCGGCGATGACGGCGACGATGAAGCCGAGCACGTTGAGCTCGAAGACGCCCCCGGTCCCGAGGAGGTTCGCGACGACGCCGCCGATCACGGAACCGGCAAGGCCCAACAGGAGCGTGGCCAGCACACCGAGGTTCTGCTTGCCGGGCTTCAGCAACCGGGCCAACGCACCGATGACCAAGCCCGCGATGACGAATCCGATCACGACCGGTACCTCCTCAAGCGCCACTGTTCGACAACGCGAACGACAGGACCACGCTCACTGTTCCACGACGCGGTCCCGCGCGGTCTGCGGTGCACCGTCGCGCTGCCGACTGCGGATGGCGCGGCGGGCCGCGTCGACCTCCGGCGGCGAGGGCGGATCGGGCAGCGCCGTCGTCACCGCGTGCAGCGCCCGCAGCGTGGCGGTCGCCGCGAGATCGGTCGTGGGCACCCCGGGGGCGCCGTACATTCGCCGCGCCCAGCGCGGCAGCAGGGTGAAGGCGAGGGTCGTCACCGGCGGCGCGACCAGTCTGACGAGCCGCAGCTCGCGTGGTACCGGCGGGTTCAGCGACCGGAGCAGCCCCTCCCTGGCCTCGCGGCAGGCGTAGAGCTGCGGGCGCACCCGGTCGAAGTACTCGTCGAGCTCGGCGCGTGAGGCCGGCGCGGCCTCGGCCGGGATGCCCACCACCTCCGCGGCGCGGCGGCTCTCGGCGACGTACCGGTCGGCCTCGGCGGCGGTCAGGATGCCGGAGCGCTGCGCGACGTCGACGTAGGAGTCGATCTCCCCGCAGTGCACCCAGAGCAGGTTGTCCACGTCGTCGATGGCGAACTCGGTGTCCGTGTCCGGGTCGTGGCCACGTAGCGGGGCATGCATCCTGCGGATCCGGCGCCCGGCTCGTTCGACCTCGGCGGTGGTGCCGAAGGTGCGGGTGCCGACGAACTCCGCGGTGCGCTGGAACCGCTCCCACGCACGTGCCGGGTCCAGCAGGTCGGAGTTCTGGGCGGTGCCGCGCATGACCCGCGGGTGCAGTGACTGCAGCAGCAGTGCGCGGATGCCGCCCACCCACAGGATCGGCTCGACGTGCACCCGCCACGTCACCGACTCCGGTCCGAACAGCCCGTGGTCGCGCTTGCCGCTTGGTGCTCGCACGCCTCCATGATGCCTTGCAGCCGGCGGATTCGTCAGCGACGTCGGATCACGAACCACGACGGCCTGGCAGGCAAGGTGATCGGAGACCGTCGCCCGGGTGCGACGGCGCCGAACCGCGACGCCGGCCACTGCGTACGTGGCGGTGAGGACGGCGGCGAGCACTGACCCGAATGCGGTGCAGTGTCTGCAGGCTGACACTCGCGCTGCATGCTGGTCATGAGTGGAAGACGGGAGATCCCGGTGACCCAGAGTGAGAAGGCGTCAACGCAGCGGAAACGGGACCGGACCGAGGTGTTCGTCGAGTACACCAAGAGTGTCTGCCCGGTCTGCAAGGTCGTGGTCGACGCCCAGGTCAACATCCGCGATGACAAGGTGTACCTGCGCAAGCGCTGCCGCGAGCACGGCGAGTTCGAGGCGCTGGTCTACGGCGATGCGCAGGCGTATCTGGCGTCTGCCCGGTTCAACAAGCCCGGCACGATCCCGCTGACCTTCCAGACCGAGGTCAAGGACGGCTGCCCTTCGGACTGCGGCTTGTGCCCGGAACACAAGCAGCATGCCTGCCTGGGGATCATCGAGGTCAACACGAACTGCAATCTGGACTGCCCGATCTGTTTCGCCGACTCCGGCCACCAGCCGGACGGCTACTCGATCACCCTGGAGCAGTGCGAGCGGATGCTCGACGTCTTCGTCGAGGCCGAGGGGGAGCCGGAGGTGGTGATGTTCTCCGGTGGGGAGCCAACCATCCACAAGCACATCCTGGACTTCATCGACGCCGCCCAGGCCCGGCCGATCTCGGTGGTCAACCTCAACACCAACGGTATCCGGCTGGCGACCGACACGCGTTTCGTGGCCGCGCTGGCCGAGCGCAACGGGCGGGAAGGCAAGCCGGTCAACATCTACCTGCAGTTCGACGGTCTCGATGAGCGCACCCACCGCGAGATCCGCGGCAAGGATCTGCGGCAGCGCAAGCGGCAGGCGCTGGACAACTGCGCCGAGGCCGGCCTGACGGTGACCCTGGTCGCGGCGATCGAGCGTGGGCTCAACGAGCACGAGGTCGGTGACGTGGTGCGGTTCGGCATCGAGCACCCGGCCGTGCGGTCGGTATCGTTCCAGCCGGTGACCCACTCCGGGCGGCATGTCGAGTTCGACCCGCTGACCCGGCTGACCAACTCCGATGTCATCGAGCTCATCGCGGCCCAGTGCCCGGACTGGTTTCGCGCGGACGACTTCTTCCCGGTGCCGTGTTGTTTCCCGACCTGCCGATCGATCACCTACCTACTGGTGGACCGCAACGAGGACCGTCCCGGCGACGTCACGGTGGTGCCGATCCCCAGGTTGATCAACGTCGACGAGTACCTGGACTACGTGACCAATCGGGTCATGCCCGACGTCGCGGTGCGGGCGGCACTGGAGAAGCTGTGGAGCGCCTCGGCGTTCATGGGTGCCGAGGCCACCGCCCGCAGCCTGGAAACCACCGCTACCGGGCTGGACTGCACCGCCTGCGGCATCGACCTGCCGCAGGCCGTCAAGGAGCTCGACGAGCGCGCGTTCATGATCGTGGTGCAGGACTTCCAGGATCCCTACACCCTCAATGTCAAGCAGCTGATGAAGTGCTGCGTGGCGGAGATCACCCCGGACGGGCGGATCATCCCGTTCTGCGCCTACAACTCCGTGGGCTACCGCGAACAGGTCCGGGCCCGGATGTCGGGCGTGCCGGTCGCCGACGTCGTCCCGAACGCCATCGAGCTCGAGCCGCTGGTCACCGACTCACCGTACGGCTCCAAGATCGCCGGCAACGGCAACGGAGGCCGGCCCGCGATCGCACCCGATACCACCAACGTCGGCAGCAAGGCGGTGGACACATGACCTGGCCACGGGTCGTGAGTGGCGATTCGGGTGATGACTCGCATCGCCACTCACAGTGCGCCGGTCCCGAGGAGACCAAGGCGTGTTGTGCTGCCGCCTACGGCGATGACGCGGTGGCGTTGGTGCTCGGCGAGTCGTATCACCCCGGCGGGTCCGCCCTGACCCGACGGCTGGCCCGGACGATGGGGCTGGCGCCGGGGCAGCGGGTGGCCGATGTCGCCGCCGGTCCCGGAGCGACCGCACGCCTGCTCGCCGCCGAGTACGGCGTGGCCGTGGACGGCGTGGACCTGGGCGAGGCCGGCGTGCACCGCGCCAACGCGGCGACCGCGGAGTCGGGTCTGTCCGGCCAGGTGCGGTTTCATCTCGGTGACGCGGAGCGGATGCCGCTGCCCGACGGGGAGTTCGACGCGGTGGTGTGCGAATGCGCGTTCTGCACCTTCCCGGACAAGGCCGCTGCCGCTGCCGAGTTCGCGCGGGTGCTGCGGCCCGGCGGCCGGATCGGCATCACCGACGTCACCGTGGCCGAGGCCGGGCTCCCCGAGGAGCTGAACACCCTGGCCGGGTGGGTGGCCTGCATCGCCGACGCCCGCCCGTTGCAGGAGTACTCCGGCATCCTGGCCGAGGCCGGGCTGTGGACCGTGCGGACCGAACCGCACGACGACGCGCTCATCCGGATGATCGACGAGCTCGAGGCCAGGCTCACCGTGTTGCGGATGGCCGCGGGGCAGCCCCTAGCCACCGCCGGAGTCGACGTCGATGCGGTCCTACGACACACCGGGCTGGCCAAACGGGCGGTGGCCGAAGGGCTCATCGGCTACACCCTGCTCGTCGCGGCGAAACCAGCAGCGCCGCCTGCTGCATCGCGATAGACCACGTGAGGCAGGCGTGCGGGGCTGCGCGAGCCGCACGGTGAAGCCGGCGGCGCCCCGTCGAGAACGACCCCGTCATGCACGGGTGCCCAGCCAGGTCGTCGGCGCGTACAGCGCGACGTAGGTGGCCACGGCGATACCGAGCACGCCCAGCAGCCGCCACCGCCAGCGCCGCAGCCCGGCGAGGCTGCACTCGTCGCGCCGCCGCAGCGACAGCCAGACCAGCAGTGCCAGGACGGCGAGCCCGCCGAAGCGGAACCACCACGCGTAGTTGTTGTAGAGGTCGGTGGCCCAGACGAACGCGGTGCTGGCACTGACGATGCCGAGCAGCCCCAGCACGGCGGGGCCGACGCAGCACAGGATGCCCACCAACCCGCCGGTCAGGCCCATCCGCCAGACCGGGAGCCGGTCGGTGCGACCCGGTCGACCCGGCCGGGTCTTCGGTGCGCTGGTGGTGTTCATCCATTGTCTCCTCAACCCACGTACGCCAGCTCGCACCCGTGCGGTTCGCACCGACCCCAGAACCATGGTGACTCCCGCCGTCCGACCGCACCGCTATGGTAGTGAGCACTCACCAACGGCGACGAGTGCTCACCAGGTAGGGATCGATTCGATGGCAACCCGGGACCGGATCCTCGACGGCGCTGCCGATGTCATGCGCAGCCGCGGGCTGGCGCGAACGACCACCAAGGAGATCGCCCGTGCGGCCGGGTACTCGGAGGCGACGCTCTACAAGATCTTCGACGACAAGGTGGACTTGTTCCTCGCCGTCGTGGCCGAGCGACTGCCGAGGATGAGCATCGTGCGTGATGGAGTCGGCGCCTACGTCGGCCGGGACACTGTCGTGTCGAACCTGGTGACGATCGTGACCGAGGCAGCGCTGTTCTACTCCGAGTCGTTCCCCATCGCGGCGTCGCTGTTCTCCGACACGGAGCTGCTCACGCGGCATCGCGACGGGGTGCGCAGCCGGGGGGCGGGGCCGGAGTCACTGGCCGCCGCAGTCGCCGACTACATGTCCGCAGAGCAGCGCGAAGGCCGTGTCGCGACCGCGGCTCGTCCCGATGCCATGGCCGCCGCGCTGATCGGGGCCTGCTTGCATCGAGGCTTCCTGCGCTGCTTCGACGGCAAGGGGGACACGGCGGACGAGGCCCGGCAGTTCGCCGACGAGCTGGTCGAGACGCTCTCGCCAGCGTTGCTGACGGATTCGACGCCGCGTCACTGACAGCCGAGTCACTGACGATCGGCGTCAGCGCCGACCCGGGTCGACAAGCGGTACGAGGTGCCGCTCGCCGAGCCGGGTCATCGTCGCGAGCGGCGCGGTTGCCGCGCCGATGGCCCTGGCCCTCGTCGGCCGGGCCTGGCGGCGGAGCAAGGCGGGACCGATCGCGGCCATGACCGCTGTCAGGCCGGGTAGCGGTCGCCCGAAGAGGGTCAGCTCGACGATCAGCCCGTCCGGATCGAAGCGCAGCAACTGGGCTTCCTCGAACCGTTCCCGGCCGCACCGGCCGTGATAGAACAGCGCCCGCGTGGAGTCGGTACCGGTTTCGGTGTGGAATCGGATCTCGCTGACCACCTCGAACGCGGCCGAGAGCATGTCCTGCGCCTGGCCCCGTCCGCGGAACCGGAAACCAGCGGTCAAGGGCGAGATCACCTCGATGCCCTCGGCGAGGCACCGCCCCGCTCCGTCGGCGTCCGCGCGCTCGCCGGCCACGCGCCACGCCGCCGTCGTCCGGTCCACCGGATCGGTGTCGGTCGGGGACTCCATGATGCCCACCTCGCTCTCCACAGTTGCATGCTTCGATCTTGACAGGGTAGTGGGTACTCACCCACCATGGTAAGTGGGTACCCACTAGCCTAGCGGACGGTAGTCATGTGGCTCACGGTCTTCGGAGCGACGGGTGGAACGGGACGGCACCTGGTATCTCGGGGGCTGCAGGCGGGCCACCGGGTGACCGCGGTGGTGCGGGACCCGGCCCGGCTGGACGCTCGCCACGACCGGCTCGAGATCGTGCGGGCGGACGTGCTCGAACCGGGTGCGATCGAGGCGGCGGTGGCCGGCCGGGACGCGGTGGTCTCGGCGCTGGGGCCGCGGGGCGGCCGGGGGCCGACGACGGTGTGCTCCGCCGGTACCGCCAGCGTCCTCACGGCGATGCAGGCAACCGGCGTGCGCCGGTTCGTCGGCATCAGCGCCGCCCCCGTCGCCGTCGACGACGAGGGTGACCGCCTGTTGTATCGGCTCACGGCGCGGCCACTGCTCCGGGCGCTGTTCACACACGTGTACGCCGACCTGGCGCTCATGGAGGCGCAGCTGCGGCGCAGCGATGTGGACTGGATCGTCCTCCGGGCGCCCCGGCTGACCGACAAGCCCGCTGCGGGCCACTACCGCACTGCCCTGAACGGCAACGTGCCGGGAGGCTACGTCATCTCTCGTGCGGATCTGGCCGACGCGATCCTCGATCGCCTCGACGACCCCGCCGCGATCAGGGCGACCGTCGGGATCGGCTACTGATCGCCGAACACGGAGAGGGAGGATCACGGGTGGAATCCGTTGGCAAGATGGAGATGCGCCGGATCGCGCTCGCCGAGCGCGCCCGGGCTGGGACACGACTTCCCGGAAGAACACCTGCTCGCCGCCCTCCAGGCGATCACGACCGAGAGCATGTTCGCGAGTGATACCCGACGGGCCGACGGGTTGTGCCTGGTCGCCACCGACGTCGACTGGCGATCCGGTGCGGGCACGGCAGACGTGAGCGGGCCCGCGGAAGCATTGATCATGGCCGTGATGGGTAGCCCCGTCCAGCCGGGCGAGCTGTCCCGGACGCCACCGGCTCCTGCTGCCGGTGCGCCTTCCCGGCCGGGCGGTCGCGGCCTACCGTCGGGGCGATCATCTCGCTCCGGAACGCGGTCGGCCGGATCACGTTCGATGAGTTCCTCGCTGAGCGGGTACATCCTTCCGGCAAGAGAGGCGATAGCCATGAGAGACCGCAAGGCGCGCATCGCCGACGCGTCGTTGACCGTCGCCCAACTCGGGTATGCGCACTGGTTCTTCGGCAACCTGTACGAGGCCGTCGCGAAGATCCCCGAACGGCTTGCGGGCGCCCCCGACCTGGCCGTGCAGGGTGAGCCGGTGAGCCTGTCATCGGTGCTCAGGCCGGGCAGCCCGGTGCGATACCACCTGGCGGGTGCACCCATCACCGTCGTGGCCACCGTCTCCGCCGTGACCGCCGGGTGGAACAGGCCGAGCGACCGACTGTGGCTCGCCATGTCCGCCGCCTGCACGCTGTCGGGTGGGTTGCTGACCGGCTACGTCGTTCGAGAGATCAATCTGAAGCTGTTCTTCACCGCCCGGCCGCTCGCCGTAGCCGAGCAGGAGGAACTTCTTCGCCGCTGGCATCGGCTCAACAGGATCCGGCTCGTGGCGGCCGGCGTTGCCTGGCTCGCAGCCGAACGCGTCAGGTCGAGCGTGGGCTGCTACCCGCCGGGAACGGCGCGGTCGGCTGTACCGGCCTACCGGTGTACCCGCGCGCAGACCATGGTCACGCGCGCGTCGCTACGCGCGTGTGGCGCACCCAAGACGTGCGCGTGAGCTGCTCAAACCCGTGCTGAGCCGGCAGCTCAGCTGAGCCGGCGCCTGACGAGCGGCAGCGCGACCTCGTCCACGATCTCGGCGAGCACGTGGGCGTGTTCGGCCTTCCAGCCAGTCGCCAGCCGCTGCGCACCACGGATCACGCGGGAACGGAAGGGGATCGACCATGACGCGCTATGTCACCCCGCTGCTCGACCTCGGCAGCACCGACCTGGACCGGGCAGGCGGCAAGGGCGCCAACCTCGGCGAGCTGGTGCGAGCCGGATTCCCGGTGCCGCCCGGGTTCGTGGTGACCACCGCCGCCTACGACCTGCTGCTCGAGCGGGACGGCCTGGCGGGGCGCATCGACGACCTCCTCGCCGCCGGGGAACCCGACGCCATCCGGGCGGCGATCACCGCGACCGCCGTACCGTCCGAAGTGGCCGACGGGGTGCTCGACGCCTACCGCGAGCTGGGCCGGGGCGCGGTGGCGGTGCGTTCCAGCGCGACCGCCGAGGATCTGCCCGAGGCGGCATTCGCCGGGCAGCAGGACACCTACCTCAACGTCGTGGGCGACCGGGCGCTGCTGGATGCGGTACGCGACTGCTGGGCCTCGCTGTGGACGCAGCGCGCGGTCGCCTACCGCGCGCGGCGGCAACTCGCTCCCACCGCCGCCCGCATCGCCGTGGTCGTGCAGGCCATGGTGCCCGCCGACACCGCGGGCGTGCTGTTCACCGCCAACCCGGTGACGGGGGCACGCGACGAGATCGTGGTCGATGCCGGCGCCGGCCTCGGCGAGGCGGTCGTCTCCGGGCTGGTCACCCCCGACCACTTCCTGCTCGACAAGCGATCGGGCCGGATCAAGGACTGGCAGCCGGGGCGGCGTGAGGTGACGATCCGGGCACGCGACGGCGGCGGCACTGAGCACGTCGCCGGCGGCGCAGCGCAACGGTCGTTGCGCGACTCCCAGCTGCGCGGGCTCGCCGAGCTGGGCAGGGCGATCGAGCGGCACTTCGGTGCACCGCAGGACATCGAGTGGGCCTACGCGGGCGCGACGGTGTCCATCGTGCAGGCCCGCCCCATCACCGCGCTGCCACCGCCCGCGCCCAATCAGGTGCAACGCCGGCTGCTGCCCATGATGGCGGAGCTGATCCCCATGCGGCCCTACCCGATGGACATGACCACCTGGACCCCCGCACTGTTCGGGGCCGCCACCTCGATCCTCGGATTCCTCGGCCTGCGGGTCCCGCGCTTCGAGCAGATGTGCGTCGAGGAGGACGGCGTGGTCGTGCGGTTCGAACCACCCACCCCGCGACCCACGCCGCGCGTGCTGCTGGCCCCGGCGCGGCTGCTGCGACAGGCGTGGCGTCACGATCCCGCCCGCTGGCAGTCGGACCCGCTGGTCACGCACGTGCAAGCCCGTACCCGCGCGCTGGCCGCCCGAGACCTGCAGGCGATGCCCTGGCCGGAGCTGCTGACCACGCTGGCCGACGCGCTGGCGCTGCCGCAGGCGCTCGGCGAGCTGCGGATTCGCTACCTCCCCCGCGCGCTGCTGGCCGCGTTGGCGCTGCGGCTGTTGCTGGTGCCGCTGCGACGTAGCGACCGCTTCGCCACCCTGCTGTCCGGCGTCGAGACCAAGACCACCGAGACCAACCGAGCGCTGGCCGCCCTGGCGGAGCGGATCCGCTCCGACCCCGCACTGTCCGAGATCTTCGCGACCCACGAGCCCGCCGACCTGCCGGCCGTCGTGGCGGACCGCCACCCGTTCTCCGATGAGCTCGAGACGTTCCTCGACCGCTACGGCTACCGCGAGACCATGGCGCTGGCGGCCACGCAGCCGCCGTGGCGCGACGCTCCCGCCGTCGTGCTGGGGATGCTCAAGGGGCTCGCGGCCGCCGGGCCGGCGCCACCAGCGCGGCCACCCGCCGAGGCGGTTCGCGACGAGCTGCTGGCCCATCCCCTGCTGCGGGTGCCACCGCTGCGGTCGCTGCTGCTGCGGCTGCTGCGGCAGGCCGGCCGGTTCACGCAGGTCCGGGAGGACACCCATTTCTACGGCACCATGCCGATCTCGGTCGTCCACCGGATCATGCTCGAGTCCGGTCGGCGGATGGTCGACGCGGGCGTGCTCGACACCGCCGCGGACGTGTTCCATCTCAGGCTCGAGGAGATCGAAGGTGCCGCCGCTGCCTGGCCGCCCGGGCCGCAGCTGTCGCATCAGTTGCGGGAGCTCGTGCAGCGGCGCGCGGCCAGGCGCGCCGCGCTGGCCGGCACGCCCATGGTGGACACGGCAACGCCGCGTGAGGCCGGCGGCGACGTGCTGCTGTCCGGCACGTCCGGCAGCCGCGGTGCCGCGCAGGGGCCGGTGCGGATCATCCGGGACGTCTCGGAGTTCAGCAGGCTGCGGTCCGGTGAGGTGCTGGTCGCCCCCTACACCAATCCGGCCTGGACGCCGCTGTTCCAGTACGCGGCAGCGGTCGTGGTGGACAGTGGGGGCGCGGGCTCGCACGCGGCGATTGTCGCTCGCGAGTACGGGATCCCCGCGGTCATGGGAACCGGTGACGGCACCCGCAGACTGCGCGACGGCCAGCCCGTGCAGGTGGACGGGAACCGGGGCGTGGTGACGTTGTGAGATTCACCCGTTCGGACTAGCAACCGGGTTCGCGGTGTGAACGAACGCCGAATTGCCGGGCTTCGGCACGGACGGACAGCCACGTCGTCGCCGCATGCACCTGTGCTGACCGCTCGGCAGCTGCAGCCGTCGCCGAGTAGAGCTGAGGAGAACCACCGTGTTCAACCGTTCGTTCATCAAGAACGCGATCGACCGGAGCGCCGAGAACAGTGTCGACCGCCGCCGGTTCCTCATGGCGGCCGGCGCGGCCGGCCTCGGGGTTGCGGGCACCGCCTCGCTGGCCGGGACCGCGTCGGCCCAGCCCGACCTGCTCGGCGGGCAGCCCCAGCAGACCGGGCCCAGCGACGCCGCGATCTTGAACTTCGCGTTGAACCTGGAGTACCTGGAGGCCGAGTTCTACCTGCGTGCGGTGACCGGCGAGGGTCTGCCCGAGGGCAGCGTCGGGGGCCGGGGCACGCCCGGGGCCGTCGACGGCGGTCGCCAGGTCCGTTTCGAGACCAGGGCCGTCCGGCAGTACGCCCACGAGATCGCAGCCGACGAGAAGGCACACGTCGACTTCCTCCGCGGCGCGCTCGGCGAGGCCGCGGTCTCACGGCCGAGCATCAACATCGACGAGGCCTTCACCGCAGCCGCCATGGCGGCCGGTCTCATCGAGGAGGGGCAGCAGTTCGACCCGTACGCCAACGAGGAGAACTTCCTGCTCGCGGCCTATGTCTTCGAAGACGTCGGGGTGACCGCCTACAAGGGCGCCGCCCCGCTGGTGGACAACAAGACCTTCCTCGAGGCCGCGGCGGGCATCCTCGCCGTCGAGGCCTACCACGCGAGCAACATCAGGACCTCGCTGGCCGCCAAGGGGCTCGAGGCGCCGTCGGTCAAGATCTCGGATGCTCGCGACAGCCTCGACGGGGACACCGACCTCGACCAGGGCGTGGTGCTCGACGGCAGCCTGAACATCGTGCCCGCCGACGCGAACGGCATCGCGTTCAGCCGTAGCGCCGGGCAGGTGCTCAACATCGTCTACCTGACGCCCGAGCAGGCCACGTCGGGCGGCTTCTTCCCCGACGGTGTCAACGGCTCGATCAACCAGAGCGCCGACAGCGCGTAGGGCGGTCCGAGGCCTTCAACGCCTCCCGGCACGTTCTCGAACCACTCGCTGTCCCCGAAACCCCGTTCCGGTTCCGAAACGGGGTCAGCGTCCGTCGGACTGAGCGTGTTGCTTGACAGCGGGGGCCTCGCTGAGTAGTCAGCGACCGTCGAGCGGGCCGAGGGCGGGAGGCGTGGTGTGCTGCGCAGGGTGGTAGTCGGGATGGTGGTCAGCCTGACGGTGGTCGGCGCCACCGGGGCGCCGGCTCGGCCGGCGACGAGGCGCCGGGCCCCGCGCTGCGTGTGGCAGCGGTGTTGCTGGAGCAGAGCCTGACCTGCACGGGCAACGTCGCCGCCGGTGACTCGGAGCCGGTACTGCTGATCCCCGGCACGGGGCTGACCCCGGAGCCCAACTTCGCCTGGAACTACCAGCGGGCCTTCGACGCGGTGCAGCGGCCGTACTGCACCGTCGCGCTGCCTAACCACGCGATGTCCGACATCCAGATCTCCGCGGAGTACGTCGTGCACGCGTTGCGGGCCCTGCACCGCAGCAGCGGCGAGGACGTCGACGTCATCGGCTACAGCCAAGGCGGCATGATCGGCCGCTGGGCGTTGAAGTTCTGGCCGGATACCCGTCACCTCGTCGACGACCTCGTCGGCCTCGCGCCGTCCAACCACGGCACGGTCGACGCCGACGTCCTCTGCCGGCCCGGCTGCGCGCCGTCGGTCCACCAGCAGCGGGCGGACTCGCGCTTCCTGCACGCGCTCAACTCCGGGCCGGAGACCTTCGAGGGGATCGACTACACAGTCGCGTACACCTTCACCGACGAGGTCGTGTTCCCGAACTTCGGACCGCCGGCCAGCTCGCCGCTGCGCACCGGGGACGGTGAGATCGCCAACATCGCCGTCCAGGACATCTGCCCCGGTCACACAGCCGACCACCTCGCCATGGGCACCTTCGACCCCGTCGCCTACGCGATCGCCGTCGACGCCGTGGACGGTGACGGCCCCGCCGACGCCGACCGCATCGACGGTGCGGTGTGCAGCCGGGCGTTCATGCCCGGCGTCGACCCGGCGACCTTCCCGGCCGACTTCGCCGCCTTCAGCGCGACGGCCGGCAACCACATCGCCACCTACCCGCGCACGCCGAGCGAGCCCCCGCTGGCCCCCTACGCACGCCCCTGATTCCGGGAGTTGTGTCCGCGCCCGTCGGACGGTGTGTTCGCCTCTCCCGTACGGCAGTACGCGGACGCTTCCCATGGTGACGTGGCTAACCCGCAGGTAACGTCGACTGGGGCAACTCCGATTCGCCCGTACAGGCGATGTCACGGCGTGACGTTCGGAGAGGAGTGTGCAATGGCTGCAGCGAGTAACCGAACGCCCGCTGTCGTCGGCGTGCTCGTACTCCTCCTCGTCGGTGTGCTGGCGGCCTGCGGGGGGACCGGCCCAGCGCAGGCTTCCCGCGGCATCGAGTCCGGTGGTGTCGACCCGGCCGGTGCGGTGTCCGCCCCCACGGTCGTCGACAGCAGCGGGATGCCGCTCGAGCCCGAGCACGCCGACGTCGTGCGGGACGTGTACCGCGCCCTGGCCCAGGGTGACATCGAACGGTTGCGCGGTCTCTACCACGGTGACGACTGGGAGGGGCAGGCACGGCTGCTGTCGCAGCAGACGGTGCGCGACGAGGTGCTCGCGGTGCTGCAGACCCATCCCGCCAACCTCGGGGAGGGCTACGTCTACCCGGGCTTCTCGGTCACCGGCTGGACGGGGATGCGCGACCGCGCCGACGCCGCGCGCCTCGGCATCGCGCCGGCGGAGTTGCCCGACCCGACCAGCGGGTATCCCGGCTACCAGACGGCGTTCTTCCTGCACTACAACCCGCCGGACGACGCGGGCGGACCGCTGCAATGGCGCGGGATCGCGAGGCTGCCCGGCACCACCGGTTGAGCGCACCGCCTATGGCGCGAAGGGCGCGGGCGTCGTGCTGCCGCGAGAGCCGGTCGGCGGCACGATGGCGGGTGACGACATCGACGGGAGGTGCGCGCGTGGCGCACGAGACGACGACGGCGCAGCTGCTCGTCCGTTGCCTGGAGGCCGAGGGCGTGGAGTACGTCTTCGGCCTGCCGGGCGAGGAGAACATCGGCCTGGTCGACGCGCTGCGCGACTCGTCGATCCGCTACGTGCTCGCCCGCGATGAGCGCGCCGCCTCGTTCATGGCGGAGATGTACGCGCGCGTCACCTGCCGGGCCGGGGTCGTCTCGGCAACCTTGGGCCCCGGGGCGATCAACATGCAACTCGGGGTCGCCGACGCCACCACCAACAGCACGCCGCTGGTCGCGCTGTCGGCCCAGGTCGGGCTCGACCGCATCTACAAGGAGACCCACCAGGCCGTCGACCTGGTCGCGCTGTACCGCCCCGTCACGCGCTGGTCGGAGCTGGTCCCCGCCGCGGCCGCCGTGCCCGAGATGGTGCGGCGCGCGTTCAAGACCGCGCAGACCGAGCGCCCCGGCGCGGTGTACCTCGCCGTACCCGAGGACGTCGAGGCAGCGCAGGCGCCCTCGGGTGCGGCGCCGCTGCCGGTCAACGTGGTCCGGCCGGAGGATCCGTCGGCATCGCAGGTGCGCCGGGCCGCCGAGGCGATCGCCGCCGCCGAGAAGCCCGTGATGCTGGCGGGGCACGGGGCTGCTCGCGCCGCTGCGAGTGAGGCGTTGGTACGGCTGGCCGAGCACCTCGACGTGCCGGTGTCGACCACCTTCCACGGCAAGGGCGCCTTCCCCGACGACCACCCGCTGGCGCTGGGAACGGTCGGCTTCATGCGTCACGACTACGTCAACTTCGGCTTCGACGAGGCCGACCTCGTGATCGCCGTCGGCTACGAGCTGCAGGAGTTCGACCCGGTCCGCATCAACCCCGACGGCGACACGACGATCATCCACGTGCACCGCTTCGCCGCCGAGGTCGACGACCACTACCCCGTCACGGTCGGTATCGAGGGCGACCTGTCGCGCAGCCTCGACGCGCTGGTCGGGGCGACGTCGGCGCGGGGCAGCGGCGCGCCGGTCACCGCGCGGATCCGCTCGCTGCTCGCCGAGGAGATCGAGCGCGGCCGCGCCGACGACCGCTTCCCGCTGGCGCCGCAACGTGTCGTCGCCGACACCCGCGCGGCGCTCGGTCCCGAGGACGTCGTGCTCGCCGACACCGGCGCGGTGAAGATGTGGATGGCGCGGCTGTACCCGACATACCGACCGAACACCTGCCTGGTCTCCAACGGGCTGTCGGCGATGGGGTTCGCGCTGCCCGGCGCGCTCGGCGTCGCGCTGGCCCGCCCGGGTGTCCGGGTGCTCGCCGCGACGGGGGACGGCGCGTTCCTGATGAACTCGCAGGAGATCGAGACGGCGGTGCGCGAGCGCCTCCCGCTCACCGTGCTGGTATGGGTGGACGACGCCTACGGGCTGATCCAGTGGAAGATGGACCTCGAGCTGGGCCGCCACTCCGCGGTCACCTTCGGCAACCCCGACCTGGTGCGCTACGCGGAGAGCTTCGGCGCCCGCGGCTACCGCGTCACCTCGGCCGACGAGCTGCTGCCCGCGCTGAAGGAGGCGCTGGACGGCGACGGCGTGTCGGTGATCGCCTGCCCGGTCGACTACGCGGAGAACCTCCGGCTGACCGACCGCCTCGGTGCCCTCACCGATCCGTTGTAGCCGCGCCGTGCCCACTCTGCTGTTCGCCGTGAAGGGCACCTTCACTGCTTCTGACCCAGTGACGGTGCCCTTCACGGCGATTGCGGTGATGGTGCCGCGGCCGCTCAGTCGACCAGCGCCTGGTAGACGAGCTGGCGCAGCTGGGTGCGGATCGGGTAGGTCGACGACGGCAGCAGCTGGGTCAGGAACAGCACCGTCAGGTCCTCGGCGGGGTCGACCCAGAACGCGGTGCTGGCTGCGCCGCCCCAGCCGAACTCGCCGGCCGACGACAGCACCCGGTAACGCACCGGGTCGTCGATCACCGAGAAGCCGAGCCCGAATCCGACGCCGGGGAAGGGCATCTCGGCGAACAGTGGCCGGCCGAAGGTCTCGAGGTCGGCGCCGCCGGGCAGCTGGTTGCGGGTCATGTAGCGCACGGTGCGGGTGCCGAGCAGCCGCGTTCCGTCCAGCTCGCCGCCGCGCAGCAGCATCGTCGCGAACCGGTGGTAGTCGCGGGCGCTCGACACCAGCCCGCCACCACCGGAGAACGCCGACGGTGGGCTCAGTGCGACCGTCCCGAGGGTGTCGTACCGCGCGACCCCGCGTCCCGGCGCGGCTGCATAGAGCGCGGCGAGCCGGTCGGCGTCGGCCGGGGCGACGGAGAAGCCGGTGTCGGTCATGCCCAACGGATCCAGGATCCGCTCGGTGAGGAACTGCTCCAGGGTCTGCCCCGAGATCACCTCGACGAGGTGGCCGAGCACATCGGTGGCGTGGGAGTAGGCCCACTCGGCGCCCGGCTGGAACAGCAGTGGCAGCGACGCCCACGCTTCGCAGCACCCCGCCAGGTCCAGCCCCTCGGGAGTGGTCCACTCGAACCCCGCGGCGCGGTACATCTCGTCGACCGGATCGACGTGGTGGAAGCCGTACGTCAGCCCCGCGGTGTGGGTGAGCAGGTGCCAGATCCGGATCGGTTCGGTCGCGGGAACCGTGACCGGCTTGGCCGCGGTTCCCTTGACGAACACCCGCATGTCGGCGAACGACGGGATGAACTTGCTCACCGGATCGGTCAGCTGGAACCGGCTCTGCTCGTAGAGCACCATCGCCGCGACCGAGGTGAGCGGCTTGGTCATCGAGTAGATCCGGAACAGTGTGTCGTGCTCGACGGGCAGCCCGGCCTCACGGTCGCGCTGCCCGGCGATCGAGCAGTGCGCGATCCGGCCGCCGCGGCTGACCATGACCAGCCAGCCCGGCAGCCGGCCGTCGTCGACGTAGTGGCCGAAGTGTTCGTCGATGCGCGCCAGTCGCGTGGCGTCGAACCCGACCTCGGCCGGATCCACCTCGACGTCGATCTCGCTCACGCTCGCCTCCAGGTCGGTGACGCCGGCTGCACGCTATCTGGTGGCTCGAGCGGACGCTCAGGGCAGATCCGCACCGTGGCCGGCAAGTCCCTGCTGGAGCTGATCGCGTGAGAGGTAGCCCTCCCGCCAGGCCGCCAGCACGCCCGCAACGATCGCCACGCCCTCGGACCCGAAGGCCGTCCACACCAGCCAGCCGGCCCACTGCTCGTGGATGCCGAAGAGCCCTACGGTTGCGGAGGTGACGAACGCGCCGAGCGTGACCGCACCGAAGCCCACGACCAGCAGCAGCGGCAGCCAGTGCCGCCAGAACACCAGCATGCCCGCGATCACGACCCCGGCGATGGCGTTCAGCATGAACGCTGGACCGACGACGAAGAGGTCACTGTAGCCGTCGAAGATCCACAGCTTGAGGTGAACCGCAGCCGACACCAAGGCCGCCGCCGCGGCGAGTAGTCGCATCACCATTGCCTTCCCCGTTCCACCCGGGTTCGCCTCTCAGGTCCGAAGGCCCTCACCGTGACTACGGACCTGGCGGGTCTGAGGTTCACATCCATGCCGATTCTCTGTCTATCGCCTGCGCCGCAGCGCCGCAAGGAAGAGCAAGGACGGGGAAGACGGCGGTCATCTCGGCGGGCCGAACGCGGTCAGGAAGCGGTCACGGAAGGTGTCCATCGGCCATACCGGTGCATCGGGACCCGGTTTCATCCCGGCCTGCCACCCCCACTCCGAGATCCTGCGCATCGTGGCCGGGTCGTGAGCCATGATCGTGATCGGCACGTCGTGGCTCACCCCCTCACCGGTGACGCCCGAGTGCGGCTGGTGGTCCCCCAGCACGACGAGAACGAGGTCGGGGTCGGGATAGGTCGTAACGAAGGAGATGAGGGTACGCAACGTGTACTCGATGGACTCTCGGTAGCGGGCGCGCACCTCCTCGGGGCCCTGAAATGCGGCGGGCATGCCGTCGAAGATCGAGCCGTCACCGACCCGGCTCCAGTCCACCAGGTGAGGAAGCGGTGTCCATGGGACATGGCTCGAGATCAGGTCGATCTCGGCCATCACGGGGGCGCGGCCGGTCTTCGCGAGCTCCAGCCGCCGGAACGCCGACAGGGTGTACTGGTCGGGAATGGGCGCGTAGCCGAACTTCGGACCGCGATAGCCGAGGTTCCTGGAGTCGTAGAGATTGTCGAAGTGGTAGAAGGAAGGTCCCGCCGGCCAGTCACGGGTGTTGGCCGGTACGACGAAGACGGTCCGCCAACCGGCGCGTCCGAAAGCCTGGGTGAGGGTCAGCCGGTCCTCGCTGATCAGCTTGTCGTAACGCTGCTGGCTGTCGACCCACAGGCCGGACTGCAATGTGGCGTGGGCCAGCCAGCTGATGCCACCGAACGTCGGTGAGGTGAGGAACGCGCTTCGGGAGGAGAACCCGGCCGCGCGCAACCGTCTGGTCCCGGCTTCGAGTACCGCACCGACCTGCGGTGAGAACGCCGGGTCCTCGAGGGCGACACGGCCGTAGCTCTCGACGAACACGAGAAGGACGTCCTTGCCGCGCAGACCGGTCAGCAGCCGGGCCCCTGGGGTGTCGCCGAAACGATCGACGGCGATCGCATTCGCGAAGGTCCGCTGGTCATGATTGGCGGCGCGCAGGCGGCTGACCTCTTCGTAGGCGAGGCCGGCGGCGCTCACGGAGGCGACTCGCGTCTCAGGGGCCAGCTGCAGGCCGAAGACGGCACACAGCACCCAGACGATCCCGAGCGCCGTGACGGCTCGGGCCGACACCCTGCGATGACCGGCCACCACCCGGGACAGCCGTAGAACCGAGAGCGGCACGAGGATGAGTACGGCGACGACGAGCAGCGCGGCCGCGGCCGCGACCGCGACCGCTGCGGCCTGGCCGATCGAGGTGCCGAGCACGCCGACGGCGGATCCAAGGTAGGTCCAGTCGCGCACCGGGTCGAACGGCCGGTCCAGGACCGCGAAGAAGCCCATGTCGAGGACCTTCGCGATCACCAGAAGGCCGAGAAACGTACCGACCAGCGCCGCGACGGCGCGTTTCGCCCGCGGCCCGAGGATGAGAGCAAGGGCGACGATGACGAGTCCCACGAGGGGTATGCGTACGAACGCCTCGGGGGTGATCCGACCGATCTCGTTCGGAGTCACGAGGGCCAGCCACACCGCCAGGCAAGCCAGCACCGTCGTCACCCTTGACGCGGCCGCACCGACGCGGCGGCCAATGACGCGTACTTTCCCCGGGTCACCCATCGCCCACCCAGCCGCGGCAAGCGCGGCGAGCAAGGCCAGTACCAGGGCGAAGCCTGTCACCAAGCCGATGTGAACCCATCGCACCGCGTCTTTCGTAGTTTGGGGGTACAACGGTAGTACGGGTACGGTCACGCTTCGGTTCACCCGAAGCGTGAGCGCGGAGCAGGTAATGCTGGTGGCGGACGACGCGCTCGCATTCTGGATGCTCGAACCCACCGCGTATGTCGTACCGGCAACCGCCGTTGTCATCGTCACCGACGACGTGAGCGCCGTAAGCCTCCCGTCGCTCCGGCACACCGTGACCCACGGCGAAAGGTAGGGCCCATGTTCAGCGTCACCGTCCGCGACCACGTGATGATCGCCCACAGCCTCCGCGGCGAGGTCTTCGGTCCTGCGCAGCGCCTGCACGGCGCGACCTATGTCGTGGACGCGACCTTCTGCGGCGACTCGCTGGACGCCGACGGCGTCGTTGTCGACCTCGGACGCGCCGCCGACGAGCTGCACGCCGTCCTGGGGGATCTGAACTATCGCAACCTGGACGACGAGCCGGAGTTCTCCGGGCGCAACACGACCACCGAGGTGATGGCCAAGGTCATCGCCGACCGGCTCGCCGACCGGGTGAAGGCCGGGGGTCTGGGCGACGCGGCACGGCAGCTGGCCAAGATCGTGGTGACGCTGCATGAGTCGCACGTCGCGTGGGCGAGTTACGAGCGAACGTTGTGACCGACGTGCACGTCGTCGTGCCGGACGGCATCGACGACCCGCTGCGGCCCAGCGGCGGGAACGTGTACGACCGCCGGGTCTGCCGCGGGCTGGCCGCGATCGGCTGGTCGGTCCACGAGCACCCCGCGGCGGGCCGGTGGCCCTGGGCGGACGCGGCTGCGCGGGCCGGCCTGGCCGAGGTGCTCAGCGGTGTCCCCCGAGGCGGGCTCGTCCTGCTGGACGGCCTGGTGGCCTCGGCGACCCCGGAGGTGCTGGCCCGACAAGCCGACCGGCTTCGGCTCGTCGTGCTCATGCACATGCCGTTGGGTGAGAAGGCGTCACCGGACGGCGTCCTGGACGCGCGCGCGGCGGAACGCGCAGCCCTCTTTGCCGCCGACGCCGTCGTCACGACCAGCAAGTGGACCCGGCAGCGGCTGCACGACCTGTATGCGATGCCCGCCGGCCGCGTCCACGTCGTCGAGCCCGGGGTCGAGCGCGTCGATCTCGCACCCGGTACGGCAGCCGGAGGGGAATTGCTGTGCGTCGCAGCGGTGACATCGTCGAAGGGGCATGACGTCCTGATCACCGCGCTGGCCAGGGTCCGGGATCTCCCCTGGCGCTGCGTCTGCGTCGGCTCGCTGGACCTGGAGCCCGACTTCGTCGACCACCTTCGCAGCCGGGCCGAGAGATTCGACGTCACGGACCGGGTCCACTTCACCGGCCCGCTCACCGGTACGGATCTGGGCGACGCCTACGCCCAGGCGGACGTCCTCGTGCTGCCCTCGCTCGCCGAGACATACGCCATGGTGGTCACCGAGGCGCTGGCGCGCGGCCTTCCCGTCGTCGCAACCAGGGTCGGCGGGGTGCCAGAGGCGCTCGGCCGCTCCGCTGACGGCGCCGCACCCGGCGTGTTGGTTCCGTCAGGCAACGCACGGGACCTGGCCGATGCGCTGCGCTGCTGGCTGACCGACACCGGTCGGCGGCATCGCCTCCGGAACGCGGCCCAGCGGCGCAGGCTGACGTTGCCCGACTGGTGGAAGACCTCGCTGCTGATGTCGCGGATCCTGACCGAGGTGATCGGATGAACCAGGGGCCGTTCGCGTTCGTGTGTAGTACAGCGGCAGTGACAGCATCGAGGAGAAGATCGGAGCATCCACCATCCGTCGTACGTTCCGTCGTACGTTCTGGGCGTGGGCGCGCCTGGGATGCGGCGCGGCGATCCTCGCCGTCCTTGTCGGGCGGCTGGGCGCTGAGCCGTTCCTGGACGCCTTTCGCCTGGTCAGCGCCTGGTCGCTGGGGGTGGCGGTCGCGGTCACGGCACTGACCACGGTGTGTTGTGCCTGGCGGTGGAGCCTGGTCGCCGGGGGCCTGGGCGTCGACGTACGCCTGCCTTGGGCGGTGGCGGCGTACTACCGGTCCCAGTTCCTCAACACGACACTGCCGGGCGGCGTGGTCGGCGACGTGCACCGCGGTGTGCGGCAGGGCCGCGACGTCGGTGTGATGGGCCGGAGCCTGCGGTCGGTCGCGTGGGAGCGCACCCTGGGCCAGGCGGTACAGATCGTGCTGACGGGGCTCGTACTGCTCGTACTGCCGTCGGCGGCGCGCTCGATCGTCCTGGTCGCGGTGGTAGTGGTGGCGGCGGCCGGGGTGGCGGTAGCCGGCGTCGTACTGGTGGCCAAGGTTGTGCCTCGTGGCGGGCAGTCCCGCGGCGGGCGGTCCCGTGACATGCCCGGGCTCGGGGGCCGGATCGTACGGACAGTAGCTGACGACCTCCGCAACGTCCTGGTCGTAAGCAGGGCGTGGCCGGGCATCGTGCTCGCGTCGGGCGTGGCCGCGACCGGCCACGTGGTGATCTTTCTGGTCGCCGCGCGGGCCGCCGGAACCGATGCTTCGGCGGCACAGGTCCTGCCGCTGGCGATGATCGTGCTGCTGGCATCGGCCATCCCGATGAACATCGCCGGGTGGGGGCCGCGTGAGGGTGTCGCCGCCTGGGTGTTCACTGCGGCAGGTCTGGGCGCGGCACAGGGGGTCACGACTGCGGTGTTGTACGGCGTGCTGGTGCTCGTCGCCACGCTGCCCGGAGCGGCCGTACTGGTCGCGGCCCGGCAGCTGCGGGAGGCCGGCCGCCAGGGAGCTTCGCGTCCTGACGATCAGCGGCTGGAAGGTGCGACGCTTGGCTGACCGTCCGTACACCCTGCTCAGCTGCGGCATGTCGATCGACGGGTACCTCGACGACATGTCGCCCGAACGACTGATCCTGTCCAACGACGCCGACCTCGACCGGGTCGACGCGGTACGCGCCAGCTGCGACGCGATCCTCGTCGGTGCCGCGACCGTACGCAACGACAACCCACGGCTGCTGGTGCGCAGGCAGGCGCGGGTGGACGAGCGGGTAGCAGGGGGCCGCACGCCCACGCCGATCAAGGTGACCGTGACCGCGCAGGCGCGGCTGGACCCGTCGGCCGACTTCTTCGCCGCCGGCGATACCGAGAAGCTCGTCTACTGCACCAGCGGCACCGTGTCGCAGGCACGTGACCTGGTCGGACACATGGCGACCGTGATCGACGGCGGGCAGCCGGTCGTGATGCGTCGGGTGAGCGAGAACCTCTACTCCCGCGGCGTGCGGCGCCTGATGGTCGAGGGCGGCGGGGCCGTGCACACCCAGTTCCTCACCGCCGGACTCGCAGACGAGCTTCACCTGGTCGTCGCGCCGTTCTTCGTCGGCGACTCCCGGGCTCGGCGGTTCGTCGAAGACGGCCAGTTCCCATGGAATCCGGAACGGCGCGCGACGCTGGTGGACGTGCGCCGGATCGACGACGTCGTAGTCCTGCGGTACGCGCTGTCACCACGCTGCTGTCCGGACTGAGCAGGGCGGCGCGATCCACCGGACCCGCCGGTCGCGACGATCCGAGACGACTCTCGTTCATGACGTCTGGGTCCTCTCGGCGATGAAGGCGAACTTTCGGACCCGCCCTTCCCGCAGCCAGTCGCTCCAGAGCCGATGGGCAGCCAGCAGTTCATCCAGGCTGCGGCGTCCGAGCTGTGCGGCAATTTCTGACTCTTCGGCGGCAAACGCATTGATCAACGAATCGACCATGGTGCGGTGGGATCGACTGCATTCGCCTTGCCAGCGAACCCGTAGCCCGGCCCGCTGCAAGCAGGAAAGCATATCCGGCAGCGGAGTGAGCATTACCGTGTCGGCGTCGGGCATGCTTTCGCGTTCCGCCGCCGTCAGCGGTTGGCCCTCCTCCATGGTGAAGACGAAGCGCCCGCCGACGGCTATCGCCGAGCATATCTCGTGGAGCAGGGTCTCCTTGTCGGGAAAGGCGAGCATGGTTTCCAGCAGCAGTACCACGTCGAAGGGGCCGGCAGGAATGGGGGGGACCGGCGAGACCTCGAAGCGACAGGCCAGGTCGCCGGCGCGCTCACGCGCGATGTCAATGGCACTGGAACTGACGTCCACTCCCACATACGTGCATCCCAGTTCCCGCGTGATGAACCGTCCGGGCCCGGCCACTCCGCAGCACAGGTCCAGCACAGAAACCCCGGGCGTGATGCCGGCCGCAACGGCCAGGGACAGGATCTCGCTGGCACGCATGAAGCCTTCCTGACCGACGAACTCACCAGGGGCGTACGCCGACAGGCGGGACCGCCGCAAGGCCCCGTCAAGAACAGCGCGCTCGTCCCGCCTCATGGCGAAGCCAGTCGTGATGGGATCGACCGCGGTTGGCGCTGTACGCCTGGGAGAAAGCGGGGTTCAGTGCGTCCGGCGGCCCCGGCGTACCGGTGGCGCCACAACCACCACACGTCCCGGCCGAACGACTCGGCCAGCAGCGCAAGCGCGACGGCGAGAGCGGTGTACGTCAACGTGCGCGGTACGACGTCAGCTGCCGCGACGGTCAGCACGATGCCTTGGGTCGCGGCTACCACCTTGCGCCAGTAGCGAGGTGGTAGCTGCCTGCGCAGCCAAGGAAGCCCCCAGCCGGCCACTGCGAACACGTAGCGCGCCGCGCCGATCGCGAGCACCCACCCGCCGATCGAGAGCGCGACGTACACCCCGAGGACCAGGATGAGGAACGCGTCGACCTCCCCGTCGAACCGCGCACCGAACATCGACGCCGTGCCTGTGCGCCGTGCGACCCAGCCATCGACCGCGTCGAGCACGAGCGCGGCGAATGCGAGTGCCACCAGGGTTGTCACGGCTGGCAGCTGCAGGAACGAGTCTGTGACCAGCGCCGCGACACCACAGGCGAAGGTGGCCCGGGTGAGCGTCACCAGGTCGGCCGGCCCCAGGGCGTCGACACCACCACTGGCCAGGCTGCGAGCTACCGCCGCGTTCGTGACGGCGCCGCAGGTGAGTCCGACGGCCCAGCCGACAGCGCTCAGGCCGACGATCACCTCGAGTGCGGCGAGCAGCGCCACCTGCGCGATCAGGCCTACCGCCGGGCCGCTTCGACGCATGAGCACCGTGCCTCCCGGATCCATGAGTACAGCAGTTGTACGAGCATTGTTAGTGTTCGGTTCACGGAGGCGAGGTGAACGGCCTGTGCGGGGTGAGGCGTGGGCGTTCTGGGTGCGCGAGCCAGGTGCGGGCGAGATCCGGCCGGTCCTGTTGCCCGAGCCAGGCGCGGGCGATGTCGCCGTGCGCACCGTGCGTTCTGGGATCAGCCGGGGCAGCGAGACTCTCGTGTTCCAAGGCGGCGTCCCGGAGAGCCAGTACGGCGCGATGCGCGCACCCTTCCAGGAGGGAGACTTCCCGGGGCCGGTCAAGTACGGCTACCTCAGTGTCGGTGTCGTGGAACACGGCCCGCCGGCACTGCGCGGCCGCACCGTCTTCTGCCTGTATCCGCACCAGACCGCCTACGTGGTGCCGGCCCGGGCAGTAGTCCCCGTGCCCGACGACGTGCCACCGGAGCGGGCGGTACTCGCCGGAACCGTGGAGACTGCCGTCAACGCCCTGTGGGACGCCGCACCACTAGTCGGTGACCGGGTCACCGTGGTGGGTGCCGGCATGGTCGGCTGCTGCGTTGCGCGCCTCCTGACAAGGTTTCCCGGCCTAGAGGTCACCGTCGTCGACATCGACCCGGCCAAGGCCGATGTAGTGACCGGGCTGGGGGCGGACTTCGCGTTTCCTGCGGATGCCGCAGACGGCCGCGACCTCGTCATACACACCAGCGCCACCTCTGCCGCACTCCAGCTTTCGCTGGACCTGCTAGCCCGGGAGGGCAGCGTCGTCGACCTGTCCTGGTACGGCAATGCCGAGGTTCGACTGTCGCTCGGGGGTGCCTTTCATTCCGGGCGCCTGGGTATCCGTGCCAGCCAGGTCGGGACGGTCTCCCCCGCCCGGAGTGGCAGTCGCACCGCCGCCGACCGGCTGGCGCTCGCACTGGCTCTGCTGCGCGACCCCGGCTTCGACGCGCTCATCACCGGCGTGTCCACCTTCGACGAGTTGCCCGCCGTGATGTCGCGGCTGGTAGCCGGGCAGCTGCCTGCGCTGTGCCACACCGTCAGCTACGGCAAGGGGTGACATTGGTGTGACGACCGGACAGGTCCGGGCCAGCGCCGAGTGGCTGGCCTTGCGGGAGCCCGCCGACTCGGCAGCCCGGGCCACCGAGCTCGTTGCGGAGGTCCGGTCGTACCTGCCGACCGCCGGCGGGGTGGCCGTTCACGACCTCGGGTGTGGCACCGGCTCGATGGCCCGGTGGCTCGCCGTGCAGCTGACCGGACCCCAACACTGGGTGATGTACGACAGGGATGCCGAGCTGCTCACCCTCGCCGCCGCGCATCCACCGGGCGAGGCCTCCGACGGTGCCCCGGTCACCATCGCGACCCGTCGGCGCGACGTCACCCGGCTGGACCCGCAGGAGCTGGCGGGCGCAACCCTCATCACCGCCTCTGCGCTGCTGGACATGATGACCGCGGAGGAGCTCGAACGACTGGTCGCCACCTGCGCCCGAGCGGGCTGCCTCGTTCTGATCACCCTCAGCGTCGCCGGTCGGGTCGACCTCACGCCCAGCCATCCGTTCGACCAGTACGTCAGCGACGCGTTCAATGCCCACCAGCGACGCACCGTCGGCGGCCGAAGGCTTCTCGGCCCCGACGCGATCGGTGCCGCGGCAGACGGCTTCACCGGGCTGGGCGTCGACGCCCTGGTCCGACCAAGCCCATGGCGGCTCGGTCCCGGCCAGGCCACCCTGGCAGTGGAGTGGTTCACCGGGTGGCTGGCCGCGGCATGCGAGCAGCGACCGGAGCTTGGCGCCGTCGCCCACCCTTACGCACGGCGACGCTTGGCCGATGCAGCCGCCGGCCGGCTGTCCGTCGCGGTGCACCACCAGGATCTGCTGGCGCGGCCGAGATGACATGCGGTCAATCCGCCGTTGCGGCGCAGGTGCTACCGGGTGAAGGTGCGCGCGGCGTCGAGCAGCACGGCGTTCTCGTCCGGGGAGCCCACGGTGACCCGCACGCCGTCCCCGGCGAAGCCGCGCACCACCACCTTGTGGTCCAGGCAGTGCTCGCAGAAGGCGGTGGTGCGGTCGCCCAGCGGCAACCACACGAAGTTGGAGTGCGACTCGGGTACCTCGTAGCCGGCATCGATCAGTGCATCTCGCACCCGGTCGCGCTCGACGGCGATGTCGCCGCAGCGCGCCAGCATCTCGTCGGCGGCGTCGAGGCTGGCCAACGCCGCGGCCTGCGCCACGGAGTTGACGGAGAACGGCACGTACACCTTGCGCAGCGCCTCGGCGACCGGTTCGGAGGCGACGCAGTAGCCCACCCGCAGCCCGGCCAGGCCGTAGGCCTTGGAGAAGGTGCGCAGCACGGCCAGGTTGTCGCGGTCGAGGGCCAGCTCGACCCCGTCGGGGACGTCGGAATCGGAGACGAACTCGCGGTAGGCCTCGTCGAGCGCCACCAGCACCCCGTCGGGCACCGCATCGAGGAAGCGCTCGAGCTCGGCGCGGCGCACCGCGGTGCCGGTGGGGTTGTTCGGGTTGCAGACGAACACCAGCCGGGTATCCGGGGTGATCGCCGCGAGCATGGCGTCGAGGTCGTGGACGTGGTCGGCGCGCAGCGCGACGGTGCGCTGCTGTGCGCCGCTGACCTGGGTGACGATCGGGTACGCCTCGAACGAGCGCCACGCGAAGATCACCTCGTCGGCCTCGGTACAGGTGGCCTGCACCAGCTGCTGGCACAGCATCACCGATCCGCAGCCGACCGCCAGCCGGGAAGCCGGGACGTCGAGCCGGGCCGACAGTGCTTCCACGAGCGCCGTGCACGCGGTGTCGGGGTAGCGGTTGACGGCAGCGCCGGCGTCGGCGATCGCGGCGACCACGCTGGGCAGCGGGCCCGCGGGGACCTCGTTGCTCGCCAGCTTGATCGCACCCGTGACGGTGCGGCCGGGCACGTAACCGGGTAGCGCCTCGAGGGCGGCACGGGTGCGCGCGGTCATCGTCGGCCCTCCTGCTCCGCCCCGGTCTCCCGCCGCGGCAGCTCCAGCCTAGGGTCGGTGACCGACGTCCCACCCGCCTGGTGCGCAGTCCGGTCGGATCGAGTGGTTCAGTGGTGTTATGACACAGCGGCGCACCGAGCAGGTACCGATGCCGGACGGTAGCGAGCTGCGACTGACGGTCGTCGAGCCCGACCCTGCCCACCGGAGCGGGGTGATTCGGGGTGGCATCGTCGTGGTGCACGAGGCGCGCGGCGTCACCGACGCCGTCCGCAATCTGGCCGAGGGTCTCGCCGCCGAGGGCTGGCTGGTCGTGGTGCCCCACCTCTACCATCGCGACGGCGCCGACGAGCTTCCCGCTGACGGCGATCGCGACCAGCTGCGCGACCAGGTGCAGCGGTTGTCGGCCGACTCCGTGCTCGCCGACACCGACGCGTCGTTCCGCTGGCTGGCCGGGCGCCAGGTCAGCGCCGACCGGATGGGGGTGGTCGGCTTCGGGCTCGGCGGCAGCATCGCGCTGATCGTCGCGGCGCGGCGCGATCTCGGGGCCGCGGTCAGCGTGGCGGCGGGCGGGATCATCACGCCGCTGTCGGACACGTTGCCACCACTGGTCGAGGCGGCTGTCGAGCTGCGCTGTCCCTGGTTGGGGATCTTCGGTGCTGACCGGCAGGTGCCCGAGGAGGAGGTGCACAAGCTGCGCGACGCGGCTGCGTGCGCCGACGTCGCGACGGATCTGGTGTACTTCCCCGCCGACGACCACCGGTTCGACGACGACCAGGCCGGCATCCGGGAGGCGTGGATGCGCACGTTGAACTGGTTCGACTCCCACATGCGCTGACCCCGGGGATGACCCCGCGCCGGTGAGCGGCTAGAACGGTGGGATGAGCGACGACAGCGCCCCCCGCATGCTCTGGCAGCCCGACGCCGACGACGTCGACCGGTCGCGCATCGCCGCGTTCCGGGAGTGGCTGCGCACCACGCGGGACGTGCAGGTCGACGACTACGACTCGCTGTGGCGCTGGTCGGTGACCGACCTGGAGGGCTTCTGGGGCGCGTTCGTGCAGTTCGCCGGGGTCCGGTTCCACTCGCCGCCGCAGCAGGTGCTCGCCGACGCGTCGATGCCCGGCGCGTCCTGGTTTCCCGGTGCGTCGCTGAACTACGCGGAGCAGGCACTGGTCCCGGCGCCCGGCAAGGGCGACGCCGACATCGCGCTGATCTTCCGCCGCGAGGACGGCGCGCGCTCGGAGCTGACCTACGGTTCGTTGCGCTCGCAGGTGGCCGCGGCGCGGGCGGGGCTGGCTTCCCTGGGGGTGTCGCGCGGCGACCGGGTGGTGGCGTTGGCGCCGAACTGCCCGGAGACGCTGGTGGCGTTCCTCGCGGCCGCGAGCCTCGGCGCGATCTGGTCGTCGTGCTCGCCGGACTTCGGCGCGCGCGCGATCGCCGACCGCTTCGTGCAGATCGAGCCGACCGTACTGCTGGCGGTCGACGACTACGTCTACGGCGGCAAGACCTACGACATCCGGTCCACAGTGGACTCGCTACGCGCCGAGATGCCCTCGCTGCGCGCCACCGTGGCCTTCGGCCCTGTGAGTGGCGATGCGAGCTATGACTCGCATCGCCACTCACGACCGGTGCGCTGGGAGAACCTGCTCGACGAGCACGCCGATGCGCCGCTGGAGTTCGACGCGGTGGACTTCGACCACCCGCTGTGGGTGCTCTACTCCTCGGGCACCACCGGACTGCCCAAGGGCATCGTGCAGGGGCACGGCGGCATCGTCGTCGAGCATCTCAAGGCGCTGCTGCTGCAGTCCGACCTCGGGCCCGGTGACCGGTTCTTCTGGTTCACCACCACCGGCTGGATGATGTGGAACTACGTCATCTCGGGTCTGCTGGTGGGGACGACGATCGTGCTCTACGACGGCAACCCGGCGCATCCCGACCTGGGTGCGCTGTGGCGGATGGCCGCCGAGGAGGGCGTCACATACTTCGGGACGTCCGCGCCGTTTATCCAGTCCTGCCTCAAGGAGGGGTTGCGGCCGGGCACGGACTACGACCTGTCGGCGTTGCGGGCGCTCGGGTCGACCGGGGCACCGCTGTCGCCCGAGGGGTTCCGGTGGATCGCAGCCGAGATCGGTGCGGACGTGCAGATCTGCTCGGTGTCCGGCGGGACGGACCTGTGCGCCGCCTTCGTCGCGGCGGCGCCGGACGTCCCGGTCTGGGAGGGCGAGATCTCCTGCCGGGCGCTGGGCGCGGCCGTCGTCGCGCTCGACGAGTCCGGCAACGAGTGCCGCGACGAGGTCGGCGAGCTGGTGATCACGCAGCCGATGCCGTCGATGCCGGTGTACTTCTGGAACGACCCGGACGGCTCGCGGCTGCGCGAAGCCTACTTCGACACCTACCCGGGACGCTGGCGCCACGGCGACTGGATCCGGATCACCCCGCGCGGGTCGTGCGTGATCTACGGCCGGTCGGACTCGACGCTCAACCGCGGCGGCGTGCGAATGGGCACCTCGGAGTTCTACCGCGTCGTCGAGGCCTTCGACGAGGTGCTCGACTCGCTGGTCATCGACACCTCGGACGCTCGCACGGAGGAGGGCGAGCTGCTCTGCTTCCTGGTGCTCGCGCCCGGGACGTCGCTGGCTGACCTCGAGCCGTCGCTGCGGTCGGCGCTGCGCGCGCAGCTGTCACCGCGCCACGTCCCCAACCGGTTCGTGGTGGTCGACGACGTGCCGCGGACGCTGAACGGCAAGAAATGCGAGGTCCCGGTCAAGAAGATCCTTGCAGGGGCGGATCCCGAGCGCGCCGTCAGCGCCGACGCCCTGCGCAACCCCGACGCGCTGGCGCCGTTCCTGGCGCTGCGCGCCCTGTGAGTGGCGATGGGACTGAAGACGAGCTATGACTCGTATCGCCACTCACGACCTGTCCACAGGTTCAGGCGCCTCGGTAGGTGCCGAAGCTCCAGAGGTTGCCCTCGGGGTCGCGCACGGTGAACCCCCGCGAGCCGTAGTCCTCGTCGCGCAGCCCGCGCACGACCTCGGCGCCGGCCTCGGTGGCCCGCTTGAACAGCTCGTCCGGGTGGTCGGTGACCACGTACATCGAGTTGGTGCCGGGCGTGTTGTGTCCCGCGAACTCGCCCTTGCCGTCGCCGTGGCTGCCGATCATGACGATGCCGCCCTCGGGCCAGCGCACTTCGGCGTGCACGATCTCGTCCTCGCCCTCACCGGGCACGACGATGGTCTCGACGAAGCCGAAGGCCTCGACGAGGAAGCGGATGGTGGCCGGCGCGTCGGTGCACAGCAGTCCCGGCCACACGCTGGGTGCTGGAGTGTCTGCCATGCCGATCAGTGTTGCGGCAGGGAGAGCTCGGCGTCTTGGACGGATGGGAGCTCCTCGGCCAGCCAGGTCGTCGGCGAGCAGCCGGCGAGCTCGCGCCACTCACGGGTGAGGTGGGCCTGGTCGTAGTAGCCGCAGCGGACGGCGAGCTCGGCCAGGCCGGGCGCTTCCGGCGCCCGCAGCATGCGGTGCGCGGTCTCGAACCGCATCACCCGCGCGGCCGCCTTCGGGGTCAGGCCGTACTCGCGCCGGAAGCGCTCACCGAGATGGCGCCGGCTCCAGCCGACCTCAGCTGCGAGGCCCCCGATGCCGACCGCGCCACGGCTGTCGGCGAGCCGCCGCCAGGCCCAGGCGAGCTCGGGATCGGGCTGCCCGCGGTCGTGCGCGAGCCGCGCCAGCACCCCGTCGAGCTGCAGGAATCGATCGGTCCACGTCGTCGCCGTTCGCACCCGCTCGACGAGCTCACCGGCGACCGCTCCCAGCAGGGTGTCGAGATCGACGACGGTGGCGGCGAGCTCCCCGGCGGGCAGCCCCAGCAGCGCCCGCGCTCCGAGCGGGGTGAGCGCGAGTTGGATGCCGTGCTGGTAGCCGTCGTGGCTGATCAGCGCCGGGGTCGAGTGCAATCCGCCGACGAGCGTGGCGAACGAGCTCGGGGGCTGGCCCGGGTCCGGTAGCCCGACGAGGTCGACCGTGCCGCCGAGGGTGACGATGAACGTGAGGTGACGGGAGGGGAGGCCACGGTGCACGCCCGGGTCGGCGCCCTCGACGCGGTAACCGGTATAGCTGGCGACCAGCGGGCGCAGCGGTGGCCGCGGTGTCGCCACCACGCTCTCCACCAGCGGCTCGCCCACAGGTTCAGAGTAGGGCGAAGTGCGTGCGCGCGGTGCCCGCGAACCCACTTTGCCCGACCCGCGCCAGGCTGTGTACCCTCACCACCTGGCGGCCACAAGGGCCCCGGGAGGCTTCGCCTAGTCTGGTCTATGGCGCCGCACTGCTAATGCGGTTGGGGCTCACACCCCTCCCGGGTTCAAATCCCGGAGCCTCCGCCACCGGTCGAGTGCAACTCGGCCGACAACTGAAACATGCGCCCGTAGCTCAACGGATAGAGCATCTGACTACGGATCAGAAGGTTTGGGGTTCGAATCCCTACGGGCGCGCTTTGTACGAACCGCCGCCGACCAGCAGCTTTGTCCCGCAGACAGATCGATCGGACTGGGTTTTGGGCGATCTTGATCCACGAACCGATCCACAGGGCGTGCTAGCTTGCGCCTCGTGGCTACCGGCACCGAGGCCTCAGAGCCTCGTAGGCGAGGCACGCTCCGGCGGATGCGCCGCGGGCGCTTCCAGGTGCGGGTGTCGGCGGGCAAGGATCCGTCGACGGGAGAGCGGATCGTGCTCGTCGACAGCGTCCCGATAGAGAAGCCTGGCAACGAGCGTTCCGAGCGCGCTGCGATGAAGGAGGCTGAGAAGCTCCGGACCCTGATGCTCGCCGAAGCAGACTCGCTCCGGGTGGCTCGGACGAAGTCCACGGTTGGGGCACTCCTCGACCGCTGGCTACCACAGCACGAGGTCGACCCGACCACGCGGATGAACTACGAGTCCCAGATCCGCAACTACATCAAGCCGAATCTCGGTGACGTTCCGCTGGTCTTGCTCGTGCGCGACGCATCGGAGCGGTTGGAGACTTTCTACGCGCGGCTGCGGCGGTGTCGCGATCTCTGCTCAGGAAAGCCGTTCGTAGAAGTGCACTCGGACGAGGGTCCGCACGACTGCGACAAGGCTGGTTGCCGCCGCCACGTGTGCAAGCCGTACGCTGCCTCGAGCGTGCGCCAGATCCACGCGATTCTCAGCGGGTCCTTGAGTGCCGCGGTGCGCTGGGGCTGGATCGCCTACAACCCGATGCCAGGTGTGAAGCCGCCCGGGAAGAAGCGACCCCAGCCGCGACCACCCAGTCCGCAGCAAATGGCGCGCATCGCGGAAGCGGCATGGGCTGAGTCGAGCGAGTGGGGATTGTACGTTTGGTTGTCCGCGATCACGGGCGCGCGTCGAGGCGAGGTCACCGCTCTGCAATGGGACGACGTCGACCTAACCACTGGCGTGTTGCGGCTCGATGCGAACTACGTACGGACCGCCGATGGCATGATCCTCAAGGACACTAAGACTCACCAGATGCGTCGGGTGTCGATCGACGCGCCGACAGTGGAGCTGCTGCGTAAGCACAATGAGGACTGCCAGGACCAGCTGGCTGTCCTCGGTCTCCCGTTGAGGGACGACCATTGGATCTTCTCCGCCCGGCCTGATCTCAGCAAACCGCGGGATCCGGGAGCGATCACGCGCCGCTACAGTCGACTCGCCGCAAGACTTGCCATCGACACTCAGCTTAAGCAGCTACGGCATTACTCGGCGACCGAGCTGCTCACCGCTGGGGTTGACCTGCGCACCGTCGCCGGGCGACTTGGCCATGGCGACGGGACCACCACGTTGCGCCATTATGCGGCTTGGGTAGGCGCTGCTGACCAGGAAGCTGCTAGGAGGATCGGTGACAGCATGCCGTCATTGCCCGTGCGGGGCGAGGCAACCTGACGCGACCGGAGGGAGCGGGGCCCGACCCGCGCCGTCCGGGCCCCGCTCTAGGTCCGCGATTGTCAGCAGTTGATGAGTTCGGGTCGCTGATTGAGCAGTTGCGCCTGTGGGGAGACGAATGCGTCGTAGGCGTCCCGCGCTTCCGGCGTGAATAGTCCGACGTGGCAGCAGTTCTGGAAGGCCAGTCGCACACCGTAGCGTTGTTCAACGGCGTTCCTCATTGCATCGCTCGCAACGAGTCGAAGCAGCTGGCCTTGAGCTTCGTCGTCAGGCGGCACCTGCTGGTTGCCGGCAAAATCTCCCCCGGAGCTTCGCATCTCGTCGACGAGACCGCTGACGACCGACCAGGCGTACGGTAGCGATTCACGAATGCATTCGATGAAATCCTCGTCGGAGACGAGACCTTGCTGGGCCTGCTGTTGAAGGTCCGGGGAAACGGTCAGAGACATATGCCCTCCTCTGCATTCGACGTTGATTATTCTCCCAACATCGTGCCAGAGTCCGCTGCGAGCGCAATGCTACGCAGGAATGCGCATGTAGGAATGGAACTACGGTACGCAGTCGTCAGGCAGCCGGTCGACGACCGTCAGACTGAAGACGGTTCGACCGTTGTGACGTACTCAAGATCGTAGTGGTGTGGATCGAGGAGAAGATCCGCGGTCTCCAGGACCGTCTCACCGTGATGGGTGAAGCGGGTGATGATCACAACGGGAGTGCCCGGCCGTAGGTGCAACGCCTCAGTCTCTGACGGCCGAGGCATGCGGCAGCGCACCCGCTCGACCACGGCGGTGGGCCGCATGCCGATCGCGGTGAACCGCTCGATCAATCCGGCGCCCATGTAGGGTCCCTCTTCCGGTCGCTCGATCACCGTGCCCCGTGTGATCGACAGCGGTTCGAACGAGTGCACCAACATCATGGGGTCGTCGTTGGCGTAGGACACATAGTCTGTACGCATCACGTCTGCGCCGACCTCGCAGCCCAGCCGACGGGCGACCTCAGCCCCGACGCGCTCCGGATAGGTGCGGTGGCTGTACCTCGGGATGCGCTCGGCCGCGAGGGCTTCCTCGGCGAACGGCGCACCGGGGTCCGACCGGTAGTGCTGGGCAGATCGCCGCACGAGCGGCTGATAGCGGCGCACGAAGGCGCCGCCCCCTTGCACTCGGTCGATCAATCCCTCGGTCTCAAGGATGTCGAGAGCGTGCCGCACGACGATGCGGGAGGCACCGAACAGCTCGCTGAGCCTCTCCTGTGTGGGCAGGCGCTCACCCCAGCCGAGATCCCCGCTGACGATCTGATCGCGCAGCTCCGCCGCGATGTGCTCGTACATGTGCTCCGCCACCGCTAAAGGCCCCTTCAAGTCTCGTGCGCCGCCCTGTGATCGCTGCGAACTCTAACGCGGCTTGGCATGCCATCGTTGGCAGGCCAATTGCATAGTTGGCATGCCAGCAGTAGAGTTGCCATGCCAAGTACTCAGGCCCACGCCTGGACTTGGTGGCAAGCAGCCGCAGACGTCAAGTCGAGAGGACACGAGATGCAGCACCTGCCAGGGCCGGTGGCGAAGCCGGCCTCACCGCCTAGCCAGTCGCCTGCGTCTCGACCTGAGCATCGGCGACCGGTCTTCTACACGGCGGCCGAGACCTCGGAGATCCTCCGGCTGGACGAGTCCACTCTGTACCGGCACCTCCGCAACGGAACGTTTCCCGGGGTCAAGATCGGCGGGCGTTACGTGGTCCCGCAGATCGTTCTTGAGCGCCTGATCGCGGACGTGCTCGCTACTGGCCGCTGCCTGGACCTCGGCAAGTGGACAGCCCGGTGGCGCGCCGAGCAGCACGCCACCGCCGTGCAGAGGCTCGCTGCGGCTGAAGCGGGGCTCGCGCCTCACATGGCGCCCAAGGGCGGTGGTCCGCGCTGACCACGATCAACGACCGACCCGTGACGGCGCAGCTGGACGGCGCCCTGGACGTGCTGGCGAGCCAGCGCGAGCAGCTGATGGCCGAGGACCCCAGTGTCGCTCGCGCGTCGCAGCTGGCCCGGGTCTACGAGCTGGAGGCGCGGCTGCGGCAGACGTTGTTCGAGCACGCCCGGACCCGGGTGCAGTGGCGGGCTGCGCTGGCCGCCGAGGCATACGCGCGGCTATGTGCCCGTCACTGGCGCCGCCGCGCCGAGAACACGCAGCAGCAGCTGCCCACTGGGTTCCTGTTGGTCTGCGACTCCTGCCAGGGCACCTACGAGCCGACCGGCGAGGACGTCGGCGCGGGCCGGTCGGGCTGCCCGGATCCGGACTGCGGTGGGTGGACGTTGTGGGCGCAGCTGGCCGAGCCGACCACGGGTCGCGGTTCCCGGAAGGCCGGGTGATCGGCCGTGGGCACGATTTTGACCAGCTACGGCGGCGCCGCCGAAGACCATGAGGGCTACGCCGCGCAGGTCCTCGACGACGGCTCCCTGACCGGCACCCACAGCGCCGAGAACCGCGCCCGGATGGTCGGGGCCGTGGTCGCCTGCGGCTGCGGGTGGGTCGGCACCACCCGGTACCCGACCCGTGAGGAGTTCGACGAGGCGGCCGAGGCGCTCGCGTTGGCCGAGTGGGAACACGCCCACACCCGCCCATTCCTGGCGGCCGTGCGGCACACCGAGTTGCTGCGGCTGCGGGTGCTGCTGCGCCGCGCAGCAACCGTCGCGGGCGAGGTCCGGGACGTGCCGCGCTCGGCGCGGCAGCTGGCCGAGCAGCTCGACCATGTCACCGAGTTACTGGAGTCCGCCACCGGCCTGGCCCGGCGACTGGCCGAGCAGGCCCACGAGCAAGCCGAGCACGACGACCGCGGTGAGTGGCCGCGAGGGGAGAGCTGAGTCATGAACGTCCTCACCGCGTTGATCCTGTTCTCCGGGCTGGCCGCGCTGTTGTGCGCCAAGGCGCGGGCCGCGGGCCCGGCGTTGTTCTTCGGGGTGGTGGCGGTGGCGTTGCTGACCGCCACCCCGCTCGGCGCGGAGCTGGGTCGGCTGATCGATGAGGTCAGCGACTACGCCGCACGGACCGCCGCGGAGGCCAACGGCGGTCGGCGATGAGTGAGCGCATCCGAACACGGCCGTATGTGTGGCAGCCGGTGTCGTGGGCCGAGGGTCGGGTGTTGACCCGCGGCAGCGTGGATGGGCTGCCCGCCCTGTCGTGGGGCCGCGCCGGCCGAGGCGAGTTGGCCACCGCTCGGCAGCTGCGAGGGCTGGGGTTGCGCCCGGCCGGGGCCGAGCCGGTGGCGGTGTTGGTGTTCGGCCACCGCCAGCCGGGCCGTCGACCGGTGGAGTACACCAGCTTGTACCGCATCGCCGACGCGGCGCCGAAGCGCACCGCTACCGCTGCGCAGCAGGCCGCGATCGATAAGGCGCTGACCGCGCGGCGCACCTGCCAGGACTGCGGCCAGGAGCAGGACTACTACCTGTCGACCGTTGAGCGCAGGTGCGGGCCGTGCTCGGACGCCACCGGCTTCTGGGACGACTACGACGGCCGGGCCGCCGAGCACGACGACCACGACGACGGCGCCGAGCACGACGACGGCGCCGTGCATGCCGTGCATGCCGATCGCGGCGCTGTCGGATCTGAGGCCGGGGGTTGGTGGGTCGAACACGAGGCCGCGGTGCGCGCCGAGGACCCGCACCGGCCGGTCACCGAGACCGACCTGGCAGACGACGACCTGGCCGAGAGCCACGATCCGGCGGAGGTCGGCCTGGCGGCCGCTGTTCCGGCCCCACGCACAGCCGCGCCGGACACCCCGGCGCCCGCCCCCACGGCTGCTGACACCGCCGATGACGCGCACGAGGTGGTCCCGGCGCCGGTGGCGGATGAGACCGCGCGGGCCGTCGGGCAGGCACGCCACGCGCTGCAGCGAATCGCCCAGGGCGGGGCCGCGATCCAGCCGCGGGTCACCGACCAGGGCAGGGCCGAGCGGCTCGTGCGCTGGCACGGCGACGACCAGGCCAGCGACCGGGCGGCCGACCGGGCCGCTGGGGCGCACCGCGAGCTGGAAGGGATCGCGCGGTGACCGCCCCGGTGTCGGCTGCGGTGCGGCGCACCACGGTGGCCGCGGTGCTGCTGGTCGCCTCGGTGGCCGCGGTCGTGTCCTACGCCCATATGCAGCATGTGGCGCAGCGGTCGGGGGAGGGGTGGCGGTCGTATCTGCTGCCGCTGAGCGTGGACGGGCTGATGGTGGCCGCGTCCATGGTGCTGCTGACCCGCCGTCGCGTTGGGCTGGCAGGTGGGGCGCTGGCGTGGTGCGCGTTGCTGGGCGGGGTCGCTGCGTCGCTGGCGGCGAACGTGGCCGCCGCGGACCCCACGGCCACGGCCCGGCTGGTGGCTGCCTGGCCCGCGGTGGCGTTCGCGGTCGCCTTCGAGCTGCTGCTCGAGCAGCGCCGCCCGGCAGTGACCGAAGCTGCCACGCTGCCGGTTGAGCTGGACCGGGTGGCCGACCTGGCGCCCGCCGTTGAGCCGCCGGGCCCTGCCGTGGCTGCCGACCCGGTCGCGCCGTTGCCCCCGGTAGCGGCTCCAACGCCGGTCGCCGAGCCCGCGCCTGTGGCTGCCGCACCACCACCGACCCCGCCCCACGAGCCCGACGGGCTGGCCGCCCGCGCCGCCGCGCTGCTCGCTGCCGCCGACGGGCGCCCGCCCGGCCGGCGGGTGCTGGCCCGCGAGCTGGGCTGCAGTGAGCACCAGGCCCGCTGCCTGCTCGACGCCGCCACCACCAACGGCACCAGCACCACCAACGGCACCAACGGCACGAACGGGAGGGGTGGTCTGCGGTGAGTGAGTTGACGACCCTGCTGCTGCTCGGGCTGGGCGCCACCGTGGTCGCGACCCTGGTGCTGGGGCGCCGCCGCCAGCACGGCCCAGCCGCCGTCGCCACCGGGCTGGCTGTGCTGCTGGCCTGGCAGCTGGCCACCTGGGCGCCGCTGCTGTCGGCCACGCTCGCCGCCGCGCTGGGCATCGTCGGGTGGGTGCGGTTGTCCCGCACCGCCTCCACCGTGTCGCGGTGGGGCGCGCGGTCGCGCCGCAAGGCCGGGGTGGCCTCCACCGTCGACGTCGCCCGGCTGGCCAGCGCGGCGGCGGTGCGGCGCAAGGCCACCGTGGTGCGCCCGTCGCTGGCCGACCGCAGCCGATGCGACCGGGTGCGGATGGCGACGACGGAGGTGGCGGTGCCGCTATGCCGGGTCGGGGCGCTGCGGGTGTGGTCATCCATTGAGGATGTGTGCTGCCTGTTCGGTGGCCCGCGGACCGGTAAGACGGGCTATCTGGCCGGGCGGGTGCTCGACGCCCCCGGCGCCACCCTGGTCACGAGCACCCGCACCGACCTGCACCGGATCACCGCGCAGCTACGCGCCGAGCGCGGGCCGGTGTTCGTGTTCAACGCCGTCGGGCTCGGCGACCTGCCCTCGACGATCACCTTCGACCCGCTGACCGGCTGCGCCGACCCGGTCACGGCCGCGGAGCGCGCCACGGACCTGATCGCCGCCGGGCAGCGCGGTGGCGGCGACAGCGACCGCGCGTGGTGGGACGCCCAAGCCCGCCGGGTGCTGGCCGCGCTGCTGCACGCCGCCGCGTTGGGCGGGCTGTCGATGCGCGACGTGCAGCGCTGGGTCTCGGTCCCCAGCGAGGCCGCGCGGCAGGTGACCTCGCTGCTGCGCCGGTCCCCGGAGCCGGCCTATGCCGAGGAGGTCGCCCAGTTCCTCGACACCAACGAACGCACCCAGTCCTCGATCACCACCAGCATCACCCCCGCGCTGGGCTGGCTCGCGAGTCCCGCCGCCAGCGCCGCGGCGAGCGGGCACACCCCGTTCGACGTGGCCGAGCTACTGCGCTCCCGGGCGACGGTGTTCCTGCTGGGGGCCGAGGAGACCCAGGCCGCCCCGCTGGTCACCGCCCTCACGGGCCACATCGCCCGCGAGGCCCGCCGGATCGCCGCCCGCCAACCCGGCGGCCGGCTGGACCCGCCACTGACCCTCGTGCTCGACGAGGCCGCCCTCATCAGCCCCGTCCCACTCGACAGCTGGACCGCGGACATGGGCGGCCGCGGGGTCACGATCCTGGCCGCCTTCCAGTCCCGCGCCCAACTCATCGCACGGTGGGGCCAAACCGGCGCCGCCATCATTTTGAACAACGCCGCGGCGGTCATGGTCTTCGGCGGCACCAAGGACCGCGACGACCTCGACTACTGGTCGGTCCTCGCCGGCGAGCGCGACGAGCCGATCACCACCACCGACCACCACGGCCGGGCGGTCTCCCGCACGGTGCGCAAGGTCGCGGTGCTGACCCCGGCGCAGCTGGCCAACCTCCCCACCGGGCGCGTCGTGGTCTACCGCCGCGGCATGGCCCCGGTCATCGGGCGGGTGCGCATGGCCTGGCACCGCCGCGACATCCGCGCCCAGCACCGCGCCGACCAACGGCAAGCCCGCCGCGAGCGCCGGCAGGCATGCGCCGTGATCGCAGGAGCCGAGGCCACCACCCGCCACGCCACCACCACCGGGCGCCCACCTGTGGGCGCCGCCCGCAACGACGCCCACCCGGACGCGGGTGACGCGGGCGCAGCCGCGCCCGCCGGGTCGCCCGGTCCGCCCGCGCGGGTGCCCCGGTGGGTGGAATCCACCCGCGAGGACCGCCGATGACCACCCCCATGGGCACACCCGAGCCCGGCTCGAACGCGCACCCGCAGCTGGCCGCGCTCGGCCGCGAGGTCGAGCGGCTATCCCGCCGCCACGCCGACCTCGACGCCCTGGTGCAACGCTTGGCCGAAGACATCACCCTGCTCGCCCCACCGCCCGACGACGGCGAGCCTGAGGGGCTGCGGTCGTGGCTGGCCGCCGATGACCCTGAGCAGGCCCGCGCCCTACTGGCCGACCTCACGGACTGGCTGGGGCGGGTCTACCTGCGCTATCTGGGAGTGGCGCTGCCGTCGTGCTGGGCCTGGCACCCCGCCGTGGTCGAGGAACTGTGGTGGCTGCGCAACGCCCACCACGACGCCTACCACGGCCAGTCCGCCTGCTGGCGCGAGGTCGGCGACTGGCACGACCGCCAACGCCCCGGCGTCACGGCACGGATCCGCAAGGCCATCGGCGACTGCGAACTGTCCCGCCACGCCGCAGGCGGCGACCGCCGCCGCGCCACCCCAGACGTGCCCCTGAGCAGCGCCGCCGAGCGGCTCGCCGAGCACTGGACCACCCACCACGCCACGCCGCAGCCGACCCAACAGCAACTGCACGAAGCCGACCAGCACGACCAAGCACAACTCAGGAACCGCCCATGAGACCCGCTCCCCAGCACGAGACCCCAACCCCCGCCGAAGATCACCACGGCACAGCGCAAGTCAAGATCCAAAGAAGAGTCACACCCATGCATCACGATCCCAGGGAGATCAACTTCGGCGCTGGCGCGCCTCCGTTGAAGATCAATCCCGCCGGGCCTTGCGGCCCGGCTCGGCCGACCTTCGCGGGCACGGGCGCAGGCGTTGTCGGGGTGCTGCCGGGGCCTGCTAGCGGGAGGGCGATGCGGCCGTGTTGAGTATCGCCGTCGGGCATGACGTGGGCTATCTGACCGGCGCTGTCGGGGGTGGCCGGGAGAACTACTACACCGGCGCGGTGGCCGCCGGGGAGCCGCCCGGGGTGTGGTACGGCAAGGGCGCCGAGCTGCTGGGGCTGTCCGGCGAGGTCGACGCCGAGCAGATGGAAGCGATCTACCACCACCTGCTCGACCCGCGCGACCCGGCCTCGCGCTCTCGCGCCACTTGGGGGGAGGCGGCGCGGCTCGGCAAGCCGCACAAGAGCTACCGGTCGGCCGACGAGATCTACGCGGCAGCGCTGGAGCGGGAGCCGCACGCCGGGCCGGAACGCCGCGCGCAGTTGCGGGCCGACGCCGAGCGGTCAGCGCGGCAGCCGGTGAGCTTTTATGACGTGACGTTCTCCGCGCCCAAGAGCGCGTCGGTGCTGGCGGTGGCGTTCGAGCGGGCCGCCAACGAGGCGCGGGCGGCGGGCGACGAGGAGACGGCCGCCGCCTACGAAACTTATGTGCGGGCGATCGAGGACGCGGTGATGGCCGGCGCCCGGGCGGGCCTGGACTACCTGGAGCAGCGGGCGGGTTATGCCCGCACCGGGCACCACGGCGGGCGGGCCGGGCGCTGGGTCGATGCCCACAACCTCGTTGTGGCGCAGTTTCTGCAGCACGACTCCCGGGAGGGTGACCCGCAGCTGCACGTGCACGGCGGGGTGCTCAACCGGGTGCTGTGCGCCGATGGGGTGTGGCGGGCGCTGGACGGTCAAGCGCTGCACACCTGGAAGGCCGCCGCGAGCGAGATCTCCAACCGGGTCACCGAAGCGTATGTGACACGTGCGCTGGGGGTGCGACACGAGACAACACCGGACGGGAAGTCCCGCGAGATCGTCGGGATCGACAAGCCGGTGCGGGACCTGTACAGCACCCGCCGCCGGCAGACCACGGGCAAAGCCGAGCAGTACTTCGCGGCGTTTCGGGAGCGGTTCGGCCGCGAGCCCTCGGCGCTGGAGCGTCACCGGCTGTCGCAGCGGGCCACGCTGGCGACCCGCCGGGCGAAGTCGCATAACGGGGAGACGCTCGGGCAGCGGATGGACCGGTGGGCCGCCGAGGCGCACCAGGTGATGCGGGGCGGGCTGGCCGAGGTCGCCCGGCATGTGCTCGACCGCGCCCAGCGCATGGAACCGGCCGCGGTCTGGTCTGCGCGCGACGTGATCGAACGGGCGGTGGCCGCGCTGAACGACAAGCGGGCCACCTGGTCGCGGTCGCATCTGACGCGGGCGGTCTCGGAGGCGCTGCCCGCGCACCTGGACATCGACCCGCAGCAGGTGCCCGAGCTGCTCGACGGCCTCACCGACACCGCGCTTCGGCAGGTGGTGTGGCTTAATCCGCAGGACGCGGCCGACAACCCACCGCAGTATCTGCAACGGGCCGACGGCAGCCCGGTCTACACCAACCCGAGCGGGGCGCGCTACGCCGCGCCGGGCCAGCTGGCCGCCGATCACGCGCTGCGGGTCGCGGCGGTGCGGCGCGGCGCCGCCCGCCTGTCGGCCGACGAGGCGGCTGCGGCGCTGAGCCGGTTTTCCAAGTCCGGTGTCGAGCTGGGCGCCGACCAAGCCGCCGCGGTGCGGGGGGTGCTTACGTCCGGGGCGCGGGTGGAGACGCTCCTGGCGGCCGCGGGCACGGGCAAGAGCTTCACGATCGGCGCGATCGCCGACACGTGGAGTGGCAGTGGGCGGAGGGTGTTCGGGCTGGCCCCGTCGCAGGTCGCCACCGAGGTGCTGGCCGACGAAGGGGTGACCGCCCGCAACACCGCACGGTGGCTGGCCACCCAGCAGCGGCTCGAGGATGCCGCCCCGGACGGGCCGGATACGGGCGGCCGCGACCCCGACGGGCAGTGGCGATTGCGCGAGGGCGACCTGGTGGTCGTCGATGAGGCCGGCATGACCGACACCGCGCAGCTGGCCGAGATCAACTGCCGCTGCGAGCAGGCCCGGGCCAAGCTGCTGCTGGTCGGTGACCCGCGCCAGCTGGCCGCGGTGGGGCCGGGCGGGGCGCTGGCCGACGTCGCCGAGCACGGCATCAGCTACCAGCTGGCCGAGGTGCGCCGGTTTAGCGCCGACTGGGAGCGCCGGGCGTCGCTACAGCTGCGCGACGGCGACACCACTGCGCTCGACGCCTACCAGCGCCACGGCCGACTCGTCGACGGTGGCACGGCCGAGCAGACCGAGACCGCGGCCGCCCGCGCCTGGCTGGCCGACACGCTGGCTGGGCGGGAGGCGCTGCTGCTGGTCGGCAGCAACGAGGCCGCCGCCCGGGCCAGCGCGGCGCTGCGCGCCGACCTGATCGCGCTCGGCCGGGTGCAGGAGATCGGGGTGGAGCTAGGTCGGCAGGGCACCGTGGCCGGGATCGGTGACCTCGTGCAGGCTCGCCGCAACGCCTGGGAGCTGATCGGCTGGGAGAACAACACCCGCGCCCCGAGCAACCGGGCCACCTACCGGGTCACTGGCCTTCGCGCCGACGGCGGGCTGGTCGTCGCCCCGGTGCACGGGCGCGGCGACGACGGCGAGCAGCTGGGGCCACCGCTGGTGCTGCCTCCGACCTATGTCGCCGAGGACCTGACCCTGGCGTATGCCAGCACGGTGCACGCTGCCCAGGGCCGCACCGTCGACACCGCGCATGCGGTGATTGGCCCCGGCACCGACGCCGCCGGCACCTACGTGGCGATGACCCGCGGCCGCGAGCGCAACACCGCCTACGCGGTGACCACGCCGCTGGCCGACGACGCAGCTACCGGGCAGGCGCACGAGGTTCAGCAGCGCACCGCCTCCGCGATGCTCAGCGAGATCATCGAGTGCGACCCGCACGACGTCGCCGCGGCGGAGCGCTCGGCGCTGGCCACCGCCGAGCACGCCGAGCAGGAGTCCCGGTCGATCCAGGTGCCCCTGGACCGGCTCGAGGCCGAGATCGGCGAGCTGATCGCCGGGCGCACCGGCGCGCTGCTTGACCGGCTGGCCGCCGAGGAGATCCTCACCGACGGGCAGCGCGTAGCGCTGGTCGCCGACGAGGCCTACGGGTCGCTGGAGCGGCTGCTGCGCACCGCGGAGGTGGCCGGGCATGACCCGCGCCGCGTTCTCGAGGACGCGCTGGCCGACCGGTCCCTTGACGACGCGCGCAAGCCGGCGCGGGTGCTACACCACCGGATCTCCGAGCGGCTGCGGGGGCAGTTGGCCCCGCAGCTTTCCAGCTACGCCGACCTCATTCCGCACACCGCGACCGGGCAGCACCGGCAGCGGCTCGACGTCCTCGCCGAGGCCGCCGATGCGCGGCGCCGCGAGCTGGGCGCCGAGACGGCCCAGCAGGCGCCGCAGTGGGCCGTGGAAGCACTGGGCCCGGTGCCCGGCGATGCGATCGCCCGCACCGACTGGGAGCAGCGCGCCGGATGGGCGGCCGCCCACCGGGAGCTTTCCGAGCACACCGACGACGCCGACGCGCTCGGGCCGGCACCCCCGGCCGGGCTCGCCGAAAAGCACGCCGTCTGGCGCGCCGCACACACTGCGCTGAACCTGCCCGACGGTGGTGGCGACGAGGACGAACTGTCCGACGGGCAGCTGCGGGTGCGGGTGCGTGCCTACCAGCGAGAGGAAGCCTGGGCGCCCCGTTATGTCGGTGACGAGCTGGCCACCACCTACCAGCGGGCGCAGCGCGCCCGCGCCGACGCGCAGATCTGGGCCGCTCGCGCCGAGGCCGCCCAGGACGTGACCGAAGCCGGGCATCTGCGGGCCGACGCGCGGGCCGCCGAGGCCGAGGCTGCCGAGCTGGCCCAGCGTGCCGCGGCGCTGGAGATCGCGGACAACGCACGCGGCGCCTGGTATGCGGCCACCGCGGTCACCCGGGACGCCGCCGACCGCGCCCGGGGCGCACTCAAGGCGCGCGGTGTCGAACTCGACGACCCGGCCGAGCAGGTCACCGCCGAACAGTGGCTGGCTGCGCACCGCGCCGAGCAGCTCGCCGAGGACCCGCACCGCGAGATCCACCACGAGGTCGAACTCATCGACGGCCAGCACGACGCCACGCTCGGCGCGGTGGCCGCGCCCGAGCCCGTCGTCACCGACGACGGCGCGGCAACTGGGTGGAGGCCAGCCGCCGAAACCGCCATTATGCCCGACATCCGCGACACCGCCGAGCCGGACGTCACCGAGCACGCCGACCCGGCCCAGCGCCACCGGGTGCCCACAGCCGACGAGACCGCCGCGGCCGTGGCGCGCGCGCAAGCGGCGCTCGCCGAGATCGAAGCGCGGCGCGCGGCCGACACCGAGCGCGAGGCACGCGACACCGAACGGACCGAACGGCGAGAGGAGCTGACCCGATGGGTCGAACAGGACCGCGGCGCCGACCCGGCGCCCGCCCGCGACGACCCTGGCGACGACACCTACCCGGTGTTGCAGCGTTCCGTGGACGGCTGACCGTGGGCACTCAGGTCGGCGGCCACCTGCCGCTGCGTGCTGGTGACCAACTGCTCCATCTGCCGGTACCGCTGCGCCTGCGCCGCCGCCCAGCGGCGCAGCTCGACCTGCCGTTCGGGCACCCGGTACCGGTCCGGCTCGGCGGCCACCACCTGCTCATAAAGCTGGTCGGCGGTCAGGATGGTGCCATCCGGGTTGCGCACCGGCACCGGAATCGGCACCTGCTGCCCACTGACCCCCAGCACCCAGCGCAGAACACGCCACGCACCGATCGCGTACTCGGCATCAACCGGGGGCGGCTCACGCCAGCCCACACCCAGATCGACGCACGTCTGCTCCACGGGCGGGCGCGGGATGCCACTGTCCCGCTCGCTGGCCACCACCGCAGCCCACATCTCGGCAATAGCCAACTCCCGCGTCACCGGCCACTCGTCCCGCTCGGTGACAGGAGCAGCCCGGCCGCCGCGAACCCACGCCGTCGCCGCCAAAACACCGCTCGACCACGGCCGCCCACGCTCGGCGTGCAGCCGGTAGGCCACCCACATCAGGTCGGCGACCTCGTTCTGCGGCGGCGTGACCCACTCGGGCCGCGCCGGGGCCCAGGACATGAATCGAGTATGCGCCCCATCACCGACACCCGGAACGCTCCCGCCCTTGCAACAGCCACCGCGAGGTGCAGCCCCTCACCCGTCGGCCGGATTGTTCCGCGTCGCGTCACCGCGTCAAGGGCGCGCCCGCGCGGGGACCCCTCCCGCCTTCGGCGGCCCCGCACGGGCACGTCGCACGCGACCGCCTGCGGCGGCCCTTGACCCGGCGCCGCTCCGCAGATCCCGGCCTCGTATCGGGTGAGGGGGACAAGCGGGTGATCTTGCAATGCAGCTATGCCCAGCAGCGCGAGGAGATGGCCCAGATGGGCGAAGAGCGACGAGGCAGCCGGTCTGGTGTCGCTGCGCCGAGCACCACCACCTCCCGCCGGGCAGGGGTGCAAGTAATGCACCGCCGAGCCGGACCGCGACATGAGAACTCCGCCCGGCCCGGCGGCCACCAACAGAGGAACCCACCACCACAAAGGAGATGAGCACCATGAGCAATGAGACCACGCTGACCATCGTCGGCAACCTGACCGCCACCCCCGAGCTGCGGTTCGCCCCGTCCGGAATCGCCGTGGCCAACATGACCGTCGCCGCCACGCCGCGCTACTACGACAAGCAGGCCGGGCAGTGGGCCGACGGCGACACCCTGTTCCTGCGGGTCACCGCGTGGCGGCAGCTGGCCGAGAACGCCGCCGAGAGCCTGTCCCGTGGCGACCGGGTCGTGGTCACCGGACGGCTGCGGCAGAAGTCCTACCAGACCGCCGAGGGGGAGAAGCGCACCGGTCTGGAGCTGCACGCCGACGAACTGGCACCCTCGCTGCGCTACGCCACCGTCAAGGTCAACAAGGTCACCCGCGACAGCGGCCGGGACGATGAGGGAGACGACGGGACGCCCTTCTGACCCAGACGCCTACCGTGCAGCGGCCCGCTCCCGACATCGCCGGGGGTGGGCCGCTGCGAGCCCGGGGTGGGGCGGCCGCAGCTGGCGCCGGGCCGCGCTATGCGTGGCGTCGGCGGTAACGGCGCGCGGCGGCCGCGCCTGCGGCGGTGAGGGCGACGAGCCCGAGGACGGCGATGGCGAATGGCCATGAGCCCGGCGAGGTGCCGTAGGCACCCAGCGCGACGTAGGCGACGGTGCCGGGGATCATTCCCAGGGCTGTGCCGATCACATAGTCGCGGGGGCGCACCGCGGTCAGCCCGGCTGCGTAGTTGATCGGGGTGAACGGCAGCACGGGCACCAACCGCACCCCGAGGACCGCGAGCAACCCGCGTCGGCGCAGCAATGCGTCAACGCGGGCGACCCGGGTCCCGGTGATCCGCTCGACGGCCTCGCGGCCCAGCATCCGGCCGAGCCCGAACGCGGCCAGCGCGCCGAGCATCGCGGCGCACATGACCACGACGATGCCCGTCACCAGCCCGAACAGCACACCGGCCAGCACGCCGAGCACGTTCTTGGGCAGCGGAGCCAGCGTCACGAGCGCGTAGAGCAGCACGAACAGCGCGGGCGCCGCGGGCCCGGTCGCGGCGATCCCGGCGCGCAGCCGCGCCGGGTCGGGCAGCCCGACCAGGGCCGCCACTGCAACGGCCGCGGCCAGAAAGGCCCCGAGCAGGCCCAGCCGCACCCACACGGAGAGCACGTTGATCAGAGCGGTGGCCAGCCGAGGCGGGCGAAGGTGGCGAGGATGCCGCTCATGAAAGTCGTCCACATCCCGGTCACAAAAGCCACGCCCATGGTCGCCAGCACGACGCCGCCGGCGATCTCGATACGGCGTCCGTGGCGCCGCAACCAGCCGAACCTGGACCGGCCGCGCGCTAGACCCGCGGCGAGCAGCAGGAACGGGATCCCGAGGCCCAGCGAATAGACGAACAGCAGCAGCGCGCCGCGCGTGAGGGTCGATGTCCCGGCGGCGGTTGCCAGGATCGAGGCGAGTACCGGGCCCACGCACGGGGTCCACCCGAACGCGAAAGCCGCCCCGAGCGGAACCGCACCCGCCGGTCCGTGACCGAGCCGCCCGAGGTCGAACCGCAGCGGGCGTTGCAGGAAACGGATCCGCAGCAACCCGGCCATCGTGAGGCCCATGGCGATGATGACCGCCCCGCCCAGCAGCTCGAGCGCCCGCTGGTGGCGGGTCAGCAGCGCACCGAGGGCCGAGGCGGTGGCGCCGAGCATGGTGAAGACCACCGAGAACCCCAGCACGAACAGGACCGCCGCGACAGCTACCCGGCGGCGAGCGGTAGCGGACTGCTCTCGCCCCGGCTCGAGCCGAGACAGCCCGGACACGTAGGAGACGTACCCGGGCAGCAGCGGCAGGACGCAGGGGGAGCTGAACGACACGATCCCGGCGACCAGGGCCAGCGACATCAGCGCGAACAGCTCCACCCGCTCCTCCTCGGTCTTGCAGGCCCGCCGAGGCTCAGAGCGTGAAGTCGCACACCGCGGCACCGGCCGAAAGCAGCGCCACCACGAGCGCAGGCCCGAGCGACAGGAGGGCCGCGGCGAGCAGGAGGCTGAGATGTGACGCCGCGCTCCGGGCGCGCCCGGGCGCGACGAGCAGACGCTCGATGCGCTCGACCACCCCGACGGCGGTGGCCCCAAGCGCCGCCACCGGCAGCGCCGGGTCGCCCGAGAGGGCGAGCAGCGCGCCGATCACGGTCTGCCCGTCGTGCCTGCGCACCGCGGCGTCGTCGGCCCGCATCTCGACGAGGCGGGCGATCTCGGTGGCGGCAGCGGGGAACAGCTGGATGGGTGGCAGGGCGGCCGCCAGCGCGCGGCTGACCGCGACCAGCAGGTGGTGCCGGCCGGCGAGATGCGCGCGTTCGTGGGTGAGCACGGCGTCGAGCTGCTGGCCGTCGAGCACGTCGAGCGCGCCCCGGGTGACGACGATCGTGGCCGGGCGGCCGGCGACGCAGTAGGCGGCGCGCTCGGGCGCGTCGAGGACGACCGCGCCGGCACCGAGGATCTCGCGGTGTCCGACCGCACGTGCGGTGGTTGAGTGCTGGTGGCTGTGCCGCCGCGCCCGCAGCAGGGATCGCGCGACGCGCAGCATCAGGTGGGTCAGTGCGAGCGCCGACAGTACGGCCAGTACCCCCACGCCAGCCTGTGCCACTGGACCGTAGCTGCCCGCGGCGGTTGCCCCGATCGTCGCGGTGCATGCGCTCACGAGCTGCGTGGTCTCGCCCCAGGCGTGCCACACCTCGACGGCGGTCAAGCCGGCGGCGGCAACCCACGAGCCCACCACGCTCAGTGCTGCAACCGACCAGGTAGCGATGCCCAGCCTGGGAGCCGTGCCCCGCCGAGTCGCTCGTACGAGCAGGGGAGGCCCCACCACCGCGACGACGAGGGAGTACAGCAGCAGGCAGGCAGCCAGGCTCACCGGGCATCCCCTCCGGTTCGGTCGAGCAGCTCACGGAGGCGCCGGGACTCGTCCTCGGTCATCTGCCCGACGAAGTGGGTGAGCACCGCGGCCGCGTCGTCACCGCCGTCGAGCGCCTGGCGCATTAGCCCGGCACTGTATTCTGCGCGACTGGCGGTGGTCTGATATCGATAGGCTCGGCCCTCTCGCTCACGCACCAGCTGACCCTTGCGGAACAGGTTGTCCATGGTGGTCATCACGGTGGTGTAGGCGATCTCGCGCTCGGCCCGCAGCTGCTCGAAGATCTCGCGAACCGTGGCCGTACCCCCGGCAGCCCAGAGCCGGTCCATGATCACGGCCTCCAGCTCCCCGAACCCGCGCACCTGCCACCTCCCGCGACGCCGCCGGAACCCGAACCAGAGGATAGGGCCCGATGGTACTATCTACGTACAGAGGTAGTAATTCAGCCTCTGCCGCTTGCCGCACGACGAAGACGTAGCGACCCTCCCGAGGTTCCCGCATGGCCCAGCCCTCCCGCTCCCCCTCGAAGCCGCGCAAGCCCTCGCGCTCGCCGTCACGTCCACAGCCGAGCTCCCGCGAACGCGGTGCCCGCACGCGGCCCGCACCGGCGTCGACGTCCTCCCGATGGGCACTGCTGGGCGGCCTGGTCGCGGTGATCGCTGTACTCGTCGGCGTCCTTTTCTTCGCCGTCGGCGACGGCGACGACGCTGGTGGCGGTGCCGACGCCGGTGGCGGCGCCCCGGTCGAGGTCGGCCACGTGCACGGGCTCGGCGTGGACCCGGCCAGTGGGGATCTCTACGCGGGCACACACTACGGCCTGATCCGGTTTCCCGAGCAGGGCGAGCCCACCCTGGTGGGCGAGGTGCAGGACTTCATGGGATTCACCGTGATCGGGCCGAACCGGTTCCTGGCCAGCGGCCACCCCGGCGAGGATCAGGAGGGGCCGGCCAATGTCGGGCTCATCGAGAGCACTGACGGCGGGCGGAGCTGGCACACCCTGTCGCTGGCCGGTCAGGCCGACTTCCACGCCCTGGCGGCCCGCCACGGCCTGATCTACGGCTACAACGCCGGACAGCTGATGGTCTCCGCGGACGGGCGGAATTGGGACACCCGCGCCCGCCTTGCGATGGCCGACCTCGCCATCAGCCCCGAGGGCCCGCAGACGGTGCTCGCGACGACCCAGCAGGGCCTGGCCAGCAGCACCGACGGTGGCCGGAGTTTTCGGCTCGTCGCCGGTGCCCCGCTGCTGCAGCTGGTCACCTGGACCGACACCGGAACGCTGATCGGTGTGGATCCCGAAGGCACTGTGCACGTCAGCAGCGACGGCGGCGCCACCTGGGAGCAGCGCGGCTCGGTGGGCGGTGCGCCGCAGGCACTCACCGCCACCGATGACGAGATCTTTGGCGCCGTCGCGGATGGCATCGTCGCCAGCAGCGATGGCGGCCGCACCTTCCAGACCCGATATGAGGCCAGCTGAGGATGCGGTGATGTCCGAGTGATTCAATCGTGAGGAGTGATATCCGTGCAACACACGACGCCGCTTCGCCTGGGCCTGGCGGCAACAGCCCTGGCCAGCGCGGGTCTGCTAGGAGCCGGAATCGGAGTCGCCGTCACAGACGGACCCTCGGCGCCGGCGCCCGTAACGGTTGCGGCAGCGCCGGTGACACCCGTGGCGGCGCAGCCCGCAGAACCCGACGACCACGCGTCCCCGAACGAGCACATGCATCAGATGATGCAAGGCATGCCGCCCGAGATGCGGGAGACCGCCCAGCGCATGCATGAGCAGTGCGGCTCAATGATGGGGCAGATGATGTCCGGTCACGATCGCCGTGGCGGCATGGGCTCCCAGCCGGGTGGCATGATGGACGGCTGACCGTCGGCCACCGCCACCGGGCTATCCGTGCCGCAGCGAAAGACCAGGTGTTTGTCTGCTATCCGGGGCGGGAAGTATCCGGCAGCTGTATAGGGATCGGAAGGTGCAGTAACCATGATGGACGGCGGCATGATGACCGGAATGTGGGTCGTCTGGCTCTTCTGGGGGATCTTCGGTCTGCTCCTCATCACCCTTGCCGTGCTCGCCATCATCTGGCTGGCCCGCAACCTCAGCGGCAACAGCGGCGGTGGCCGCGACGACGCCGAGCAGATATTGAGACGCGAGTACGCCAGCGGACGCATCGACGAGGACGAGTATCAACGCCGCCGCGCCCATCTCGGGACCTGACGCTATGGCGCCGCCAGTGGCTGGGCGTCTCTCGTGGGCCGCGGCTCACCGGCGCTCGGACCACGACGAGGTCGTGCCGGATCGTTCAGAGCGCTAGGGCGATCAGACTACGGAGCGGGATAGCGAGATCCCGTCCGGCCCAGCATTCGGCACCTGGCGGGCGGCGGCCAACCGACGCGGCCGGGTGTCGGGGCAGGTATAGCGAGTCGACCTCAGCTCGATCGCCGGTCCAGCACCCGACGCAGCTTGCGCTCGGACAGCCGGCCGTAGGAGAACGCCCCCTCGTCGAGTAGCACGCCGGGCGGGAACAGGACGCCGACGGCGGTGGCCAGCCGCTGCCCCTCCGCGGTCGCGAGGTCGACCTCGCGAACCTGCAGCGGGTAGTCGTGTCCGACGCGGTCCAGGATCTCCTTGGCCAGGTCGCAGAACCGGCACTGCTCCTGGGTCAGCAGGGTGATCTCGACGGGTCGGCTCACCGCGTCCGCTCCGCGGCCAGGTCGGCGAGCATGCCTTCGGTCGGCAGGTACATGGTGTAGTCGGGGGCACCGCCGTAGTCGGCGCGCCAGGTGATCGTGCCGTCCGGTCCGACCAGAATGAAGCTGTGCCCGTTGGCGGAGCCGCCCATCATCCCGTACTGGGTGGTGGTGTACGTCCGGCTGACCGCCAGGTTCGGGTCGGACAGCAGCGGGGTGGACAAGCCCATGTCGGCCGCCTTCTGCGCGAGCAGGTCGATGGGGTCGTGGGAGATCGAGAGCACCTTGTCGATGCCGGCCTCGCGCAGCGCGGCCTGGTTCTGCTCCAGGTCGGTGATCTGGTCCAGGCAGGGCTGACACATCAGGCCCCCGTGGAAGTACAGCAGCACGCTCTGGCCCCGGTAGTCGGACAGGCTGATCTGCCCCCCGGTGCTCGACGGCAGCGTGAACGGCGGGGCGACGTCCCCGGCGCCGGGTTCACCGGAGACGTGCCGGTAGCCGCTGGCTGCACTGGCAGTGCCGGCATCGTGGCCACCTGTAGAGGTGGCGTAGACCAGGTACAGCCCGCCCACCGCGATCACGGCGAGCAGCGCCCACGCGATGATCCATCCCCGGTTGCCGGACCGGCGACCGCGGAGCCGGTTCACCTCCCGGCTGCCCTGCTTGCCTGCCGGGCCGCCGCCCCGGGTGGCGGGCTTACCGGATGTCTTGCTGGTCACGCTCGGCCTCCTCGACTGGGGTCGTGGTCGGTGATGCCCGGGTGCGCGTTGCCCGCCGGACGAGGAATACGAGACCCAGGGCGAGCGCGGCGGCCAGCGCCCACCCGGGCAGCCAGGACAGCGCGTCCACGGCGACGCTGCTGGTGTGCTGCAGCCAGGCGCTGACCCGGATCTGCCACCCGTCGGTGGGCATCGCGCTGCCGGTGAAGGCCAGCACCGAGGCCAGCGCGCCCATGCCGATCAGCAGCAGCCCGCTCAGCGCGTTGCCCAGCGGCAACTGGTGCTGCCACCCGCTCAGCCGCAGCCGCACCTGCCGGCCGGTCAGCAGCGGCGCGAGGCTGGCCTGGTGGCGGTCCCACAGCAGCGCGATCACGGCCAGCGGGACCACCATCCCGGCGACGTAGGCCAGCCCGATCCCCAACGCGCTGGGGAACGAGGCCGCCGCCCCCGACAGCACCGCCACCCCGGCCAGCACCGGCGCGCAGCAGGCGCTGGCCACCCCGGAGAACGCCCCGAGCAGGTACGCTGAGCCGAAGCTCTCCGAGCGGGCCGCGCACGCCCCTGGCATCGGCAGGTTCGGCTTCCACCCGATCAGCATGGCCACCCCGCCGAGCAGCATCAGCCCGCCGCCGACCAGGAACACCGCGGTGTGCTGCTCGATGAACAGCCGGCTCAGCGCGGTGGCACCCAGCCCGATCGGCAGGATCACCGTCGCGATGCCGCCGCCGAACATCAGCGTGGCCGGCAGCACACCACCGTGATTGCGGAAACCCGTCGCGAAGTAGGCCGGCAGCATCACCGAGATGCAGCACGGCGCCAGCAACGCCACCAGGCCACCGAGGAACGACGCCAGCAGCGTCGTTCCCAGCAGCAGCTCACCCATCCCGGTCCCGCCGCGCCGAACCGTCCTCGGCGAGCGCGTCCTGGGCCCGCAGCATGTGGATCTCGTCCTGCAGCTCGGCGATCTGCCGCCGCAGCTCAGGATCGCCGTTACCGGCGCCACCGTTCATCGGGCACCGGCCCCGCCGCATCGGCCGCATGCAGAAAAACCAGGTCGCGGCCAGCGACGCCGCCGCGACCGCGGCCAGCAGCACCGTGTCCATCAGCGGTGATCCTCGGCGTGCTCGCGGCTGGCCCGCAGCTGGTCGACCTCGGTGCGCAGCCGCGCCAGCTCGGCCGCCGCGGCTTGATCGCCGTGGGATCCGCTCCGCTGCGAACCGGAGCCGCGCATCATGAACCACATCATCACGCCCATCCCAACTGGGCAGGCCAGCACGGCCAGGCCGAGCAGCAGAGCTTCCACAGGTGCCTCCTTGAGTGCGCCGGACAACGGCGGTTACCGCAGCCAATCTACTATCTACGTACGGACACAGTACAAGTATCGGTAGCTCGCCGGTACGCGGCAGCGGCGAGGATCCGAAGGTGATTCCATGGAGGCGGTGACGTTGGCGAGTGAGGTCCACGGCGCTTCTTGGCAGCTCGGGGCGGCGCTGGTGAGCCGTCGGCGCCTGCTGGCCGGGGGAGCGGGACTGGGCCTGCTGGGCGCGCTGGGCGGGTGCGGGAACGGCCGGGTGGACCCGGACGGGTCCGCGGTCGAGCAGGTGGCGGCCCAACGGCGCGTCGCGAACGCCCGGGTACGTCACGCCACCCTCATCGCTCGGGTCGGGCTGGCGGATCTGGGTGGGTGGACGGTGCGCACCTGGTCCTATGGGGAGGGTGTCCCGGGGCCGCTACTGCGCGGCACCGCCGGTGAGGTGCTGCGGGTGCGGGTGGACAACCGGCTTCCGGAGCCCACCGCCGTGCATTGGCACGGGCTGGCGATCCGCAACGACATGGACGGCGTGCCGAACCTGACCCAGCCCTCGATCGCGCCCGGCGCGGCGATGGACTACGAGTACGTGCTGCCGACACCCGGCACCTTCTTCTACCACTCGCATCATGGTGTGCAGCGCGAGCGCGGCCTCTACGGTCCGTTGATCATCGACGACCCGCGGGAGCCCGGCGACTACGACGTGGAGTTCGTGGTCGTGCTCGACGATTGGACCGATGGCACGAGCCCCGGATCCAGCCCCGAGGACATCCTGCACTACCTGGAGATCGGCGGGGCCGGTGCGAAGTACCGCGCACCGGTGCTCGCGGGGGCAATCCCCTCGGCGGTCGCGCCCCCCGCGCCGATGGGAGCACCAGCGCCGATCACGACGCAGCTCGCCGGGGACGTGCAGTACCCGTTCCACTTGCTCAACGGCCGGCTGCCCACGGCGCCGCAGACCTTCACCGCCCGCGCTGGCCAGCGGGCCCGGATCCGCCTGATCAACGCCTCCGGCGCGACGGTGTACCGGGTCGCGCTCGGCGGGCACCGGCTGACCGTGACCGACTCCGACGGCTACCCGGTGCAGCCGGTCACGGTCGACACGCTGCGGATCGCGTCTGGGGAGCGTTACGACGTGCAGGTCATGCTCGGCGATGGTGCCTTCCCGCTGGTCGCGCTGGCGGAGGGCAAGGGCGCCCAGGCCCTGGGGGTGGTCCGCACCGCCGGCGGCGCCACCCCACCGCCCAGCGTCCAGCCCGCTGAGCTCGACCGGCAGATGCTCGGGCTCGCCGACCTGCAGGCGCCCCCGCAGGTCCGGTTGGACACCCCGGCGCCGACCCAGCACGACACCTACCTCACCGGCGACATGAACGCCTACGGCTGGCGGATTAACGCCGAAACCTACAACGCGGCCGATCCCTTCGCCGGCATCACCCCGCTGCCGGTCCGCCGCGGCGAGCACGTGCGGATGACCCTGATCAACCAGACACCCGCGTTCCATCCGATGCACCTGCACGGGCACACCATCCAGGTACGCGCCATCGGCACCAACCGCGCCTACTACCGGGACGGCGCCGCGGACACTCCGTTGCCGGCCGGCGCGCGCAAGGACACCGTGCAGGTCGCCCCGGGCCAGCGCATCGCCGTCGACTTCGTCGCCGATAATCCCGGTCAGTGGCTGCACCACTGCCACAACGCCTATCACCTCGCCGCCGGCATGGCCACGATCGTCTCCTACCAGGCCTGAGCCGGTCCGCGGGTCAACCGTGCGAGCAGGAACTCGGCGACGGACCGCGGCGCGGTGATCGGCAGATGGTGGTCACCGGGAATCTGCGCGATGTCCACCCCAGGCGCGGGCGCAGCATGTCGATGCCCGCCGGGTGCACCCGGTCGTCGTGCTTGGCGAGCAGGACCGAGGTGGGGTGGGTGGGACGGCGCAGTCCCGGCACCAGGACGTTGTCCGGCGCCAGCAGCGCGTCGAGGCCGTCCCGGAAGGCGGGGTAGGTGTGGGCGCTCGACCTGCCCGACTCCGCGTTCGACACGGTGGTCTGCACCTTCTCGCTGTGTGCCATCCCCGACCACCGGGCGGCGCTCGGTGAGATGATCCGGGTGCTGCGGCCCCGGAGGTCGGTTGCTGCTGGCCGACCATGTCGCTAGCACGAGCGCCCCGATCCGGGCCGGGCAGCGGCTGCTCGAGCTGGGCAGCGTCCCGATCGGCGGCGAGCATTTCCTGCGCCGGCCGATCGAGCACGTGCGCGGCGCGGGACTCGCGATCGAGCGGCACGACCGGTTCGCGCGGGGCATCGTCGAGCGGCTGGCCGCCCGCAAGCCCGCGGCTTGACCTCTTCCGGCGCGACCCGGTTGCGCCTCCGGCTTCGGCGGCACGTAACCTACGGCCGACGATAGTAGAACGCTCGGCACGAGGATCGATTGCACCAGCCCCCCGCTTCCCGGCAGGTGGCACCGCTGCCTGGTGACGCTGTCGCGTCGCTGGTGAGGGTCGCGGTGGACGTCGAGCGCGTTCCGGTGCTGCGCGGCCTCGATCTCACGATTCGGACCGGTGAACTGCTGGGGCTGGTGGGTGCGAACGGCTCGGGCAAGAGCACGCTGCTGCGGGTGCTGGCGACGCTGCTGGCGCTGCGGGGCGGCAGCGGGCAGGTGCTCGGGGCGGCGCTCGGCACGCAGGCGTGTGCGGCGGTGCGGCCGCGGATCGCGCTGGTTGGGCACACCCCGGCGCTGTACCCGCATCTGACCCTCGCCGAGAACCTGCACGTCATCGCCCGGCTCACCGGCGTGGCACCCGGCGCGGTGGACGGCGCGCTCGACACCGTCGGGCTCGCCGCCGCGGCCGGGCGGCGTGCCGACCGCTGCTCGCAGGGGATGCAACGGCGCGCCGAGCTGGCGCGGGTGCTGGCCGCGGCCCCCGAGCTGCTGCTGCTCGACGAGCCGCACGCCGGGCTCGACGCGGGCTCGCGCGGGCTGGTCGACCTGGTGGCCGACCGGGTGCGCCGCCGTGGCGGCGCCTGCGTCGCGGTCTCGCACGAGCGTGACCGGCTGCACTGCCTGGCCGACCGGGTGGTCGAGATCGTCGAGGGCCGCGCCCGCGTGCTCGACCCGCCTCGGGAGGTGCCGGCGTGACCGAGCTGGCCAGCGGCCCCGGTCCGCTGCGGCAGTGCGTCGAGCTCGCCCGCAAGGACCTGCGCGCCGAGACCAGGGCCGGGGAGGCGTTGCTGGTCATCGCGCCGTTCGGGGCGGTGGCGCTGCTGCTGGTGCCGCTGGCGGTCGGCGCCGACACGCCGCTGCTGCGCGAGCTCGGGCCCGGACTGTACTGGGTGGTGGTGCTGCTGGTCGGGATGCTGGTCACGCTGCGCGCGAGCACCGTCGACGGCCCGGCGCAGCTCGAGCTGCTGCGGCTGTGCGGCATCACCCCCGCGACGCGGCTGGCCGGTCGGGCGCTGGCCAACGCGGTCCTGCTGCTCGGCGTGCAGGCCGTGCTCGCGCCGGTGGCGGTGATGCTCTACGACCCGGACCTGTCCGGCTGGGCGTGGTTGCTGCCGGTGGCGTTGCTCGTCGCCGGCGGCCTCGGCGTGCTGGGGGCGCTGGCCGATGCGCTCGCCCAGGGCCTGGCCGGGCGGACCACGCTGGGTCCGCTGCTGGTGGCGCCGCTGGCGGTGCCGCTGCTGCTGGGGGCCACCCAGGTGCTCACCGCGGCTCGCTACGACCGCGGGCCCTGGCCGTGGCTGGTGCTGATGCTCACCGCCGACCTGGTCGCCGCACTGGCGACCGTGCTCGTCGCCGCCCACCTCGAGGAGGCCTGATGATGCCTCGCAGTGCCCGGCTGCCCGTCGTGGCGGGAGTGGCCGTCGCGGCCGGTCTGGCCGGTGCCATGCTGGCGCCCCCGGACCGGCTGCAGGGCGAGCTGGTGCGGCTGATGTACGTGCACGTGCCCGCGGCCTGGCTGGCCTTCCTGTCGTTCGGGGTGACGTTCGTCGCGAGCGTCGCCTGGCTGTGGCGTCGCCGGCCGGGCGCGGACCGGATTGCTGCGGCCAGCGCCGAGATCGGGGTGTTCTTCACCGGGCTGGCGATCGCGCTGGGCTCGATCTGGGGCAAGCCGACCTGGGGCGTGTGGTGGACCTGGGACCCGCGGCTGGTCACCACCGCGCTGATGTTCTTCGTCTACCTCGGCTACCTGGCGCTGCGCCGCGCCACCGTCGACCCGCTGTCCCGGGCGCGGCGCAGTGCGGTGTTCGGGGTGGTGGCGTTCGTGCAGGTGCCGATCGTGCACCTGTCGGTGCTGTGGTGGCGCACGCTGCACCAGCCACCGACCGTGCTGCAGCCCGGTGACCCCACGATCGACCACTCGATGCTGGCCGCGCTGCTGGGCAACCTCGCCGCGTTCACCCTGGTGTTCGCCGTGCTGCTGCGCGAGCGGATCCGGCTGGCCGCCGACGAGGACGCCGCCGACGCCGCGCAGCACACCGGCGACCGGGGGCTGGCCGGCGATGCGGTGGCCGCGCCGAGGATGGAGGACTCCGGTGTCTGAGTGGGCGTGGGTGGCGCTGGGCTACGGGGTGGCCTACGGGGCGCTCGGCAGCTACGTCGCGGTGCTCGTGCGGCGACGCGTCCGGGTGCGGCGCCGGGTGAGGGAACTGCCATGAGGCGCTACCGGCTGCTGCTCGTCGCGGGCCTCGGGGTGGCCGCCATGCTGCTCGGCCTGCTCTTCTTCGGCAACCTCAACCGCAACCTCGTCTACTTCCTCACTCCGGCCGAGGCCATCGCGCAGCGCGCCGAGTTCTCCGACGGCAGGCGACTGCAGCTCGGTGGCCTGGTCGAGCCCGGCAGCGTGGCGCGGACGGCGGACGGGCTGCGGTTCACGGTCGCGGCCGGCGCGACCCCGAGCAGCGCCACCGTCAGCGTGCTGCACACCGGGACGCCGGCGCAGCTGTTCCGCAGCGGTATCGGAGTGGTGCTGGAGGGCTCCTGGCGCGGCGACGTGTTCGTGTCCGACACCATGCTGGTCAAGCACGACGAGAACTACCGGGCACCCGAGGAGCCGGCCGAGGCAGGCGCATGACCACCGCGATTCCCGCCGCCGGCTGGACCGGCGCGCTGCTCGGTCTCGCGGCCTCGCTCGTGCTGGCCGTCCTCGGGTTCCGGGCGCAGCGGCGCCCCGACGCGGTGCACCACCGGCAGCTGCACCGCCTCGTGTGGCTCGTGCTCGGCGGCGCCGCGCTGTCGATGCTCGCCCTCGAGGTGGCGCTGCTGACCGACAACTTCGCGCTGGCCTACGTCGCCGAGAATCACACCCGCTCCAGCTCGCTGCTGTTCACGATCACCACCGCCTGGTCCGGGCTCGGTGGCAGCCTGGTGCTCTGGGCCCTGGTGCTCGCCGGCTACACCGCGGTGGTCGCCCGGCAGGTCCGCAGCACCGAGGACCGGCTCGGCACCGGGGCACTGGCGATCATGGGCATCGTCGGCGTGTTCTTCTTCGGGCTGATCACCACCGTGGCCAACCCGTTCGAGATCCTGGCGAATCCGCCGGCCGACGGTCCCGGGCCGAACCCGCTGCTGCGCGACCATCTCCTGGTCGCCTTCCATCCCCCGATGCTCTACCTCGGCTACGTCGGGTTCACCGTGCCGTTCGCGTTCGCCATGTCGGCGCTGCTGCTGCGTCGTGGCGGGGTGGAGTGGCTGCGCCGCACCCGCCGCGCGAACCTGGTGGCCTGGAGCTTCCTGTCCGGCGGGCTGGTGCTGGGCGCGTGGTGGTCCTACGAGGTGCTCGGCTGGGGTGGCTACTGGGCCTGGGATCCGGTGGAGAACGCGGCGCTGCTCCCGTGGCTGGTCGCCACCGCGTTCGTGCACTCCTCGGTGGTGCAGGTCAAGCGGGGCATGCTGCAAGCCTGGAACTTCGTGCTGGTGATCGCCACCTTCGCGCTGACCATCTTCGGCACGTTCCTGACCCGCTCCGCGGTGACACAGTCGGTACACAACTTCACCCAGTCCGGCATCGGCCCGCCACTGCTGGGGTTCTTCGTGCTCGTGCTCGGCGGCGGGTTCACGCTGTTCGCGCTGCGCGGCGAGCGGGTCGCGTCGCTGTCGCGCCCGGAGTCGCTGGCCAGCCGGGAGGGCGCCTTCCTGGTCAACAACCTGCTGCTGAGCCTGTTCGCGTTCGTCGTGCTGCTGGGCACCACCTACCCCATGCTCGTGGAGGCGGTCACCGGCGCGCAGGTCTCCGTCGGGCGGCCGTACTTCGACCGGATGGCGGTGCCGATCGCGTTCGGGCTGCTGCTGGCCATGGGCGTCGGCCCGTTCACCCCCTACCGGCACGCCACCGCGGGCGTGCTGTGGGCCCGGCTGCGGTACCCGCTGCTGGCCGCCAGCGCCGCCGCGGCCGCCCTCGTCCTGGCCGGTGTCCGGTCGGCCGGCGTGGTCACCGTCGTGTTCCTCGCGGTCGCGATGGCCGGTGCCACGGTGCGCCAGCTGGCGGTCGGCGCCCCCGGCCGGCGGCCCCGCGACCTGCTGCGGCTGGTCACCGGGCAGCGGGCCTACTGGGGCGGGCAGCTCGCCCACCTCGGCGTCGCGCTGGTGGCCGTCGTCATCGCCGTCTCCGGTGCCATGGCCGACCGGGCCACGGTCACGCTGGACCGGGGCGAGACCACGCGGTTCGCCGGCTACTCGGTCACCTTCGAGCGCAGCGAGCAGCACCGCCTGCCCGACCGGCTCGTCACCGACGCGCACATCGTCTACCGCTCGGGCGGAAAGGTGGTGCGGGTCGACGAGCCGCGGCTGAACTCGTTCCCCGGGCGGCCGCGGGCCGTGGGGACGCCGTCGGTGTGGACGACTCCCACTCGCGATATCTATGTCGCGCTGGCCGACCTGCAGCCCGAGCGGGTCACACTCAACCTCTACCGCTACCCGCTGATGGTCTGGATGTGGGTCGGCGGGCTGCTCGTCGTCGCGGGTGGCTTCTGGGCGCTCAGCGGCCGGATCCGCCGGCGGGACGAGTCCACGGTGCCGGCCACCGAGGAGGTCAGGTCGGATGCGTAGCCGGGCGGTGAACCTCGGCATCGTCATCATCGCCATGGCGTTGCTGGCGGTCACCGCCGTGGGCCTGCTGATCGGGCGATCCGGCGAGACCGACCGCGCCTACGAGCTGCAGCAGCGGCTGCGCTGTCCGGTGTGTACCAGCGTGTCGATCGCCGAGTCGCAGTCCGACACGGCCGTCGCGATGCGGCGAGTGGTGGAGGAGCAGGTCGCCGCCGGGCGCAGCGACAAGCAGATCATCGAGTACTTCCGTGCCCGCTACGGCGACTGGGTGCTCATCGATCCCCCCGCGCGGGGCCGGACCTTGCTGGTGTGGCTGCTGCCCGCCGTGGTGGCCCTGGCCGGTCTCGCGGCCGTGCTGGCTCACGCCCGCCGCGCCCCGCCACCGGCTGGCGACCTGTCCCCGGCCGACAGGGCTCGGGTCGACGCCGCGCTCGCCCGCGCCCGCCCCGCCGAGGAGGAGCCGTGAGCGGCGAGCGTGCCCGGCTGCAGGAGCTGGCCGACCAGGCGCTGCGCGACCTCGCCGGGCTGGACCGCCAGGTCGACGACGGCGAGATCCCGGACGCTGCCGCGGCCGGGCTGCGGGACCGGTACGAGACCACTGCCGCCCGTGCCCTCGCCGCCCTCGACACCGCGGAAGAGCACTCCCCCTCCGAGCCGAGGAAGCCACGCCGTTCCCGCGGCCGCCTCGCCGCCTATGCGCTCACCGCGATCGCGGCCGTGATCGCCGCCGCGGTGCTGCTGCCGCTGTCGGTGGGCGAGCGGCCCGAGGGCGGGTTCGTCACCGGCAACGAGCTCGGCGCCTCGGCGGCACCGCCGCTGTCCCGTGATCCGGCCACGATCAGCAACGCCGAGCTGGAGACCGTCGTCGCGGACAACCCCGGTGTGATCGGGATGCGGCTCGCGCTGGCCCAGCGCTTCACCGAACAGGGCGACTACGAGCGGGCCGCCGAGCACTACGCCGAGGCGCTGCGCCGCGACCCGGGCAACCCAGCGGCGCAGGCCCACTTCGGGTGGCTGCTGCTGCAGGTCGGCCGTCCCGTCGAGGCCATGGAGTGGGTCGACCGCGCGCTGGATGCGGCGCAGCCGCCGCTGGACGCGCTGTGGTTCAAGGCGAACATCGCGCTGCACGGGCTGGACGATCCGAATACGGCGCTCGCGACGCTGGAGCGGATGCGCCAGCGCGATCTACCGCCCACCGTGGCGCAGCAGGTGGACAAGCTCGCCGCGGTTGCCCGGCAGCGGCAGGAAGAGGCGGGCCGGTGAGCACCGAGACCGAGGCGCTGCTGCGGCCCGGTCGTAGCCGGCGCTGGCGGGTGCTGCGCTGGGGCGCGCTGGCGGTCGTCGTGTTGGCGATCGGGATCGGCGCGGTGTTCGGGGCTCGGCTGGGCACCGACCCCACGCTGGTCGACAGCCCGCTGATCGGCCAGCCCGCCCCCACCCGCGAGGTGCCGTACCTGGAGCAGCCCGGCGCGATGTCGCTGGCGGACCTGCGCGGGCAGGTCGTCGTGGTTAACTTCTGGGCCTCCTGGTGCGTGCCCTGCCGCGAGGAGCATCCCGCGCTGGTCGCTGCGGCCCGCGACTACCGCAGCGCCGGGGTCACATTCGTGGGCGTCAACTACCAGGACGGGCGTGACTCCGCGGTCGGTTTCCTCGACGAGCTGGGCCGCGGCGGCCCCAACTACCGCTACGTCACCGACCCCGGGTCTCGGCTCGCCCTGGACTTCGGCGTGTTCGGCGTCCCGGAGACCTACTTCATCGACCGGCAGGGCAGGATCGCCGCCAAGATCACCGGCGCCTCCAGCTACCCGGTGCTCGCCCGCGTGCTCGACGCGGTGCTCGCCGGGCGCCAACCCCGATCCGAGGTCACCGGCCCAACCCAGCCGGCCCCCGGACGCTGACACCCCGACAGGGAGGCTTATCACCCATGCGCTCGGAGATACGATGGACGGTCGTCGTCATGGTGCTCGCGATCGCCGGACTGATCGCGCTGTGGCCACGGGACGGCAAGTACTCCATCCCGGAGCCCAGCGATGGCACGGCGCCGCAGGTGCTCGAGGAATCCGTCGATCTCACCGCCCCCGTTCCCGACGGCACCGCACTGGCCGGGCTGCGCCAGCAGGCCGCGCTGCAGCCCTGCCCGACCCCGCCGCCCGACGCGCCGGCCCCTTCGGGACCGCTGGCTGGCATCACCGTGCCCTGCCTCGGCGCGCCGGGCAGCGTCGACCTCGCCGCCGCGCTCGCCGGACGCCCCGCGCTGCTCAACATCTGGGCGTCCTGGTGCCCGCCGTGCCGGGAGGAGATGCCGTTGCTCGCCGCCTACGCCGCCCAGCCCGGCGCGATACCGGTGATCGGGATCAACGCGCAGGACCGGCCCGCCGACGCGCTGCGCCTGCTCGCCGACCTCGGGATCCGCTACCCCTCGGTCACCGACCCGAAGGGCGCCCTGCAGCGCGCGCTGCAGGCGCCCCCCATCCTGCCGGTCAGCTACGTGCTGCGCCCCGATGGGTCAGTCGAAATGGTCACCCCGCCCGCCGTGTTCCACACCCCCGACGAGGTGCGCCAAGCTGTCGAACGCCACCTCGGGAAAGGCCCACAGCGGGACGACGGAGACGACAAGTAGCTAGTAAGGCCGACGGCACGCCGTCGCAGGCTCGCTACGAGCAACTGGCAGGGCCGAGCCCATTCCCAGAAGCTCGCGCTGCGGCGGGATCGGCCGGATGGCGCACTTCGTGTTCGCACCCGCGACCTTCTGGAGGTCAGCACCGGCGCGCGGCCATGGGAGGAAGAGGGGCAGCTTGTCCTCCTTTTAGCCAGCGTCGCACCGTAGGGCTTCCATCGGCGAACTGGAGCACCAACAATCAGGCCCACACGCGCCGGATGTGGGTGGCGGTACGGCTCGGTCTCCCTCGACGAGGCGTTGCCCTTCCTCTTCGCCGTAGCGACTCAGCACATAGCGCCCGTCTGGGCGCCGTTGCAGATAGCCTTGGGCCGCAAGCCGATCGAGCTGTGCCGCGGCCTTCTCGGGATCGATGCCCAGGAAGCTGCGGAGCGCGTCGGGCTCAAGGCTCTCGTCCAACCCCTCGCCACGCAGCCACAGCACGACACCGAGGATCTCCTCGCGCCAGTACACCGCGCGCAGCGTCGGGTGCTTGGGTTCCTGAGCCACTGGCATACCGCGCCCTCCAGCTGCAGTAGTCGCCGCGTCGACCGAAGCGCGATAGCGTCTCAGCGCCGCTTGCTGTTCCCTGCCTCGTATGTAGACAAACGCCGAGTAGAAGACGACAACGACCAGTGCGGTCGTCGAGCTCAGCCCGGTGGCCTGGTTAACCAGCGCCAAGGCGCCCGCCAGCGCAAGACCATGCAGCAACGCAGCAACGAGCGGCAGACGGGCGGTCCAGCTCTCCAGCCACGTCGGGCCGCCTTGCAGCTCCCACATCGCCACGAGACGCATAATGCGGCGCTGCCACACACTAATCACGACCGCGGTCGTCGAGCTCTACACCGGGTCGCTGGCCGCCGACGGCGACGCCGGCACCTACCTGGGGATGATCACCGTCGATGCCGAGCGGATCGCCGCCGGGCTGACTGGCTGAGCGCGTTCCTAGCTCGACCGACCGTGGGACCGAGGTGCGCGGTGGACTGGTTGATCGCTCCCTTCACGTTCGAGTTCATGCGTCACGCCATGACAGCGGGTCTGGTCACCGGGGTGACGACGTCGCTGGTGGGCACCTGGGTGGTGTTGCGGGGGATGGCGTTCATGGGCGACGCGTTGGCGCACGGGGTGTTGCCCGGCCTGACGCTGGCCTACCTGCTCGAGATCAGCCTGATCCTGGGCGCGGCGGTCGCCGCCGTGGTCGTGATCGGCGGGGTCGGTGTCGTGCAGCGGTGCGCCCGGCTGCGTGCGGATACCGGCATCGGCTTGCTGTTCGTAGGGATGCTGGCCCTGGGAGTGATCATCGCCTCCAAGGCGCAGTCCTACGCCGGCGACCTGACCGCGATCCTGTTCGGCGACGTCCTCGGCGTGACCGACGCCGACATCGGGGTGGCCGCCGTCGCCGCGGTGGTGGCCATCGTCTTGACCGTGGTGCTGTACCGGCCGTTCATCGTGCTCGCACTCGACGAGCGCAAAGCCGCCGTGCTCGGGCTGCGACCGCGGCTGGCCCACGTCGTCCTGCTCGCCCTGCTCGCGGCGGCGATCATCGCCTCGTTCCGGGCCGTGGGTGTGCTGCTCGTGTTCGGGTTCCTCATCGCACCACCCGCCACGGCGGCGCTGGTGACCCGCCGGGTACCGGTCATGATGCTGGCCGCGATCGGGTTCGCGGTCGTCGGTGTCCTGGCCGGGTTGCTGGTCAGCTTCCACCTGGGCACCGCGGGTTCGGCCACCATGGTCGGGGTCACGGTCGCGGAGTTCTTCTTGATCCTGCTCGGCAAGGAGGTTCGGGGTTGGCTCGCGGCCAGCGCGGCCAACCGCCCGCCCGTACCGGATGGGTCCGGGTGACGGTCTGCCATAGCACCCGCGCGGCGGTGGCGCGGTGGTCGGTCGCCAGCGCGCCGATGCGGTGAGCAGCAACACGGCGGGTGTGGATCCGATCGCTGCGGCGCCCGTTGGGCCGGGGTACCGGGCGATGCCCGCTTCCGCTGCCACGGCCCCGCCCGCCTCGACCGTGTCACGACGACCGCAGCACCTTGTTGGAGGCGCCGTGCGCCGTGCTGGTGGTGGCGTTGCCCGCACTGGGCGCTGCCACCGTGATCCGCTCGGCGGGCTCGGTCGCCGCCCAGGACCGATCCGGGTAGGCCTCGGGCCGCTGCCGCTTGGGCGACGCTCCGCCGCTGTGGCTGGGGGCTTCGTGACCCGTGCGGTGTGGGAGGGCTCGGCCAGCCTTGACGTGCGTGAGGTGCGCCTCATCGGGTTCGTGGTGCGCGGCGAGAACGGCGGCACCGCACTCGCCCGGCTCGCCAGGTCATGCTGTGCAGCGGATGCCACGCCGGTGCGGGTGCGCCTCGCCGGGCAAGCGAACGGCTCACAGCGCTTGCCTCAGGACGCGGATCCTGGCTGTCAGTGCCCGTAGCGGTCGCGGACCAGCTCCCCAGGCCACACGTTGGCGGCCGTCAGTCGCCGCAGGTACGGCGTCGCGGGGCAGGTCACGGCAATCACCGGATCAGTCGCTACCCAGTAGAACGTGGACGGCGCAGGGGACGGTGGCCGACCGTCGCAGCGCGGTCGCTGTGTCACCGGATCCGCGGGCTCCTCGCGTGGCCGGGGCCGCCGGCGTGCTCGCCGGGCTGGCGGCCCGGCTCGCCTTGCACACCGGCCTGCTGACCGGGCCCGTCGTCGCGCTGGTGGCCGTCGTCGGGGTCGCCCACGCCGCGGCCGTCACTGGCCGGTGGTTTCGACCAAATCGTGCCGCGCCACGCGCAGGCCCGCAGCAACCGTAGCCCGTTGAGCGCTACCAGGATCGTCGATCCCTCGTGGCCGGCGACTCCGAGCGGCAGCGGCAGGTGTCCGAGCAGGTCCCAGGCGACGAGCACCGTGATGAACGATCCCGCGATCACGAGGTTCGCCAGCACGACGCGGCGGGCACGCCGGGCGAGCGCGAGCAGGGAAGGAATGGCGGCGATCTCGTCGCGGACGACGACGGCGTCGGCGGTCTCGAGCGCGAGGTCCGACCCGGCGTTGCCGATGGCCATGCTGGTGTGCGCCGCGGCGAGCGCCGGCGCGTCGTTGACCCCGTCGCCCACGACGAGAACCCGCGCCCCGGTGTGCTCGAGGCTGCGCACCTGATCCACCTTGTCGGCCGGGCAGCAGGCCGGCGTGTACGTCGGCGATCCCAGGTCGCGGGGGAGGGCGCCGGCTGCCCGCGCGTTGTCGCCGGTGAGCAGGACCGGGCTGCGCCCGGTGAGGGCAGCGAGGTCGTCGACGGCCTCGGGCGCGCCGCCGCGGACCTGATCGGTGAACCCGAGGACCCCGGCCGCGATCCCGCCGACGGTGACCGGCGCGGCGGTGTGGCCGGCGGCTTCGAGTTCGGTCACCACGGCCTCGGCGTCGCCGGGAAGCGGCGCGGCCGGATGCCCGACGGATACGGCATCGCCCTCGACCGTGGCCGTGACTCCCTGCCCGGGTGCGGAGCGGAAACCGGTGACCGCCGGGATCGCGAGCCCGCGGTCGCGCGTCGCACCGACCACGGCGGCGGCGAGGGGATGTTCGCTGCCCCGCTCGACGGCTGCCGCCCGGGCGAGGACCTCGTCCGGGACCACCGGCCGACGACGCGGACGGCGACGAGGTGGGGACTGCCCTCGGTCAGCGTGCCGGTCTTGTCGACGGCTACCGTCGTCGCCGTGGCGAGGCGTTCCATCACGACGGCGGATTTCACCAGCACCCCGTGCCGACCCGCGTTCGCGATCGCGGCGAGGCGCGGCGGCATTGTCGCCAGGACCACCGCGCAGGGCGATGCGACGATCATGAACGTCATCGCCCGTAGCAGAGTGGGCTCCAGGGCGGCACCGAGCGCCAGCGGGACGGCGAAGATCGCCAACGTGGCGGCCACCATCCCCACCGAGTAGCGCTGCTCGACCTTCTCGATGAGCAGTTGCGTCCGGGCCTTGGTGGCCGACGCCTGCTCGACCATCGCCCGATGCGGGCGACGACGGTGTCGTCTGCGGTGCGTGCCACCCGGGACCCGCAGCGCTCCGGTGCCGTTGAGGGTTCCGGCGAACACCTCGTCGCCCGGTCCCTTGGCGGCGGGCAGCGGCTCGCCGGTGATCGTGGCCTGGTCGACGTCACTGTGGCCAGCCAGTACCCGGCCGTCCGCCCCGATCCGCTCGCCCGGCCGCGCCATCACCACGTCCCCGACGACCAGCTCGGCCGGGTGGCCCGGCTCCTCCTCGGCATCGGTCAGCCGCGTGACCCGGGACGGCGCGACGTCGAGCAGGCCACGGACGGCGGCCGCGGTGCGCTGCGTCGCGAACGCCTCGAGCGCGCCCGACGTGGCGAAAATGACGATCAACAGGGCACCGTCGAAGGGCTGCCCGATCGCGGCCGCACCAACCGCGGCGACCACCATCAGCAGGTCCACGTCCAGCCTGCCCCCCGCAACGTGCGCAGGCCGGCGAGACCAGGTTCCCATCCGCCCGCGAGGTAGCAGCACAGCTACAGCGCCCACCACACGAACCCCGGAACGCCGGTCAGCTGCGCTGCCGCGCCCACGACGAACAGCGCGGTGGCCAGCGCCGCCCACCGCGCCTGCGGCAGGTCACGCAGTCGTACCCCACCCGCACGCCCCCGGCTCGGGAGACCTCGTCGCGCGGGGCCTCGGACGTCGTCACCACGAAGAGCATCGTATCTGCGTATACACGCAAATACGCAAACAAGGCTCGAGTTATCGTGCCCGCATGCATTCGGCGGTCCCGGGCTTCAAGATGCCTTGCAACGAACTGGTGCACCTGTCCGCCGAGTCGTTCCACCAAGGGCATGGGCCGGCTCGGGGCTGCCCTGCGGAACCTGCCCACCGTCGGCGAAGCTGTCTCGCTAGTGGATCCTTGGGCGCCGGTCAGGAGTGCGGAACGTAGGTAGCCAGATCGTCGAGTACCCGGTCGGCGGCGATCGGGCCGATCCCGAGATACCATAGGTCGTCGCTAACTTGGTGGGAGTCACCGCGGGTGACCGCGCCCAGCCGCTGCCACAGTGGGCCCGCGGTTAGCTGGCTCATCTGGGTTCCGCCGTCTGGCCCGTAGGCCGCATGGAACAGCACGTCTCCGTCGGCGCGGGACAGCTGCTCTTGGCTGATCTCGACGAACGTTTCGTCGGTCCGCGCGATCTGCGGGCGGGCGAAGCCGGCATCGGCCAGGATCGTCCCGATGAACGAGCCTTCGCCGTAGAGCCGGATGGCATCCGACATGAACCGGACCATGCTCACCTCGATCTGTGTCGGGTCGCCGAAGCGCTGGCCGACCTGCTGGGCCTTGCGCCGGTAGTCGGCGAGGATCCGCTCGGCCTGGTCCGACTTGCCCAGCGCCTGGGCTGCGACCCGGAAGTTGCGCTTCCACGACTGGCCCACCGACTCCGCGAACACCGTGGGCGCGATGCTCTTGAACTCGTCGTAGAGCTCCTCGTGACGGACCTTGTTGGACAGGATCAGGTCTGGTTGCAGCGCCGCAATCGCCTCGAGGTTCGGCTGGTTGACCGTGCCGGCCGGCTTGATGCCCGTCGCCCGATCCGACAGGTATGCCTGCGGCCCGGTGGCCTCGTCCGCACGCACGGCGCCCACCGGCTTGACGCCCAGGGCGAGCACCGAGTCCAACTCTCCGGTGTCAAGCACGACCACCCGCTGCGGCGTACCCGTGATCTCGGTGTTGCCCATCGAGTGCTGCACGGTCCGCGTGGGGCCCGCGGGCTGGTCCGGCGCGACGGTGGCCCCATCCCCGGAACCGCCGCACGCCGTCGCCATCAGAGCCAGCAGCCCCAGCATCGCCGCCAGGAGCCGGCGCAGTCGTGACATGACACTTCTCCTCAGTCGATTAGGGCAGGTTTACCTAACTGACTGCTACGGCGTCAACAGCCTGGCCCCGGCCATCCGGGGATGGCACCAAATGCCGGTGGCCGGAGGCCGTGGAGGCCGACCCCGACGCGTCGCAGCACGTCGAGGTCGAGCAGGTTGCGGGTATCGATGACGGTATGGTCAGACACGACCTCGGCCACGGCCCGGCCCGAAGCGCGGAATTCGCGCCCATTCGGTGGAGCCCGACGAGCACGGTGGCGCCGTAGGCGACCTTGAGCGAGGTCGTGGCCGACCTGCAGCCGGGCCCCCTTGCCCAGCACTCCCCAACCCTGACGGCGCCATCCAAGGGTCCGTACCCTGCTGGAAGCGTCAGTCTCGGTTCGGCATGCTCCCCCGGTGTGCCCCGACCAAGAGGATCGGCATCGCCGCTCGCCGGGGCACACCGGGATCCACCCGCCGAGCCCGAGGGGGGCATGCTCAGCAGGCGGCTCGTGTCTTCGTCATCGAGGCTACAGGGGACGAGGGCGGGATAGCACCGGCCAGGTCAACCACGTCGTAGCTGTCGATCCCGACATAACGGTTCGAGGGGTTGACAGAGAGCAAAGGTAAGGCGATCCTAAGTATCGTCGCCTCGTGGTGGGAGCGGCACGTCAGTTCGGGTAGCATATCGGGCCCGGCCAGGAAATCTTGGTCGGGCCCGGTTTTGTCAGGAGGGGTGACTCGACGCCCGGTTACCCGCTGAGCACGTCCGCGCTTACGTCTGACACGGCTCGGCTTTGTGAGACACGCCCTATTATCAGTATATATTCAGTAGGCTGCCGATCCAGAACAGCCACAAGATTCCGAAGATCAGGGACACGACCGCGAACGGATCCGTCGGCGCCGGGGTATGCTGCACCGGCTGGGGCTGCTGATAGCTCGAGGGGGCGGGTTGTACGTTGGCCATGGTCCACCCCTGTCTTGTTCAGGTTGTTGGATCAAGGCCCTCGGTCCGGTCCCTTGCTCCGGCCCGGGGGCCGCTTATGGTGCGTATCGCCCGGTTCGTCCGGGGGTTACGGGGCGGGCAGTTCGAGCAGTTCGGCGAGCACATCCTCGGCGCGGCCGTCGCGATGCCACACTGCCGTCGACTCCGACGGGATCTCGGATGGCACGTCGGGCACCGTGTCGTGGGGGGTGTGGTGGCGCGTCGCGACGCACTGGTCCTCGCCCTCGATCGCGACCGCGTCGGTCCAGCGCGGGCCGACCCGGACGGCGACGAGCGCCATCGGGTTGCCGTGCCGATCGTGGATGACGTCGTGGCGCCACCCGTTCTCGGGGGTCATCAGCCCCGCGAACCGGTCAGATGGGTAGCCGCTGGTCATGATCTTCCTCGCTGGGCTGCTGCGGTGATGTAGCGCGCCAACTCGATGGCCTGCTGGTCGTCCATCTCCGCGCCGGTGGCCAGCACCCCCGTGATGCAACAGCTGCACGTGATTGTTGACGCGGCGGACGAGTAGCGTACAGGTCCCGGCGCCGCAGTCGGCGGGCCGGCGCGTCTCGATGGCGGCGCGGTAGGTCTCGCCCGGTGGTCACCGCTGCCCGCCGCCTCGTAGACGCGGACGAGGTCGCCGAGCGTCTCGACGCTGCGGCCGACCGCGACGTCGCGCTCGTGCTCGCCGTCGGGCCGCTGGGTAGCCGTGCTCGTCGAGCACGGCGAACACGTCGGCGAGGAGCCCGAAATGTGAACCGCTCGGGCTCGGTGGTGGCGGATATGGTGCTCATGGTCCACTTCCTCCTGTCAGGTGGTGGATCAAGGCCCCGGTGTGGAGGTAGGACTCCTGCCGGGGCCGCATGACCAGGCCAGATGCGAGGAGCGCGGCGGTGGCCGGGTCGCCGCCGGCGAGCCGCCGTTGTGGCCCGGCGGCAGCCGCGTCCCGCCGAGAGTTGCTGCTCGGCCCTGTCAGGACAGCGGCATGCGGGTGATCAGGCCGCAGTGGGGGAAAGACGCGATGGGCGGCCACTCCGGCATCGGGTGGGGGACGACGTGGGCCCCGGGCGTCGACGCTGCGAGGGCGGCTGCGAACGTCGGGTGGTGGCTAGGGGAGTAGGCGGAAGGGTACCGGTGGGCTGGTGAGCTTGCCGAGTTTGGTGACGAGCTGGTAGTCGCCGGCCTTGACGGTTTCGCGGGCGGCGGCGGGGCATCCGGGTGCTGAGGTTCGCCCGCCCCAGACCACGGTGAACACGAGCTGCTCGCCGGGGGCGAGGGTGCGCACGGAGTCGGATTCACCGGTGAAGCAGTCGTTACTCGACCACAGCCGATCCTGCCCGGTCGCGGGCAGCACCACCACCTCCTGCAACGCCGCGTCGAGGTCGCGGAAGCAAAATACCGGGCCGGTGTTTGCGACGATGAGCCGGAATTCGGGGCGCTGTCCCACTGGGTATTCTGGCTTGCCTGGCTGGGCGGTTAGCTCCATCGCCTCGTCCGGACACAACCCCGGCGGGGGAGGCGGCGGGATCGGCGCCGGCGGGGAAGGTGGCGCGCCGGAGGGGGCGACTGACTCGTTCGTCGGCGGTGCAGCAGGTGGTGTGGCCGAACTGCTGGGCGCCGGGGTGGGGCTGGGGGTTGTAACCGCCGTCGAGGTGGCTGCTGCGCCTTGCGGGACGGGAGCCGGTGTGCCCGGCTCCTGGCCGCCGGCCAGGGCCGTCAGCGACCATAGCCCGAGCAGCAGCGCCACCGCCAGGGCGGCGAGGGCAGCGACCCGGCGGCGCCAATACACGTCCTCGGGATGTGGACCCATTGGTTCCAACATGGACGGAACGATAACGCACAGTTGTCGGTTGACTACGTAACCAACGCTAGCCCGATCGTGGACACCGTGGGCGTGGCTGCCGGCTCGATGTGGTGTCGCAACGCGGCGGCGCACCGCCCGTGGTGTGGTCGGGGATGTGTTTCAGTGAGCGCGGTCTGCCACATGTCTGGCATCGCTGCCAGCAGCCGCGCCCTGCCCACGGTGACGACCCCTCCGCCCGGTTGGGGTGGGAGCCGGCAGCGAGACGGCCTTCCCTCGCCGACGAGGGGGCCGACGGCGGGGGAGGGCCGCGCCGAATGGTATCCGATGTGTACAGACACTGTGGCGTCGATGTTCCCACGGCCCGACCGCATCCCTGACTGTTGCGTCGCCATGAGTTGCGCTCCTCGTCGCGGACTCAACGACCACAGCGGACATACGGTCCGGCCAGCACTGGGACGGGTCGCCGGGTTCTGCGACCTCGGGTCCGACTTCTACGACACCCGCATCGGCCCAGACCGCAAGAAGCGCAACCACATCCGCCAGCTTGAGGCCCTCGGCAACAAGGTCACCCTCGAACCCGCGGCCTGACAGCGCACTCCCCGTCCCCGGCTCGCCGCCACTCATGCACGCCGAGCCGGCGGTCCCGTTCGCCCGTCCCCGACATCATTTTCGTATCAGCGTGCCGTCGAAGCCACGAACCGCAACGTAGCCCTCGCGCTCGTCGGTCGACTCGTCCGCGTCCTGCCCGACATAAAGGAGCTTCGCGCAGCCTTGCGCACGAAGCTGAACAACAATTGAACACGCCGAGGGCTTCACCCGGACGGCGACTGACTCAGACAGAAGAGCCCGTCGCCATTGCCCATGCCACCTCGCTGGTGGCGCTGTCCAGCACACCGCGGCTCGGAGATGGCCAGTTGCCCATCGGCGGAGTCGATCACCTGGGCTAGCAGGTCGACGACCCCGCCACCGTTGACGTCCTCGGCCGGGCGATCGCGAACGGGAAACTGATTCTCGGCGGGGGTGCCGATCGGCGGTGCGTCCGGGGCGCCCACCCGAGATTCACCCGCTCGGGGTCGATTCGACCCTCCCGCGCGCCGGCGCCGCGTCGAGCGCCTCGAGCCCGTGGTCGCCCAGCTTGTCCCGGTTTCTCCGGTTCCGGACGGGAGCGGCATCACCGGCCCCATCGGTGTGGCAACCGGAGCCGCCGATGCTCCGCTGGGTGCTCACACTGCAGGGCTCGGCTCTCAAGCCAGCGGCAAGAGTTTATCCCTTCGTGGTTGGGATGTCACCGTCCGCAGGTTCTAGTGGGGCCGTGACGTGATCAGCGTCGCCCGCCCGTGGGGCGGTGTCCTAACCAGCGGAGGTAGCTGATGTCCGACGTCGCCGGTTCGCCAGCGAGTCGTGGTTCGGTATCCCGGCGGCGGGTGCTGCTCGGTGGCGCGGCGGGGGCCGCCGTGCTGGGTGCCTCCGCTCTGGGCGCGGCGCCGGGCTGGGCGGAGGCACGGGTTCCGTCGCGCAGACAGGTCCCCGGCCAGCCGTTCACCCTGGGGGTGGCCTCGGGTGACCCGTTGCCCGACGGGGTGGTGCTGTGGACCCGGCTGGCGCCCGAGCCCCTCGCCGGCGGGGGCATGCCGGACCGGCCGGTTCCGGTGCAGTGGCAGGTCGCCGCCGACGAGAACTTTCGCCTGGTGGTCGCCTCGGGTAGCGAGCTGGCGCGGCCGCAGGCAGCGCACTCGGTGCACGCCGAGGTGGCCGGGCTGCGGTCCGGTGCCGACTACTTCTACCGGTTCCGCGCGGGCGGCGAGATCAGCCCGGTTGGCCGGACCAGGACCGCTCCCGATCCCGGTCGCAGCCTGCAGCAGTTCGCCTTCGCCTTCGCGTCGTGCCAGAGCTACGCCAGCGGCCTCTACACCGCCCACGGGCACCTGGCCGAGGAAGATCTCAGCCTGGTGGTGCAACTCGGCGACTACGTCTACGAGGGCCCCCCGAACCCGGACCTGCCCCGCCGACACGAGGGCGACGGGGAGCCGGTCACTCTCGACGAGTACCGCAATCGCCACGCCCAGTACAAGACCGACACCAACCTGCAAGGCGCGCACGGCGCCTTCCCCTGGGTCGTCGTGTTCGACGACCACGAGGTGGACAACAACTGGGCCGACGAGGTGCCCCAGGACCCAGACCGGCAGTCGCGGGAGGAGTTCCTGGCCCGCCGGGCAGCCGCGTTTCAGGCCTACCACGAGCACATGCCGCTGCGCCGGTCGTCGATGCCCCATGGCATCGACATCGCGCTCTACCGCCGATTCACCTTCGGCGACCTGGTCGACTTCCACGTCCTCGACACCCGGCAGTACCGCAGCGACCAGGTCGGCGACGCCCGGCGAGACGAACCGGACCGGACCATGCTCGGCGACGAGCAGGAGGCCTGGCTGCGCGACGCGGTGGCCGGCCCGACCGCGCGCTGGAACGCGCTGGCCCAGCAGGTGTTCTTCTCCCAGCGCGACTTCGTCGCCGGGCCGGACACCGGCTTCAGCAACGACGCCTGGGACAACTACCTGGTCGAGCGAAACAACCTCCGCGACCACCTCGCCGCTGCCGGCACCTCCAACCCGGTGGTGCTGACCGGCGACGTGCACGCCAACTACGTCTGCGACGTCAAGGCCGACTTCGACGACCCCGACTCGGCCACCGTGGCCACCGAACTGGTCGGCACCTCGATCAGCACCGGCGGCGACGGTCAGGACCAGCGACCCAACGACTCGGTGCAGCTCGCCGAGAACCCGCACATCAAGTTCATCAACCGCAACCGAGGCTACGTGCGCAACGTTGTCACGCCCGCCGAGTGGACCGCCGACTTCCGCGTCGTCGACTACGTGACCCTGCCCGGCGCACCGCTCCGCACCCGCGCCACCTACGTGATCGAGAACGGCAGGCCCGGCGCCACGACGTGACCTCATTGACGCGATATGCAGCCCGCGACCCGGGACATGAGAAGGGACCTGAAGAAATGAGCGTTGATGATGTCGCCGGTCGCCAGGGTTTGAGCCGGCGAGGCTTCTTGCGGACCACCGCGATCGCGGGAGGCCTCGGAGCCGCACAAGCGTTCCTGGCCCACTCGGCGACAGCGGCTCCCGGGCGCGGGGTCAGCCGCCAGCAGCAGAACCGTGCGGTCGGCTACGGGGAGCTGTCCGGCCGCCCACCGGTCAACAGCGACCCAGAGTTCGGCACCAAGCCGCTGCTGGCGCTGCCCGAGGGGTTCGCCTACGCCGCATTCGGTGTCGAGGGCACCGAGATGTCTGACGGCAACGACACCCCCAGGGCGCACGACGGGATGGCCGCGTTCGCACTACCCAACGGCAACGTGCGACTGATCCGCAACCACGAGGACCGCAATCCCCCCGGCGTCGCGGGCCTCGACGGCTCTGCCGGCGCGCCCCGTTACGACGACCTCGGGCCCGGCGGCACCACGTCGCTGGAAGTCGAGCCCGGCGGTAACCGGCAGCTGGTGCGCGACTTCGTCAGCCTGCAAGGCACGATCGTCAACTGCGCCGGCGGTCCCACGCCGTGGAGCTCGTGGCTGTCCTGCGAGGAGACCACCGAAGGGCGGGCACAGGGTTGGCAACAGGACCACGGCTACGTCTTCGAGATACCGGCGTCGGCCACCGACGAGATCGACCCGGTGGCGCTGACCGCGATGGGCCGCTTCGTGCACGAGGCGGTCGCGGTCGACCCGGACACCGGCATCATCTACGAGACCGAGGACCGCAACACGGCCGGTTTCTACCGCTTCCACCCGGACCGCCCCGGTTCGCTGGCCGACGGTGGGCGGCTGCAGATGCTCAAGATCCGGGCCCGGGACAACTACGACACCAGCACCGGGCAACGGGTGGGCCGCCCGCTGCCAGTGGAATGGGTAGACATCGCCGACCCGGACCCGGCCAGCGCCAGGGCCAACCCGCTGGCGGTCTTCGCACAAGGCGCCGCCGCGGGTGGGGCGATCTTCTCCCGGCTGGAGGGCTGCTGGCACGACCAGGGCAGCGTGTTCTTCAACTCCACCGACGGCGGCGAGGCCGAGCAGGGCCAGGTCTGGCAGTACCGCCCACGGGGCAACGCCGGCGGCCAGTTGACCCTGCTCTACGAATCGCCCGGCGAGGCCGAGCTCGACAACCCGGACAACATCACGGTCTCCCCCCGCGGCGGCCTCGTACTCTGCGAGGACGGCGACGCCGACCAGTACCTGCGCGGGCTGACCCAGCGCGGGCAGGTGTTCGACTTCGCGCTCAACCTGTTCACCCAGCGGGAGTGGGCCGGCGCCACATACAGCCCAGACGGCGAAACCCTGTTCGTCAACATCCAGGGCGACACCCGCAACGGCGGTCCGGGCAACTTGGGCCGCACCTTCGCGATCTGGGGTCCGTGGGAGGACGGGGCCCTGTGAGGTCTGCTCGCACCTTCGGCGGCACCGATCTGGCGCCGCCGAAGGACGGCGCGCCGTAGCTGCGCCAGGGAGCCCACAGCCCTTTAACATCGCGGCCACTGCAGCGGTCACGCACTCCTCGCGCCTCAGCCCTCCATCGTCAGGGACGGTCACGCTGCTGGTCGTCACTGCTGGCGGTGG
>WHSY01000110.1 GCA_009379815.1 Pseudonocardiaceae bacterium
AGCTCACACCCACAATTCGGCCATCTGTGTGCTCATGATCTTCGGAAGTCCGGCCTGCGGGGGCGGCGGCACCGGTACGGGTGGGGACTCGGGCAGACGACCTACAAGATGGGCTGGGCCATGCCGCTGTCCGGCTCGGAGGCGTCGCTCGGACGCCCGTTCACGACGTTCGCCGAGTACGGCGTCGAGGCCGTGAACGAGCGGTACGCCGCCGAGGGTTTCCAGATCGAGCTGGTGACGGAGGACACCCAGGCTACCGCCGAGGTGGGTGTCACAGCCGTGACCAAGCTGGCCACCGTCGAGAGCGTCCCGGTCGTGTTCACCGCCTGGAGCGCAGTCGTCAAGGCGATGGCTCCGACCGCAGAGAGCCTCGGTGTCGGCGTCGTGAACAACGGTGCCAACAGTCCGGAACTCGCAGGTGCCAGCGAGATGCTGGTCAACTTCTTCCCGCTGTCATCGGTCAGCGTCTCCGGGGTCGCCAACTACATGGCAACGAAGGGCGGCAAGCAGCGCGCCGCGGTCATCTACATCGACAACGCGACCGGCCAGGGCGCCGCGCAGGTCTACAAGAAGGAGTTCGAGGCTGCCGGCGGGCAGGTCGTGGCGATGGAGAGCCTCGACCAACGCGCCATCGACGCGTCGGCGCAGGTTGCGAAGGTGAAGGCCGCCAACCCCGACACCATTCAGGTGCAGGTTCTGCTCGGCGAAGCTCCGGTGGTCTTGAAGGAACTGCACCGTCAGGGCGTGGACGCCCAGATCACCACGTACGCCGGTCCGGGACAGGCGACTTCGGTGCGCAAGGCTTCGGGCGAGGCGATGAACGGTGTGATCTACACCGACACGACCGCAGTGACCCCGGAGGACCCGAAGTTCGCTGCGCTGGTCGAACGGTACAAGCAGGAGGAGGGTCAGGCCCCGCCCGGGCTGGCCTACATGGCCTACATGTATGACAGCCCCTTCCTCTTCGCCGAGGCGATCATGCACCTACGGGAGCAGGGGAAGGAGGTCACCGGCGAGAACCTGGTCGATGCCGTCCGTGCGGGCACGTTCGAGGTCCCGCTGCAAAGGAAGGTCGACTTCACCGAGCAACTCACCGTAGAGAAGCCCGTGACCCTCAAACGGATCACCGACCCATCCGCGCCCACGACTGCTGACAAGGTCGTCGCGACGGTCGAGTGACTGTGTGTGAGGGCCAGCGCCTGCTGGCCCTCACACATCCCGTTGTCCCCCCGTGAGGAGGCGACATAGGTGGACCTCCTGATCCAGCTGTCATCGAACGGGGTCATCCTGGGTTTGCTTTATGCCCTGTTCGCGTATGGCTTGAGTCTGATTATCTCCACGACCTCGGTGTTGCATTTCGCACACGGTTTCACTCTCGTGGCCGCGGCCTACGCCTTCTGGTGGATGTTCCAGGCCGTGGGCATCAACCCGCTGGTGGCGGCCGCTGCCGCGCTGGCGATCGGCGGCGTCGTCGGTGTTGCCGTGGAATTGGTCGTGTACCGCCCGCTGCGGCGAGCCGATGCCAGCAACATGGTCATCCTCGCCGCGTCGCTGGCGGTGCTGGCACTCGGGCAGAACCTGGTCATCCTCGTATTCGGCGCGGACCCGAAGCCGATCGCACCCTCAGCCGCGCTCGGCTGGAGCGTCACCGTCGGCCCGCTGCTGGTCGGCGCCTGGGACCTTCTCGTGATCGGTTCCAGCGCCGTCGTCTTCGTCGGCCTGTACCTGTTGCAGACCCGAACGAGGCTCGGCCTCTCGTTCCGCGCGGTCGGTGACAACCCCGAACGGGCCCAGACCCTCGGAATCCGGCTGCAGCGCGCTTACGTCGGAGTGTTCCTCGTGGGCTCGGTGGTGGCGGCGGTGCCCGCCGTGCTGCTCGCTGTTGATCAACCCGTGACGCCCGGGATGGGCTTCAACCTGCTTGTGAAGGCGATCGTCGCGTTGGTCATCGGCGGGATCGGCAGCATGCCCGGGGCCCTCGCCGGGGGGCTGTTGGTCGGCATCACCGAGGGCCTCGTCGTGCTGCAGCTTCCGACCGAGTGGGGCGAGTTCATGCTGTTCCTCTTGCTGTTCGTCTTCGTGCTGCTGCGCCCGCAGGGGCTGACCCGACACGCGATCCGCCAGGCGTGAGCGCGGGAGGAAGCGACCGTGGTCTTCTACCTCACCAACCTGCTCGCGCTGCTCGCGGTCTTCGTGATCCTCGGGCTGTCGTTCAACCTCCTGATGGGCTACGCCGGGCTGTTCTCGATCGCTCACGGTGCCTTCTTCGGTCTCGGTGCCTACACCTGTGGAATGCTGATGCGCGACGCAGGGTGGGGTTTCCTTCTCGCCGTCGTGGCCGCGTTCGCCCTGTCCGGTGTGGTTGGCCTGATCCTCGGGCTCGGCAGTTGGCGGGTCACCGATATCTACCTCGTGATCCTCACCTTGGCGTTTCAGGTGGCAGTGGTCGGGCTGTTCGCCAACCTCGACATCACCGGGGGGTCCGGTGGCCTCGTGGGGATCCCGTCGCCCAGCGTGTTCGGAGTCGAGCTCGCCTCCCCGTTCCGGATCGTGGGGTTGGCCTGGGTCCTGTGTGCCGTTGTGGCCGTCATCGTGTACTACGTGGTGCGGTCTCCCTATGGACGGGTTCTCAAAACCATCCGGGAGGACGAAATCGCGGCACGGTCCCTCGGCAAGCGGACGGCCTCCGCCAAGACCGGCGCGTTTGTGCTGTCATCGGCCCTGGCCGGGGTCGCGGGCGCGCTATTCGCCGTTCACCTGCAATTCATCAGCCCCGCCGAGTTCGGGCTGGGCCGCTCGATAGAGGTGTTGTCGCTGACGATCATCGGCGGCTTGGCCGCGTACTGGGGCCCGTTCATCGGCGCGGCCGTGGTGGTGATCATCCCGCAGGCTCTGACTTTCCTGGAACTGCCCAACAGCCTGGTCGGCGCGCTCAACGGCATGGCGTTCTCCCTCCTGGTTCTGATCCTCCTGCGGTTCCGGCCGCAAGGGCTGCTCGGGCGACGCAGCGAGGCACCGGTCGGTGACGGCGGCGGCCGGTTCGCCCCCGCCGAGGGGCCTGAACCGGCGCCGTCCTCCGCCGTGGAGGTGCGGCCGGCGAGCACCGCCACGGTGTCCCGCGACGGCGGCGCCCCCCACTCCGTGACAGCCGCCGGGGCACCGCCGATCGAGCAGCCGCCACCTGGCGACGGGGCCACTGGTCCGCAAGGCAGAAAGGTGAGGACGCTACGGTGCGAGAACATCTCGATCGCCTTCGATGGACTCCAGGCCGTATCCGACGTCACCCTGCAACTGCGCCCGCAGCAGATCACGGGACTGGTCGGCCCCAACGGGGCCGGTAAGACGACGCTGTTCAACGTGCTCAGCGGGCTGTTGTCCCCGGACGAAGGCCGAGTCCTGTTCGGCGACGACGACGTGACCAACATCGCGTTCGACAAGCGCGCTCGTCGTGGAGTCGTCCGCTCCTTTCAAGACATGCGCCTGTTCGAGGGGATGTCCGTGCGCGACAACCTGTTGGCGGCCCTGACGCCCACCGCTCACGAGTGGATCGTGCCCATCGGTCTTGGCGGCGGCCTGCGCCGTCCACGCGCCGCCCGAGCCGACCGACGCGAGAGCGCCGATCAACTGATCGACTACCTCGGTCTGCACGACCACGGGGACACGCTCGCGAGAAACCTGGCTTATGCCGAGCAGAAGCTACTCATGATCGGGCGGTTGCTCGCCACCGGAGCCGACTGCTACCTGCTCGACGAGCCGATGTCCGGCCTCGACCAGTCCGGTCGCGACCGTGTCCTGCGTCTACTCCGCGACACGGTCGAGGCGGGAGCGACCATCTGTCTCGTCGAGCACAGCCTCGACGTTGTCCGCGAGGCGTGCTCCTCGGTGGCGTTCCTCTCCGACGGCTGCCTCATCGCCGAGGGGCCGACGGAGGAGATCACCGGCGACCGGGAGCTCGCCGCCATGTACTTCGGAACGTGAGGAGTCCGCGTGTGGCACTGATGGCAGATTCGGGCATCGACTTCGGCTACGTGCTTGCCGGGCAATTCCTGCCCGATGACGATCCGCAGGTGCGGGTGCAGGAGGCCCTCGAACAGGTACGGTGTGCCCGTGACGCCGGGTTCCATTCGATCCTGGTCACCCAACATTTCCTCGCCGACTTCCAGTTCCTCCAGCCGGTGCCGTTCCTGTCGCGGCTCCTGAGCGAGGCCGGGGACATGCGTATCGGAACGGCGGTGCTGCAGGCTGGGTTCTATCCACCCGTTCTGCTGGCCGAGGAACTCGCGACGCTCGATGTCATCAGCGGTGGGCGGCTCATCTTCGGAGCTGGAACGGGGTATCGCGACACGGAGTTCCGCGCGTTCGGTCTCCCCCCGCAGCAGCGGATGAGACGGTTCGATGAGGTCATCGATGTCGTCTACAGGCTGTGGTCGGGCGAGTCCGTGACGTACACGGGCGAGCACGTTCAGCTCGAGGACGCCCGGCTCCGATTGCTGCCGCCGCAGCGCGACGCGGTTCCGCTGTGGGTCGGCGCAACCGGCCCCAAGGGCATCCGGCATGCCGCCGAGGTCGGGAAGGAATGGGTGGTCTCTCCCGAGCTGACGCTCGATGCCATCGCGGAGCGACAAGAGGTCTACCGGCAGGCGCTGCCCCGCAGTGTCGACCCGGCGGACAAGATATACCCGATCATGCGCGAGGCGTACGTCGCCGCGGACCGCGAGGCCGCGATGAAGGTCGCCGGCAGCGCCCTGCGGACCAAGTACGACGCGTACATCCGATGGGGCCATGCCGTCGGCGACTTCGAGGTGCTTCCCGAGGACGCCTTCATCCTCGGTGGAGTCGAGCACTGTGTCGAGCAGATCCAGCGTTACCGGGAGCGGCTGGGTACCCGCTTCATCGGGATGCGCATGCAGTGGCCCGGCCTCGACCAGCGGGAGGTGGTCGACAGCATCGCGGCCTTCTCACACGTCATCGAGCGATGCTGAGCAGGACGAGAGGGGAGCACGCAACACGAGAGGAGAACGCTGTGGACCGAGACAGGATGAGCGGCGTGACGATCGGCCAACTGCTCGAACGGGCTGTCGACCGGTTCGGGGATCGGCCGGCGTACGTGTTCGCAGCCGACGACCGGGTCACGTTCCGGGAGCTCTCCGAGCGAGTCGACCGTGCCGCGCGCGGTTTGATGGCACTCGGAGTCGAGGCGGGCCACCGCGTCTCGATCTGGATGCCCAACAACCCGGAGTGGGTGTACCTGTACCTCGCCGTCGCGCGTATCGGTGCCGTCCTCGTGCCCATCAACACGGGATTCCGGGTCGACGAGGCCGCCTATGTCGTCGGACAGTCCGATTCGACGATGCTCATCGTCTCCGAGCGATTCAAGTACCGCGACCTGATAGCGGACGCCCAGACGGTCCTGGCCGACGACCGGGTGTCCGCACGGACACTCCTCGTGGTCGGCGACAACCCGCCGGACGGCGCGGTCGGCATGGAAACGCTGTGGAGCCGCGCTGCCGAGGTGTCCGCCGAGGATCTCGGGAAGCGAACGGCAGCCGTCGACCCCGACGACGTCGTGCTCACCCTCTACACGTCGGGCACCACCGGGTTCCCGAAGGGTGCGATGCACTCGCACAAGGTCATTCGCAACATGGCCGACGCAGCGGAGCGCATGCGGATCGGCTCGGACGACACGCTGGTCCTCTACCTGCCGCTCTTCCATGTGTTCGGCGCGGCGGCGGTGCTCACGTTCGCCTACACGGGTGGCTGCATCGTCCTCATGGAGGGCTTCGACGTGGAACGGTCGCTCGAGCTCCTGGAGCGGCAGCGCGCGACGGTCGTCTACGGCCTGGGAACGCACTACTACGACCAGATCAACCACCCGACGTTCGCCTCCCGCGACCTGTCATCCGTCCGCTTCTGCTTCGCGCCCAGCACCGGGGACCTCGTGCGGCTCGCGACCGACAAGATGGGCCTGGCGGTCAACGGCTACGGGATGACCGAGACCACCTCGATCACCGCTGTCCCGAGCCCGGACGACCCCGAGGAACTGCGGGCGGACACGGTCGGCCGCCCCCTTCCCGGCTTCGAGGCGAAGATCGTGGGGTCCGACGCGGAGACACTCCCGGCTGACACCACGGGTGAACTCGTCGTACGCGGCCACCCGGTGATGCTCGGGTACTACAAGAAGCCGGAGGCCACCGCGGCGGTGCTCGACCCGGAGGGCTGGTTCCGGACCGGGGATGCGGCCCAGCTGACACCCGAGGGCTACATACGTTACGTCGGCCGAATCAAGGATATGTTCAAAGTCGGGGGCGAGAACGTCGACCCGATCGAGGTCGAGACCATCCTGATGCGTCACCCAGCGGTGTCGATGGCTGCGGTGTTCGGGATCGCCGACGCTCGCCTCGATGAGGTGGGCGTCGCCTGCGTCCAACTCAAGCCCGGAGCCAATACAGATGAGAGCGAGTTGATCGCGCACGTCAAGCAGCGGCTGGCCTTTTTCAAGGTTCCCCGCCACGCCATGATCCTCGACGAGTTCCCGAAAACCGCGAGCGGGAAGATCCAGAAGTTCCGCCTGCGCGAGACATTCCTCGATCAGCAAGGTACGGCGACGTGACGGCGACCGACGGGTTCACCCAGCAGGTCGAGGATGGTTCACGGTCCGGTTCTCAGGTGACGTGATGCCTACCCCCGGCCGTACGGCCCTGCTCCGACGCGTCGCCGCAGCGGTGCAGCGACACCGGGGTGCCTTCGACGCTGCGCTCGTGGCCCAGCGCGCCTACCCGATCAGTTCCATCCATCGTGACCGTGCTGCGCTGCTACGCGACGTGCAAGCCGCCCAGGAGCGCGCCGATCCGCTCCGAGGTCGGGAAGCGCTCGACGGCGAGGTGCTGTGCGTGGTGCCCTACAACCTCGGGTACTGGGCGCTGATCCCCGTCCTCAACTGTCTGGCTCCGGGTAACCGAGTGAGGCTGCGCCTTCCCCGTGACGGTGAGCGCGTCCGCGAGACTTTCGTTGCGATGGTCGAGGACATCGCCGGTCCCGGTCGTGTCCTCGTCGATCAGCGACCCGGCCGCGACCTCGCCACCTGGGCCGCCACCGATCCTGCCTGCGCGGCGGTGTGCTTCTACGGCTCGGACGGCGCGGCCGACAGCTACCGGCCGGCTGCCGACGCCGGTCCCCCCGTCCTCGTCGAGGGGCCGGGCAACGATCCTGTGATCGTGCTGCCGGATGCCCCACCGCAGCTCGCGGGATGGCTCGCTGCTCGCAAGGTTGCGTTCGGGTCCGGGCAGGCCTGCTTCGCCCCCGAGAGAGTCCTCGTCCACGCCGACCGCTACGGATCGTTCGTCGAGGACCTCGTCGCGGCCTTCGCGCAGCTCCGGGTTGGCCAACCTGAAGACCCACGGACGGATGTGGGGCCGATCCTGCATGCGGGCGTCCGCCGGCGGTTGGCAGCGCAGCTCGACGACGCGCAGCAGCGGGGCGCCGAACTCGTGATCGGCGGCATCAGCGGCGACACCGTACTGCCCACCGTGGTCGCCGGCCTGACCACCGCGCTACGCGTCACGACCGAGGAGGTCTTCGGCCCGGTTGCCTACGTGGGAGCGTTCACCGACGAGGAGGAGGCCGTCGCGATGGCATGTGCCTCGCCGTACGGGCTGGGTTCGACCGTATGGGGCGACGCCGGTGCGCGGAGGCTCGCCGATCGGCTGCGGGGCGCCGAATATCTGGAGGAGGTCCCAGATCTCGTGTATGGACGGTTCGGCGTCGTCACGGTCAACGAGCACCCACTCGGCAACTCACTGCATGAACCGTTCGGCGGCTACGGGCGCTCCGGGTGGGTCTGGCGCCGCCTCGACGGCAGGGTGCGAACGTTCCAGGGGCCCAAGCTGGCGGCACGAGAACTCAGCCATTCCATGAACTCCGCCCAGACGGGCCGTCCATGACCATCGTGTCGTATGCCCTGCTGACCAGACGCGCCGACGTGCCCGTCCAGGACTTCCGGCGTCATTGGCAGGAGGTCCACGCGCCGCTGGTCAGCGAGCTGCCTGGATTGACGGCGTACGTGCAGCACCTGCCCGTGGCCGTCGAGCCCCCGCCACCGTATGACGGTGTCGCTGAGCTGTGGTTCGAGGACCTGGATGCGTTGCGTGCAGCCGCCAGGTCCGCCGCTTGGGCGGAGATGCGCGCTGACGAGTCCCGCTTCATCGACCGGCAGCGCACTGCCGGGATTGCGGTCGCACCGAGTCCCGTACCCGTGCCGGATCCGCGCCCGGTGGGGGGTGTGGGGCTCCTCGGAGTCATGCACCGTCGGCCGGACCTCACACGCCCGGCCTACCTCGAGCACTGGCGCGGGCGGCACGGGACCCTTGCGGCGCGGCTACCCGGTTTGCGCGCCTACGTGCACGGCGTTCCCGTCGACCTCGGCTCCGACCCCCCGTTCGACGGCGTCTCTCACCTGTGGTTCGACACGATCGACGAGCTACGCGCGGCCTTCCACACCGGCGTCGGCCGTGAGGTCCGCGCGGACGAGGGCGAGTTCGTGGACGCCACGCGCTCCTTCGCCTTGCTCCTGCATGAGCACGCGTTCGTGCCCCGACCCTCGTGACGTGAGGGCAGCATCAGCTGCGCGCCGGCGGATCGCCAGCGGGCAGCGAGGTTCGAGCCAACACTCCACCATCGACCTCCCACAGCGCGCCGGTGACGTACCGCGCCTCGTCACTGCCCAAGAACCGAATCACGCCGGCGATGTCGGCACCGTCTCCGAGACGGCCAAGAGGGATACGGTCGGCCACCTGCGACACCATGGACGGGTCAGCCAGCAGCCCGTCGTTCATGGGCGTCGCCAGTATCCCGGCCAGGACCGCATTGACTCTGACGTGCGGCCCGAGTTCCGTGGCAAGCGCCAGAGTCAGCCCCGCGATCGCGGCCTTGGAGGAGATGTACGCCGAGCGGTCGACCATGCCTGTGACGGATGAGATCGAAGCCACATTCACGACACTGCCGCCCTCAAGCGCCGAGACCAGCTCTCGAGTCAGCATGAACGGCGCGACGACATTGACCTCCAGCTGGTGTCGGAATGCTGCCGTCGTGGTGTCTTTCACCGATCCACGAAAGATCTGCCCCGCGCAGTTCACCAGCACAGACACCGGGCGGCCCTCCCACTGTACTTCTTCGCGAAGTCCAGAACCTGGGACTCGTTCCCGGTGTCGAGCCGGACGGCGGTGCAGCAGGCAGTGTCGTCCGACAGTCGGTCGGCCAGTTCGTAGGCTTCCTTCTCGCGCGAAAAGTAAGTGAACATCACGTCCATGCCTGCGTCGATAAACTGTTCGACGGCCGCCTTCCCCACACCCGAGGAGCCTCCGGTTACGATCGCGAACCCACCGGTGCTCCGCTCGTTGGAATCGCTGGAAGGTGTGGGCATGGTGTCTCCTGGTGTCCCGCGTCGGAAGTTCATCAGATATATCGAGATGCAAGAAAGCCGTCGACCTCGTTGCGCCGGCTGGCGGCGGTCGGGGCGAAGTGCGTGGAACCGGGATGCGTTCCCAGCCACGCCTCGCTCAGCTCGATCTTGCGCCCGGTTCGCCGCATGCGACCACACTACCGAATTGACCCACGAGTTTCACGCGCTACACCATGGTGAGTTCGACGACCGGGTTGCAAGCATTCACTTCCCAGCTCGAGGTCCGGCGTGCCATCCGTTGAGCACGCCCCTTCGCAGGCGTTCACCATCGCGCCGTACGGGTCGGCCACTCCCGGGGGCGCGAGCGATGCCCAGTAGCGTGCGCAGCGTGTTGACGGACGCCTACCGCCAGTTCGAGATGGCTTGCATCCAGCCGGATTCGTGACGGTCGATTGAGGGATCGGTCGAACCCGTGCTTCCTCGCGGTTCCTGCCGGCTCGGCATGTATACGGTACGGTGGGTATCTGCGAGAGACGGAGAGTCGATGGTACAGGGCCGTGTGACCACCGTATCCGCTCTCGCCCGAAGGTGTGTGTCGACGTCGGCTGGTAGGCGGTGTTGAACATGGAGTCGGGCGGTGTCAGGCAGGAGCGGATCGCACCCGAGCGGCGTCGGGCCACCATCCTGGATGCGGCCGTCGACCTTTTCGAGGAGCGTGGGTTCAACGCGACGACCACAGCCGAGATCGCCTGCGCCGCCGGGATCACAAAACGCACTCTCTACCGTTACATGGGTAGCAAGGAGCAGATTCTCTTTGAGATCCACGAGCGCTTCCTCGATCGCGCGCTCGCCGAGGCCCTCACGACGCGGTCTGGAAGTTCAGTGGAACAGTTCGCCGCTGTGGTACGGCGCCATGTCAACGTGGTAGCTCGCTACCAGAAAGAGATTCGAGTCACCTTCGAGGAGATGAAGCATCTGTCGTCGCAGCGGCGCGACAAGCTCGTTCAACGCCGTGACGAGTACGAGTCGATCGTCCGAGAGGTCCTGGAGAGTGGTGTGCGGCACAGGTCATTCGACGTGCCCGACGTCGTGGTGGCGACCAAGGCGATCCTCGGGGCGCTCAATGACATGTATCGCTGGTACCGCCCTGCCCAGGAGTTCGAACCGGACGAGATCGCTGACCTGATCATCCGGCTGTTCTCTGAGGGACTGACGACCGACCGTTCGCTCTCGGACGAATGTGACGTCGCGGTCCGCCTACCCGACGTGCGGGCGCTCGAGGAGATCGTGTCGGAGCCGATGGCCGGGATCATGCGCGCCGTCACCGACCTGTTCAGCCGAAAGGGCTATCACGGGACCACTACCCGAGAACTGGCCGAGAAGCTGAACCTCACCAAGGGGGCGCTCTACTACCATATCGGTCACAAGGGGGATGTCCTCTTTCGTACCCACCAGTTGGTCACCGAGGAGGGCATCCGGATCTTGTCGCAGCTCTCGAATGAGGACTTGCCGACACCTCACGTATTGACCCGGATGATTGTGTCGCACGCACGGGTGATGCACGTTCATCGGGCGGCGATCGCTGTCTTCTTGGATGAGATGAGGCATCTATCGCCCGACTACATGTCGCGGATCGTCGAGCGCCGGGATGCCTACACGGCCTTGCTGGAAGGCATCATTGCGCAGGGTCAGCGCCTGGAGGAGTTCCGGCCGCTCGATCCTCACCTGGTGACGCTCGTGCTACTGGGAATGTTGAACTCGATGTACCGTTGGTACCGACCCGATGGACCACTGCCCGCCGAACAGATCGGCGCCATCATGACCCGGCTACTGTTCTGCGGGGTCCTGCGTCGGACGTAGGATGGCGAGCGCGCCGCTGTAGTACGGCACGCCGTCGACCAGCCAGGCGAGGTCACCCCAGGGTGAACGGGTCGCGGGTCTGGCCGGACAGCTCCACCCAGATCGCCTTGGTCTCGGTGTACTCGCGGATGGCGTCGACGCCGTTCTCCCGGCCGATGCCGCTGGAGCCGAACCCGCCGAACGGCACGTGCGGCGCGACGACCCGGTAGGCGTTGATCCACACTGACCCGGCGCGCAGTGCGGCGGCCACCCGGTGGGCTCGGTGCACGTCCTTGGTCCACACCGAGCCGGCCAGCCCGTACTCGGTGCCGTTGGCCAGCGCGACGGCCTCGTCCTCGCCGTCGAACGTCATGACCGCGACCATCGGTCCGAAGATCTCCTCCTGCACGGCCCGCATGTCAGGGGTCACGTCGGTGAGCACGGTGGGTCGCACGAAGTAACCGCCGAGGTCGTCGACGGCCTCGCCGCCGCAGGCGATGGTGGCGCCCTGCTCCCGGGCCGAGGCGAAGTGCGACAGCACCTTGTGGAACTGCGCCTCGGTGGCCAGCGGGCCCATCTCGGTGCCGGGGGCGCTGGGGTCGCCGATCGCGATCGTGCTCGCGCGGCCGACGATGCGCTCGACCAGCGCGTCGGCGACGTCGGCGTGCACGATCAGCCGCGAGCCGGCCATGCAGGTCTGGCCGGTGGCGGCGAACACCCCGGCGATCACCCCGTTGGCTGCCGCGTCGAGGTCGGCGTCGGGGAACACGACCTGCGCCGACTTGCCCCCGAGCTCCAGGGTCACGCGGGTCAGGTTGTCGGCGGCGGCGTGCGCGACGGCCTTGCCGGTCGCCGTGGACCCGGTGAAGGCGACCTTGTCGACGTCCGGGTGCGACGTCAGCGCCGTGCCGGACTCGGGTCCCCAACCGGTGACCACGTTGACCACACCCGGTGGGATCCCGGCCTCCTCGGCGAGCCCCGCGAGCTCGACGGCGCTGGCGGGGGTGTAGTCGCTGGGCTTGACGACGACCGTGCACCCGGCAGCGAGAGCGGGGGCCAGCTTCCAGGCGAGCAGCAGCAGCGGGGAGTTCCACGGCACGATCGCCGCGACCACCCCCACCGGCTCGTGACGCGTGTAGACGAGATAGTTCGACTTGTCGGAGGGGATCACGCTGCCCTCGACCTTGTCGGCCAGCCCGGCGAAGTAGTAGAACCACTCCGGCAGCGCCTTGGCCTGCCCGGCCATCTCCCGCAGCAGCTTGCCGTTGTCCCGCGTCTCGATCTCAGCCAGGCGCTCGGCGTCGCGCGCCACGAGGTCGCCGAGCCGGCGCAGCAGCTTCCCGCGCTGGGTCGCGGTCAGCGCGGCCCACGGCCCGGACAGCGCGCGGCGCGCCGCACCCACCGCGGCGTCGACGTCGACCGCGGCGGCGTCGGCCACCCTCGCCCAGGGTCGACCGGTGAACGGGTCGACGCTGTCGTAGGTGGTGCCAGCGGAGGCCGCCACCGCCTCACCGTCGATGTAGAGGGAGTACTCGGCCAGCTGCTCGTCGGTCGTCGTGGTCATCGCTGCTCCTCGGGTCGCTGGGATGCGAGCGGTCGCACCGTTCGAACCTAGCCATCACCATAAGCGCGATGCGGGCACCGAATGCCCTTGGTCTGGTTACGCGGCGCGCCGACCCGATCGACGGCGCGGAGCTCGCCGGGACGTCCCGGGCGCGCGGTTGCTCCGGCCCGCGGCCTGGCGGTCCGGGACCTTCGCGGGCGGCGGCACGGTGGCCAGCGGGGCCGGCGGCCCCGTCAGTGCGCTGATCTGCTCCGCGCCCGGCCGCACCGTCGCGTGGCCGGGGGAGATACCGGCCTGCCGCATCAGCGCCCGCACGTCGCGGGCCTGCTCGCGGGTCGACACGGTCACCACCACGCCGTCGGCGCCGGCGCGCGCGGTGCGCCCCGAGCGGTGCAAGTAGGCCTTGGACTCGGCGGGCGGATCGACGTGCACCACGAGGCCGATGTCGTCGACGTGGATACCGCGGGCGGCGATGTCGGTGGCGACCAGCACCTGCACCGACCCGTCACCGAACGCCGCGAGGTTGCGCTCGCGAGCGCGCTGCGCCAGGTTGCCGTGCAGCTCCACCGCCGGGACCCCCGCCTGGCTGAGCTGCTTGGCCAGCTTCTTGGCGGCGTGCTTGGTCCGGGTGAACAGCAGGCTGCGCCCTTGCCCGCCCGCGAGCTCGCGCACCACCGCTGCCTTGTCGGACTGCTCGACGGTGAGCACGTGGTGCTCCATCGTCGAGATCTGCGCGGCCGGTGGGTCGACCGAATGCTCGACGGGGTCGCGCAGGTAGCGGCGCACCACGACGTCGACGCCGTTGTCGAGGGTCGCGGAGAACAGCAGCCGCTGGATGCCGGCCGGGGTGCGGTCGAGCAACCGGCGCACCGCTGGCAGGAACCCGAGGTCGGCCATGTGGTCGGCCTCGTCGAGCACGCTGACCTCGACGGCGTCGAGATCCAGGTGGCCCTGCCCGATGAGGTCCTCGAGCCTGCCGGGGCAGGCCACGAGTACGTCGATACCGTTGCGCAGCGCGGTGACCTGCGGGTTCTGGCCGACACCGCCGTACACGGTCGTGATCCGCTGGCCAGCAGCGCGGGCCAGCGGCGCGATGGTATCGGCGACCTGGTTGGCCAGCTCGCGGGTGGGCACCAGGATCAGGGCGCGAGGCTTGCGGGGGGTGCGGCGCGCACCCGACGCGGTCAGCGCGGCGACGGTGGGCAGCGCGAACGCCAGCGTCTTGCCGCTGCCGGTGCGGCCCCGGCCGAGGACGTCACGGCCGGCGAGCGCGTCGGGCAGCGCGGCCGTCTGGATCGGGAACGGGGTGGTGATACCTGCCGCGGCGAGCGTGGCGACCAGCGACTCGGGGACGCCGAGTTCGGCGAAACCCTGCGGGTCAGCGGTCGGGACGGCTACGGGGCGGGTGGTGCGAGCGCGCCGGTTCGGGCGCGCGCGATCGATGGCAGGCGTGGTGCCAGGCAACAAGTGTCCTTCCGGGACGGGTACGGGTGGCCGCTGATGCGTGGCCACTCGCTCCCGTGAGCGGAAACCGTGCGCCCGGTGGGCGCGTCGCACTCGACCTCGGCGGCGCATTGGCAGCGCCGACCTGAGTCGATCGTACAGGGTGTGATCGCCACGGCGGGAATGCCCTCGCTCACACCCAGCCGACCGGCGCGCGTTTCGCCGCGACGCCGCGACTGGCCCAGAATCCGGGCATGGGTGGCGCGGTGGCCGAGCCCGGGATACGGCTCGCGGTGGTGGCGGTGGCGTTGGTGGTGCTCGGCGCTGCGGTCAGTGCAGCGGGCCGGCTCGGGCACGCGGGCGGGATCGTGCGGGCCGCGTTGCGGGCCGCGGTGCAGCTCGCCGCGGTGTCCGCGCTGATCGCGGTGGTGCTCACCCGACTGGGGACCGCCGCCGCCTTCGTTGCGCTGATGCTCGCGGTCGCGGTCGTGACCAGCGCTCGGCGCAGCCGGGCGGGCCGCTCCGGAGCGTGGGTGGGGCTGGCGCTGGCGGGCGGGGCGATGCCGGTGCTGATCCTGGTGCTGGCCTCCGGTGTGGTGCCGCTGCGCGGGGTCTCGGTCGTACCGATCGGCGGGATCGTGATCGGTGGGGCCATGACGGCGACGACGCTGGCCGCACGGCGCGCGCTCGACGCGGTCGCCGACCGGCACGGCGAGGTGGAGGCGGCTATGGCGGTCGGGCTGACCGACCGCGACGCGCGCCGGGAGGTCGCCCGCCCCGCCGCGGCCGACGCACTGCTGCCCGCCCTGGACCAGACCCGCACCGTCGGACTGGTCACGCTGCCGGGCGCGTTTGTGGGCATGCTGCTGGGCGGCGCGACCGCGGTACAGGCCGGATCGGTGCAGCTTCTCGTGCTGGTCGCGCTGCTCGCCGCCCAAGCCATCGCGGTGGTCGGCTGCGCCGAACTGGTCGCCGCCGGGCGGCTGCGCCGCCCGTAACCGTCAGTCGTGACGACGCAGCGACCAGGTGTGGTCGCCGTCGGGCGAGTCGAGCCAGACCCACTGGTGCTCACGGGTGACGGTGAGTCCGAAG
>WHSY01000111.1:0-232 GCA_009379815.1 Pseudonocardiaceae bacterium
CCCTGCGGATGCGCTCACCCGCACTCGTCCGCTACATCAACAGCCTGGCCCCGACCGACTTCAAGACCATCACCCTGGACCGATCCGGCCGGTTCAACCGGCCCAAAGTGCACGAGGCCACCGGCGTGCGGCTGACCAGCTACCCCGGCACCGTACGCCAGCTCATCATCACCGGGCTGGGCCGCGAGGCCCCGACCGTCATCATCACCAACGACCACGACCTGCCCACCAA
>WHSY01000111.1:242-15135 GCA_009379815.1 Pseudonocardiaceae bacterium
ACGCCCTCTCATCCACAGTCAACCTCAACGTCGACCTCGACATCGTCCTCTGCGTCCTCGCCCAGGCCCTGCTGGCCGCCTTCCGCACCCGCCTCGGCCACGGCTACGCCACCGCCACCCCCGACACCATCCAACGCCGCTTCCTCGAAACCCCCGGCCAGATCATCACCACTCACGATGCGATCACCGTTCGCCTCGACCGCCGCGCCTACGCACCCGTGCTCCGCCAGGCCGACCTCCCCAACAACACCCCCGTCCCCTGGTGGGGAAACCGCACCGTGCGCTACGAGTTCACCTGACCCATTGCGGCGAACCGGTTGTGTGGAAATCCGCGTTAGCGGCGGGCGGTGCCACCAAGACCACCGTCGCGGCACGTCGCGGCATCGAGCAGTCTCGCCGGCGAGCAGGCACTGATCGCTTCGTCGTCAGCGCAGCGACATGCCCTTCTGGTCCAGTGACTCGGCCAGGATGCGTACGGCCTTCGGGCCGACTCCGTGCAGGGCGAGCAACTCAGCCTGCGTACGGGTGGCGACCCGCTCGAGAGTGATCAGCCCGGCCCCGAGCAAGGCCCGGGTCGCCGCCTTACCGATGGCCGCTGGTAGGTCGCAGTCCGGCTGCATCGCGCCCGCATCGGTGGCGGCCAGCGCTGCTGCCAACCGCTTCGGAGCACGGCCGGCCCAGGCCGCCCGGACTAGAGCGTTGAGGTCCTTGCCATTGATGTCAACCAACGGCACCCGGAAGCCGATCGGCGTACCCATCCGGGCCAACCGCTCCCCGGTCGGATGCGCCGACACTGCGGCCTCGGCATCGTCGTGCGGGAGATGGAGCTGCACCTGACCGTCCTTCGTCACCGAGGCGAACCCCTTGCCTCGCACCGAGAACGCGACCATGCCGAAGTGGGTACCCTCCTCGGCCTCTGGAAGTGCAAGCGCGGCCTTGCGTAGCTGGGACAACGTAGTCATGAGATCGGACCCTAGACACCCGCACCGACACCGACCCGAGCGCGACTGGCTGGCCGACTACACGTTGAAGCGGAAGTCGACCACGTCACCGTCGGACATCACGTAGTCCTTGCCCTCGATTCGGACCTTGCCTGCCGACTTGGCCTCGGCCATCGAGCCGGCGGCGACGAGGTCGTCGTAGGAGACGATCTCGGCCTTGATGAAACCGCGCTGGAAGTCGGAGTGGATCACCCCGGCGGCCTCGGGCGCGGTGGCGCCCTTGCGGATCGTCCACGCGCGGGCCTCCTTGGGCCCCGCGGTGAGATAGGTCTGCAGACCGAGCGTGTGGAACCCGGCGCGGGCCAGTGCGTGCAGACCGGGCTCGGGCTGGCCGACCGACTCGAGCAGCTCCTTCGCTGACTCGCCGTCGAGCTCGAGCAGCTCCGACTCGACCTTGGCGTCGAGGAAGACGGCGTCGGCGGGCGCGACGAGCTTGCGCAGCTGCTCCTGGCGCTGCGGATCGGTGAGCACGCCCTCGTCGGAATTGAACACGTAGAGCAACGGCTTGGTGGTCAGCAGATTCAGCTCGGCCAGCGCGCCGGTGTCGATCCCGGCGCTGTGGAGCGTGCGCCCCGAGTCGAGCACCTCCTTGGCCGCCTGCGCGATGACCAACGCCGGACGCCGGTCCTTGTACGTCCGAGCCTCCTTCTCCAGCCGCGGCAGCGCCCGATCGAGGGTCTGCAGGTCGGCGAGCACCAGCTCGGTCTCGACCGTCTCGATGTCATCGGCCGGATCGACCCGCCCGTCGACGTGGGCGACGTCGGGATCGTCGAAGACCCGCACCACCTGGCAGATCGCGTTGGCCTCGCGGATGTTGGCGAGAAACTTGTTGCCGAGCCCGGCACCCTCGGACGCGCCGGCGACGATGCCGGCGATGTCGACGAACGACACGGTGGCGGGCACCACCTTGGCGCTGCCGGACATCTTCGCCAGTACGCCGAGCCGATCGTCGGGCAGCGCCACCACGCCCACGTTGGGGTCGATCGTGGCGAACGCATAGTTGGCCGCGACCGCGTCGTTGCGAGTCAGGGCGTTGAACAGGGTGGACTTGCCCACATTGGGCAGCCCGACGATGCCGAGGGTGAGGCTCACAAGACCTCAAGTCTAGGCGGGCCTGGTGCTATGCCCGAAGGCATGCCGTAGGCTCCGGCGTGACCTACACCACGCGCGCGTTCTTGTGGCCACGCGCGCGGTGCCCCCCGCGCGTGGTCAGCCGGCGCGGGGGCCGCGGTAGCAGCGACCTGCTCACGCTGCCGCTCAGTACCCGCCGCCATCCTCCTGCTGGGTCCCACCGTCGGTGGGGGCGGCGTCGTTGCAGCCGGTGAGTCCGAGCAGTGCGGCTGCGATGGCCGCCACCAGGGCGGTGCGAAGCCGGACCGTTGTCGTGTACGCGCTCATGCCCCGAAGGTAAGCCCGGTCGGGCTGCAACACGAGACCCGAGGCGGCTCAATCGTCCTGATCACCCTGGCCGCCGCCGTCGTCGTCGTCGTCGTTGTCCTCTTGCTGCTGCTGGTTGCCGCCACCGTCCTCGCCGGAACCCCCGTCGATGCAGCCGGTGAGACTGAGCGAGACGGCGGCGAGGCCCGTCACGATGGCGGCCCGGACGCGTCCACTGCGTGCGTTCATGGCGGTGACCCTATATGCGCCGCAGCCACCGGCCGCCGACACCGCCGTGTCCGAATCCCGCCAGACCATCGCCACCGATGGTGGCAGGATCGACGGCGTGCTGCTCGACCACGACCGCTGCTACCGGGCCGTCACCTCCCGCGACAGCCGGTTCGACGGCTGCTTCGTCGTCGCCGTGCGCACCACCGGCATCTACTGCCGCCCGTCGTGCCCGGCGGTCACACCGAAGCCACAGCACGTCTCGTTCCTGCCGACCGCGGCGGCTGCCCAGCTCCTCGGCTACCGGGCCTGCCGGCGCTGCCTGCCCGACGCCGTTCCCGGGTCGCCGGAGTGGGACCTGCGAGGTGACCTGGTGGCCAGGGCGGTCCGGCTGATCTCCGACGGCGTGGTGGAGCGCGAGGGCGTGATCGGGCTCGGCCGCCGGCTGGGCTACTCGACCCGCCAGCTCAACCGGGTGCTGACAGCCGAGCTCGGCGCGGGGGCACTCGCGCTGGCCAGGGCGCACCGCGCCCAGGCGGCGAGGGTGCTGATCGAGACCACCGCGTTGCCATTGGCCGAGGTCGCCTTCGCCGCGGGCTTCGCCTCGGTACGCCAGTTCAACGACAGCATCCAAGCCGTGTTCGCCACCACCCCGTCCGCGCTGCGCGCCCGGCGGCAGGCCCGCCCGACCGCGACGGGGGCGCTGACGCTGCGGCTGCCGTTCCGCGCGCCGCTCGACGCCACCGGGATGGTGGCCTTCCTCGCGGCGCGCGCCGTACCCGGCGTCGAGTCGGCAGCCGACGGCTACGCCAGGACGTTGCGGCTACCGCACGGCAGCGGCACCGCCGCGCTGCGGCTGGGACCGTCGCGTGTGGACGCGACGCTGCGGCTCGCCGAGCTGCGCGACCTGCCGGTGGCCGTCAGCCGGCTGCGGCGGCTGCTCGATCTCGACGCCGACCCGGCCGCGGTCGATGCCGTGCTGGGCGCCGATCCCGATCTCACCGGCGCGGTGGGTGCCGCGCCGGGCATCCGGGTGCCGGGCTCGGTGGACGGGACGGAGACGCTGCTGCGCGCGGTACTCGGCCAGCAGGTGTCGGTGGCGGCAGCGCGTACCGCTGCGGCACGGCTGACAGCAGCGCTGGGTGAGGCGGTGGACACGCCGGACGCGCAGCTGTCCCGGCTGTTCCCCACCGCAGCGGCGATCGCCGAGCACGGCGCCGCGGTGCTGACCGGCCCGCAACGACGCATCGAGGCGGTACGGACCGTCGCCGCGGCGATCGCCGAGGGCGACCTCGCCGTCGACCCGGGGCGCGACCCTGATGCCCTCCGCGCCGAGCTGCAGGCGCTGCCGGGCATCGGCCCGTGGACCGCAGGCTACGTCGTGCTGCGCGTGCTCGGCGCCACCGACGTGCTGCTGGAGACCGATCTCGGCATCCGCCGCGGCGCGGCCGCGCTGAACCTGCCATCCGATGTGGATGGTCTGCGACGTCACGCCCGCCGGTGGCGACCGTGGCGCTCCTACGCGGGGATGCACCTGTGGCGCGTGGCCGCCGAACCGGCCGGGAGGAGGGAGCAGACCGCATGAACACCGCTTCCGTGTCCACTATGGATACTCCGATCGGCCCCTTCACGGCGCTCGTGGACGGCGACGGCGCGGTGCTCGCGTCCGGCTGGACCACCGAGACCGACGACCTGCTTACACTGGTGTCGCCCACGCTGCGCCCGGCACGGCCGCGGCCGCGGCCCGAGCTGGGCGAGGTGACCGCGGCGGTGCTCGCCTACCACCGCGGTGAGCTGGCCGCGATCGACCCGATCGCGGTGCGGCAGCGGGGCGGCGGCTTCCTCGAACACGCCTGGGAGGTGTTGCGTGGTGTCCCCGCAGGCGCCCCGCTGAGCTACACCGAGCTGGCCGAGAAGGCGGGGCGACCCACCGCCGTCCGCGCCGCCGCCTCGGCGTGCGCGCGCAACGCCACCGCGCTGTTCGTGCCGTGCCACCGGGTGCTGCGGCAGGACGGGACCCTCGGCGGCTTCCGCTGGGGGCTGCCGGTCAAGCGCTGGTTGCTCGACCACGAATCGTCCCGCTAGCGACGGCGTGGCACTCCGATACTGTCGGTGTGCTGGTGCACCCTGCGGGTCATGGACACCTCGGTGCTCATCGCCCTGCTCGCCGGCCTCGTCGCCGGCGGCCTGCTCGCCTGGTTACTCGCCGCCGCCGCACGCCGCGCCGCGGTTGCCGAGGCCCGGCGTAGCGCGGACTCGGCGACGGCCACCGCCGAGTCGGAACTCGCGGGCGCCCGGCGCGACCGCGACTCCCAGGCGGCCCAGGCCGAGGCGGCCGAGCAGCGCGCCGAGCAGGCCGGCGCGCGCACCGCGGAGGTCCAGGTCGAGCTTGCCTCGGCACGCGCCTCGCTGGAGGCCGAGCGTGCCGCCGCACAGGAGCGCCAGCGCCGCGAGACCGAGGTCACCGAGCGGCTCAAGGAGAGTTTCCAAGCGCTGTCGGCCGAGGCCCTGTCCCGCAACAACGAGACCTTCGTCCAGCTAGCCGAGGCCCGCATCAAGGAGGCTACCGCGTCGCTGCACGCCAAGGCCGAGGGTGACGCGACCACCCGCCAGCAGGCGATCGAGTCGATGCTCAATCCGGTGGCGCAGACGCTGCACCGGGTCGAGGGCCAGCTGCGCGACGTGGAGAAGGAGCGCGAAAGGGCCTACGCCGGGCTGCGCGAGCAGGTCGGCGCCATGCACCAGACCTCCGAGAAGCTGCAGACCGAGACCCGCCAGCTCGTGACCGCATTGCGGGCCCCGCAGGTCCGCGGCCGCTGGGGCGAGCTGCAGCTCGAGCGCATCGTGGAGCTCGCGGGCATGGTCGAGCACTGCGACTTCGACAAGCAGGTCAGCGCCACGGACGCCGGCGGGGACGCCGATGCCGTGGTCCGCCCGGACCTGGTGGTGCACCTGGCCGGCGGCAAGCAGATCGTGCTCGACGCCAAGGTCCCGTTCGCCGCATACCTCGAGGCCACCGACGCCACCGACCCTGACCGGCGCAACGAGCGGCTCGCCGCCCACGCCAGGCAGCTGCGCACCCACGTCGACCAGCTCGCCGGCAAGTCCTACTGGCAGCGCTTCGAGCCCACGCCCGAGTTCGTGGTGCTCTTCGTCCCCGGTGATCCGTTCCTCGAGGCGGCGCTGCAGTCCGACCCCGCGCTGCTCGAGCACGCCTTCGAGCGCAACGTGGTGGTGGCGACCCCGACCACGCTCATCGCGCTGCTGCGCACCGTGGCCTACACCTGGCGGCAGGAGGCGCTGGCCCGCAACGCCGCGGAGGTGCACTCGCTGGGCCGTGAGCTGCATGCGCGGCTGGCCACCATGGGTGGGCACGTGGCGAAGCTGGGGCGGCAGCTGACCGGGGCCGTCGACTCCTACAACCGGACGGTGAGCTCGCTGGAGTCGCGGGTGCTGGTGACGGCGCGGCGCTTCGCCGACCTGCAGGTCGTGGAGACCGAGCTCGACTCCCCGGAGCAGGTCGAGCGCACCCCACGCACCGTGGCCGCGTCGGAGCTGTCTGCCCCGGCGCCTGAGACCTGCTTGCAGGGTCGAAGCATCAACCCTGAGACCGGCTTGCAGGGTCGAAGCATCAGTACCGATTCGCTGATAGCCCTCGAGCATCGGGTCGAGCCGGATCGCTACGGTGTCGCCGGACCGGCCTCCCGGCACCTCGGCGAGGAGTCCGGAGAGGATACCGTGAGCGGGTGACTGACCGCCCCCGCGGCCGCTACGGACCCACTTGGGACGACGCATCACTGCTCCCGGGCCGCATCGGCATCCCCTGGTGGGCAGCCGTGGTTGTCGCCCTCGGCCTCACGGCCACGGGGGTGATGGCCGACCTGCAGCGGATCAACCGGCTCGGTCTGATCTTCCAGGCCTGCTACTTCCTCGGATGCCTGCTCGCGATTGTCGTGGTGCGGCGCAAGGAGCTCTTCGGCCCGATGGCGCAGCCCCCGCTGATCCTCGCGTTCGTGGTCCCGGGCGTCGTGCTGCTTGCCGGTGGTGCCCCGTCCGGCGGCGGCATCGCAGGCAGGATGCTCGCGGTGGCCACCCCGCTGATCAACGGCTTCCCCACCATGGCGATCACGGTCCTGCTGACCCTCGCGGTCGGGACGTATCGGCTGGTCACCCAGCGGCCGCCCGCCACGGCACGGGCCGGCAACGCACGGGCGAGGAGCGGGCGGTGCCCACCGCCCGACCGTTCCGCTGCCGGTGCATCCGCCCCCGCGCCGAGGCACGACCGCGGCTGATCCCGGCTGGGAGCATCCACGCGGGCTCGGCGTTTGTGTCAAGCCGGCGTTGCTGTCAACCCGACGCCTCCCGAGGGTTGATGAAGCCGGATTCGTCAGCGGTGATCACGGCCTGGGTCCGGTCCCGGGAGCCGAGCTTCGTGCCCGCTAGCTCCGGCTGCCGGCGTTCTCGATCGAGCGCTTGAGATCACGCGGTAGCGAGAACACCAGCTTCTCGTCGGCGGTGCTGATCTCCTCGACGTCGTCGAAGCCGCGCTCGGCCAGCCAGTCCAGCACGCCGCGCACGAGTACCTCCGGCACCGACGCCCCGCTGGTGAGTCCCACGGTGCTCACGTCGGCGAGCCAGGACTCGTCGATCTCCCGCGCGTAGTCCACCAGCTTCGCCTCGCGCGCCCCGGCATTGAGCGCCACCTCGACCAGGCGCACCGAGTTCGACGAGTTCCGCGATCCGACCACGAGCACCAGATCGCAGTCGGCGGCCATCGCCTTCACCGCGACCTGCCGGTTCTGCGTCGCGTAGCAGATGTCGTCGCTCGGCGGGTCGGCCAGGTCGGGGAAGCGCTCCTTGAGCCGGTTGACCGTCTCCATCGTCTCGTCGACCGACAGCGTGGTCTGCGACAGCCACACCACCTTGGAGGGATCGCGCACCGTCACCGAGTCGACCGCGTCGGGGCCGTCGACGAGCTGGACGTGCTCGGGCGCCTCGCCGGCCGTCCCCTCGACCTCCTCGTGACCGTCGTGGCCGATCAGCAGGATGTCGTGATCGTCGCGGGCGAAGCGCTTGGCCTCCTGGTGCACCTTGGTGACCAGCGGGCAGGTCGCATCGATCGTCCGCAGCTCGCGCGCCGCCGCCTGCTCGTGCACCGTCGGCGACACCCCGTGCGCGGAGAAGACCACCATCGCGCCCTCGGGCACCTCGTCGGCCTCCTCGACGAAGATCACTCCCCGCTCCTCGAGGGACTCGACGACGTGCTTGTTGTGCACGATCTCCTTGCGCACGTAGACGGGCGCCCCGTGTGTCTCCAACGCCTTCTCCACGGTGACGACCGCGCGGTCCACCCCGGCGCAGTAGCCTCGGGGCTTGGCCAACAACACACGCTTGGTCATACCCCCACCCTACGGACCGCTTCCGGTAGCGCACCGTGACGCGGCACGCTTCCGGGGCATGCCGGCTGGGCAGCAGGGGCGGCGCTGCGGCAGGCTGGAGCACATGAATCCGTTGCCGCTGCCCTTCCGTCTCGCCGCCGGTCTGGCCGCCACCGCCGTGGAGCAGGCCTGCAAGCTGCCCGACCAGCTCGCCGGGCTGCCGGTCACGGTGGTCAGTCGGGCGATGCAGGCGTCGATGCGCGTCCAGCAGCAGGTCACCGAGCTGGCGATCCGGGGTGACGAGGTGTTCGCCCAGCTGCGCCCGGTCGACGACTCCGCACCGTGGGCGCGCTTCGACGAGGACTTCGACGGGGGACTCGACGGGGCCCACCCCGCCGGGCAGCGCAACGGCAGCGGTGAGGTCGACGAGGCCGACGTGGCCCGCGCGCTGTCGCCCGACCCGGCCTCGCTGCCCGGCTACGACGAGCTGTCCCTGCCGCAGCTGCGGGGCAAGCTGCGCATGCTGTCGCTCGAGCAGCTGGAGCTGCTGCTGGCACACGAGCAGCGACACCAGGACCGGCCGGCGTTCGTCACGATGCTGTCCAACCGGATCAACACGGTCCGTTCCCGGTGAGCGCCCCGGCGACCACGCCGGAGCAGCCGTGGCCGGTCCGGACCGTGGCCCGCAAGATCGCGGCGTGGATCGATCGACTCGGCCCGGTGTGGGTGGAGGGGCAGCTGACCCAGGTCACCGCCCGCCCCGGCACCGGCACCGCCTTCCTCACGCTGCGCGACCCGGCTGCTGACGTGTCGCTGTCGCTGACCTGCGCCACCGCCCTCGTCCGCGGCATCGAACCACCGCTGGCCGACGGCAGCCGCGTGGTCGTGCACGGCAAGCCGTCGCTGTTCCTCGGCCGCGGCACACTGAGCCTGCGGGTGGACGAGATCCGGCCGGTGGGTGTCGGCGAGCTGCTGGCACGCATCGAGCGGCTGCGCCGGCTGCTCGACGCCGAGGGGCTCTTCGATCCACGGCGCAAGCGCCCGCTGCCGTTCCTGCCCGGGCGCATCGGCCTGATCACCGGCCGGGCCAGCGCGGCTGAGCGCGACGTGCTCAGCAATGCGACGGCGCGCTGGCCCGCCGCGGTGTTCCGGGTGGAGAACGTGGCCGTGCAGGGCTCGCTGGCCGTCGCGCAGATCGTCGATGCACTGTCCGCACTGGACCGCGATCCCGAGGTCGAGGTCATCGTCCTGGCCCGCGGCGGCGGCAGCGTGGAGGACCTGTTGCCCTTCTCCGACGAGACGCTGTGCCGCGCCGTGGCCGGCAGCCGCACGCCGGTCGTCTCCGCGGTCGGCCACGAACCCGATACCCCGCTGGTCGACCACGTGGCCGACCGGCGCTGTTCCACCCCCACCGACGCGGGCACGTGCGTCGTGCCCGACGTCGCCGAGGAATCGGCACGGCTCGCCGAGCTGCGGCAGCGTTCCCGTCGCGCGCTGCACGGCTGGGTGGACCGGGAGCGCAGGGTGCTCGACTCGCTGCGCAGCCGGCCGGTGCTGGCCGACCCGCTGCGGCCGATCGAGACGCACCGCACCGACGTCGGCTCGCTGCGGGAGCGCTCCGAGCGCGCCGTCCTCGGCGGGCTGGCCTCGGCCCGGGAGCGTCTCGAGCACACCGCGGCCCGCTTGACCACCCTCGGGCCGGCCGCCACGCTGGCGCGCGGGTACGCGGTGGTGCAGCGGCTTGCCGCCGACGAGGCACGACCGACGGTGCTGCGCTCGATCGCCGACGCGCCGGACGGGTCCACGCTGCGGGTGCGGCTGACCGATGGCGCGGTGCTCGCGGAGGTGGTCGGGCGCGGCCCGACGCCCTAGGAGAGCAATGCTGATCAGTTCGCGGAGGCGTTCGTGGGGTACGTGATGGCATGTCGGGGCCTGCTGGGGGCGGATCGATGAGCGATGTGGACCCGAGCTCGCTCGGCTACGAGCCCGCCCGCGACGAGCTCGCGGAGGTGGTACGGCGACTCGAGGCGGGCGGGCTGCCGTTGGAGGAGTCGCTGGCACTCTGGGAACGCGGCGAGCAGCTCGCCGCGGTCTGCGAGCGCCACCTCGCCGGGGCCCGCGAGCGCATCGAGTCGGTGATCGCCGCCCGCACGATTCCCGACGCCGGGCCCGACGAGCGCGCCGACGCCCACACCGAGTAGTCGCGGTCCGCCCCAGGTCGCCCGTTCGACCGGGAGCCGCCGACGTCGGGTGCGGGCTCGTCACGCACCGTCGGGAGGTGCCCGCCGTGCACACCTCGTCACAACGCGGGACCCTGCGGTTCTGGGAGGATCGAGAGCCAGTCGCACCTTTGGACCCGGGAGGCCTCATGACCAGTCAGCCGACCCCCTCGCCGCCACACGAGCAGGAGACCCCCGACCGCAACCTCGCGATGGAGCTGGTCAGGGTGACCGAGGCGGCCGCGATGGCCGGCGGCCGCTGGGTCGGCCGCGGCGACAAGAACGGCGGCGACCAGGCGGCGGTTGACGCCATGCGCACGCTCATCGGTTCGGTCTCGATGGACGGCGTCGTCGTCATCGGCGAGGGCGAGAAGGACGAGGCCCCGATGCTGTTCAACGGCGAGGAGGTCGGCAACGGCGACGGCCCGCAGTGCGACGTCGCGGTGGACCCGATCGACGGCACCACGCTGATGAGCAAGGGCATGCCCAACGCGCTGGCCGTCCTCGCCGTGGCCGAGCGCGGCGCGATGTTCGACCCGTCCGCGGTGTTCTACATGGAGAAGCTGGCGGTCGGGCCGGAGGCCGCGGGCGTCGTGGACCTGCACGCGCCGGTCGCGGAGAACATCCGGCGGGTGGCCCGCGCCAAGCACAGCGACGTCCACGAGGTCACGGTGACCATTCTGGACCGGCCGCGCCACGACGATCTGGTCCGCCAGGTCCGGGAAGCGGGCGCCCGGATCCACTTCATCACCGACGGGGACGTCGCGGGCGCGATCTCGGCGGCACGTGTCGAGTCCGGTGTGGACATGTTGATGGGGATCGGGGGCACCCCGGAGGGGATCATCACTGCGTGCGCCATGAAGTGCATCGGCGGGGAGATCCAGGCCCGGCTGTGGCCCTACGACGATGCCGAGCGGGAGCGGGTCGTGTCGGCAGGGCACGACCCGCAGCAGGTGCTCACCACCGATGACCTGGTCTCCGGCGAGAACGTCTTCTTCTGCGCCACCGGGATCACCGACGGCGACCTGGTGCGCGGAGTGCGCTACCGCGCGGGCGGCGCCACCACCCATTCGATCGTGATGCGCTCGAAGTCGGGCACGGTACGGCTGATCGACGGCTACCACCGGCTGACCAAGATGCGGCAGTTCGCGGCGGTCGACTACGCGAGCGGGTGGGAGGAGGATCTTCCGCTGACGCAGTGACGGTGCCGCCCCAGGGCGGCTGCTCGGCGTCCACCACGGCGCGCCAGACTGGGCGCATGACGCAGCAGCACCGGATCGAGCACGACACGATGGGCGAGGTGGCGGTGCCCGCCGAGGCGCTCTACGGCCCCCAGACGCAGCGTGCGGTGGACAACTTCCCGATCTCGGGGCGCGGGCTGGAGCGATCCCAGATCCGGGCGCTGGGACTGGTCAAGGCCGGCTGCGCGCGCGTGAACGGCCGGTTGGGGGTGCTCGACGGCGCGCGGGCCGACGCGATCGCCGCCGCGGCCGACGAGGTCGCGGCCGGGGAGCACGACGCGCACTTCCCGGTGGACGTGTTCCAGACCGGCTCGGGCACCAGCTCGAACATGAACGCCAACGAAGTGATCGCGACGCTGGCCGCCCGCGCCTCGGATCGCGAGATCCACCCCAACGACCACGTCAACGCCTCGCAGTCGTCCAACGACGTGTTCCCCACCACGATCCACCTCGCGGCCACCGAGGCGCTGGTGACCGGCGTCGTCCCCGCTCTGGCGCACCTGGCCGCGGTGCTGAGCCGGCGCGCCGAGGACTGGAAGCAGGTCGTCAAGGCCGGCCGGACGCATCTCATGGACGCCGTGCCGGTCACGCTCGGGCAGGAGGCCGGCGGCTGGGCGTCGCAAGCCCGCTACGGCGCCGAGCGGCTGCAGGCCTGCCTGCCCCGACTGGCCGAGCTGCCGATCGGCGGCACCGCGGTGGGCACCGGCCTGAACACACCGGCCGGCTTCGGCGCCGCCGTGGTCGACGAGCTTCGCCGCGCGACCCGGATCGACGAGCTCGTCGAGGCCCGGGACCACATCGAGGCGCAGGGCGCCCGGGACGGGCTGGTGGAGGCGTCGGGCGCGCTGCGCACCGTCGCCGTGTCGCTGTTCAAGATCGCCAACGACCTGCGGTGGCTGGGTTCGGGACCGCGAACCGGCCTCGCCGAGGTGGCGCTGCCCGACCTGCAGCCCGGGTCGTCGATCATGCCGGGCAAGGTCAACCCGGTGGTCTGCGAGGCGACCATGATGGTGGCCGCGCAGGTCATCGGCAACGACGGATGCGTGGCGTTCTCGGGCACGCAGGGCAACCTCGAGCTCAACGTCATGATGCCCGTGATGGCCCGCAACGTGCTGGAGTCCGCCCGGCTGCTCGCGGCGACGGCACGGCTGCTCGCCGACCGCGTGGTCGACGGCGCCGAGGCCGACGTCGAGCGGTGCCGGGAGTACGCCGAGTCGTCGCCGTCGATCGTCACCCCGCTCAACCGCTACCTCGGCTACGAGGAGGCTGCGTCGATCGCCAAGCAGGCGCTGGCGCAGCGGCGGACGATCCGCGAGGTGGTGCTCGAGCGGGGACACGTCGAGGCGGCCAGGCTGTCGGCCGAGCAGCTCGATGACGCGCTGGATGTACTGGCGATGGCGCGACCGCCATCCGGGTCATGAACGCTGCGCGACCGGCGAGTCACGCCGCGCGACTATTGCGGACCTGGCAGTCTCGTTGGTTAGCTCCTGAACGGCGCACGATGCCGCAGGTGAGGAGAGGCTATGCCACCCCGGCGTCGCAGCTCGCTCCTCGCCGTCGGGGTTGTTCTCGTCGTGCCGTTCGCCTTGATCATGGTTGCGGCGGCCGCGCTGACGGTGCTCGTCGGCATCACCGGCAGCCTCGGCAACTTCGCCAACCCCGGGTGCGGCCTGCAACCCCCCGGCAGCTCCGCGCTCGTGTCGCCGATGGCGCCCGGCAGCTACGAGCTGACGTCTGAGTTCGGCGGCCGTACCAACCCCGTCAGCGGCGGCACGGAGCAGCACCGCGGGCAGGACTTCGCGGCACCCGCCGGGACACCGATCGCGGCGGCCGCCGCCGGTACCGTGGTCGCGGCGGGACCGGCGAGCGGTTTCGGCCGGTGGATCGTCATCGACCACCAGCTCGACGGGCGGCTGGTCTCCACCGTCTACGGCCACATGTGGCCCGCCGGCGTCGGCGTCTCCGTGGGAGAGCGGGTACGGGCGGGCCAGCACATCGCGCGGGTCGGCAGCAACGGGCAGTCCACCGGCCCACACCTGCACTTCGAGGTCTGGGAGGGGGCCAGGTTCGCAGGCGGCAGCCCGGTCGACCCGATGCCGCTGCTGTCGGAGCCGGGCACCGAACCAGCACCCGCCCCGCCGCCCGTCGAGCTCGTCTCCGGCGCTGGGGTACCCGCGGTCGCGCAGCTGATGCCGACCGGGCCACAGGGCGAGCAGCGCTCGATGACGCTCGACAGCGAGCAGCTGCACAACGCGGGCGTCATCGTCGGCGTCGGCAAGGGCATGGGCATGCCGCCCCGGGCGTGGGTGATCGCCATCGCGACCGCGCTGCAGGAGTCCACCCTCCACAACCTCGACTACGGCGACCGCGACAGCGTCGGGCTGTTCCAGCAGCGGCCCAGCCAGGGCTGGGGCACCGCGGCGCAGATCGAGGACCCGCGCTACGCCGCGGCGAAGTTCTACGAGGCGTTCAACGAGAAGATCGTGCAGCGGTACCCGGGCTGGCAGCAGATGCCGCTGACGGACCTCGCGCAGCTGGTGCAGCGCTCGGCGTTCCCCGGCGCCTACGCGAAGTGGGAGACGGTCGCCGCCAACGCGGTCCTGATCGTGCACGGGGTGGCGCCGATCGAGGGCACGATCCCGACCGCCTGCTGACGCGGTAGGTTTGGGGGCTCAACCACGAGGCAAGGAGCTGGACGTATGAGCCGCGTGGTCGCCCTCGACGTACACGACGTGCGGTTCCCGACCTCACGCGAGCTCGACGGCTCGGACGCGATGAACCCCGATCCCGACTACTCCGCCGCCTACGTGGTGCTGCGCACCGACGACGGTCCCGACGGGCACGGCTTCACCTTCACCATCGGCCGCGGCAACGACCTGCAGTGCACCGCTATCTCGCTGCTGGCCGGGCATGTCGTCGGGCGCGAGGTCGATGGGCTGTGCGACGACCTCGGTGGGTTCTCCCGGTCGCTGCTGGCCGACTCCCAGCTGCGCTGGCTCGGCCCGGACAAGGGCGTCACGCACATGGCGGTCGGCGCCGTGGTCAACGCGGCCTGGGATCTGGCGGCCAAGCGCGCGGGCCTGCCGGTGTGGCAGCTGCTCGCCGGGATGAGTCCGGAGCAGATCGTCGACCTCGTCGACTGGCGCTACCTCACCGATGCGCTGACCCGCGACGAGGCGCTCGACCTGCTCAGCGCGGCGGTACCCGGACGCGCCGAGCGCGAGACGCGACTGCTCGCGGACGGCTACCCGGCCTACGCGACATCACCGGGGTGGCTCGGCTACGACGACGCCAAGCTCGCGCGGCTGTCGCGGCAGGCTGTCGCCGAGGGCTTCGACCTGATCAAGCTCAAGGTGGGCGCGCGGCTGGAGGATGACGTGCGCAGGCTCGGCGTGGCGCGCGACGCGGTGGGCTCCGGTGTGCGGATCGCCGTCGACGCCAACCAGCGC
>WHSY01000112.1 GCA_009379815.1 Pseudonocardiaceae bacterium
GCAGTCCCATGGCATAGGGCAGCCAGCAGGTGAGGAAGAACAGCGCGGTGAGCAGGTGCACCGGCAACCGCCGGCCGGGCTGGCACAGCGGCTGGACGATGCCCCTGCTGACGATGAGCCAGGTGAGCAGGCCGGCCAGCACGCTGGGCATGCGCAGGATCACCGGTTGCAGGCTGTACTCGGACACCAGCTGGACGAGCCGGTGGACCAGGGCGAACGGGGTCTCGGAGACGTTGAACCAGCGGTAGTAGTTGCCCATGTAGCCGGTCTCGTCCCGCGCCTGGATCATCGTCAGGATGTAGCCGTCGTCGGAGGTGATGCCGCCGATGACGACCCATACCGCGAGCACCGCGATGACTGTGACGTCGCGGCCCGTCGGCTTCCACCAGCCCGGCGGGACCAGCAGCGGGGCCCGGCGGCCCACCCGGCGGTCGAGCCGGTGCAGCAGCACCAGGCTGGCCAGCACCGCAGCGGCCGCGAGCACCATCCCGGCGAACTTCACCGGGTGCGGCACCGACTGGAACCGGGTGTCCGGGGTGATCTGCACGCCCACCCCGTCGACGGGGTCGACCGAGGCGTCGAGTGCGGTGTAGATGCCGACGACCTGCGGCCGCACATCCGCGTCCAGGTCGACGACCGGCCGGTCAGCCACCGTGACGGTCGTGGCCGCCGCCGACGAGTTCAACTCGACCTCGCACGCCCCCGGCGGCATGGCCGCGGTGCCCAGCAGCTGCCCCCGGCTGATGACGGAGACCTTGCCGTCCGAGACCTGCAGCAGCATCCGCACCGCGGCGCCCTCAGCGGAGGCCGGCGGGGTGGTCGAGACCAGCGGCGCCGGTTCGGGCGACCGTGCGTCCAATGACCTCGCGGAGTCACAGGGCACCGTCGCCGAGATCTCCTGCGGCTGGTATGCCGACAGCGGGGCGTTCACCGGAGTGACGCCGTTGCCACTGGGCCAGTCGATCACCGCGGTGTCCTGCACCACGGGCAGCAGCGGGACCGCGATCGCGAGCAGCGCACCGAGCAGCCCGAGGACGGTCGCGGCGAGCCGCAACCGCGGCGCCTGGGCATCATCGGGATGCCCGGTGCCGTCGTCGGCGGCGTTCGCCCGGCCGGAGGCCTTGTTGTGCTCGGAGGTCAGCACCGGGGGAGGCTAACGCAACGCACAGCAGCCATCCGGCATCGGTCACCAGCTCTCACAGCGACTTCACACGATCTTCGTCCGGATGTTCACCACATCACTCAGGGGCGGTAGAACCGCTCGGCCCGGCCCTGGCGGACCAGCCGCAGCCACTGCGCGAAGGCCCGCGGGTCGCGCTTGGTGCCCAGGAAGTAGAGCCCGAAGCGGAACACCTCGAGCATCCCGATGCGGCGCATCCCCGGCTGGGAGAGCAGGTATCCGCGGTTGCGGTAGGTGAAGTACCGCTTGGTCTCGTCGGACGGGTCCTGTGCGTGGAAGCGCCCCCGCAGCATGGGCTTGAACTCGGCCGACCCGTCGGGGTGGGCATAGGCGGCGCGCAGCGTCGTCCCGAACGGCAGCCCCGAGCGCACCACCCGGCGGTGTATCTCGACCTCGTCGCCCCGGAAGAACAGCCGGTAGTCCGGTACCCCCACGACATCGAGCGCCGCGGCGGAGAACAGCGCCCCGTTGAAGAACGAGGCGATGCCCGGCAGGAAATCCGCATCGCCGGGACCCTGCAGCTCCTCCCGGCGACGCTTCCACGTCAGCCCGCGGCGCAGCGGGAACGCCAGCAGGTCCGGGTCGTTGATGTTGACCACGACCGGCGAGACGATGGCCAGCCCGCGGGTGCGCGCCACGTCGAGCAGCGTCGGCAGCACGGCCACATCCGCAGGGCACCCGTCGTCGTCGGCGCACCACACCCAGTCCGCGCCCAGCGCCAGCGCGTGCAGCATGCCCAGCGCGAAGCCGCCCGCGCCGCCCAGGTTGCGCTGCGAAGGCAGATAGGTCGACGGGATGCGGCAGTCGGCGACGGCCTCGCGGGCCGGGTCGTCGGGCCCGTTGTCCACGACGACGAGGTGGTCGGGCGGCCGGGTCTGCTCGGCGATCACCGCCAGCGACTTGGCCAGCAGGTCGCGGCGGTGGCGGGTCACCACCACCGCGATGACGGTCGGCGCCGTCACGACGCCTGTCCGGCGGTGGGGCCGGCCGGACTGCCGATCCGGTTCATCGCTTCCTGGCTGAGGTTGGCGAAGGGATCCTTGCCCCGGTAGTGGTGCAGCACCGTGCGCAGGGCGCCCTCCTCGCGGATGTGTCCCTTGTCCATCCAGATCGCGGTGTCGCACAGCTCGATCAGGAAGGCGTCGGAGTGCGAGGCGAAGACCAGCAGCCCGGACCGCCGCACCAGCTCGTGGAGCCGCTCGCGGGCGCGCTCCATGAACTCCGCGTCGACCGCGCCGATGCCCTCGTCGAGCAGCAGGATCTCCGGGTCGAGGCTCGTGACGACCCCGAGCGCGAGTCGCACCCGCATGCCGGTGGAGTAGGTGCGAAGCGGCATCGACAGGTAGTCGCCCAGCTCGGTGAACTCGCCGATCTCCTCGGCGCGCGCCTCCATCTGCTTGCGGCCCATCCCCAGGAACAGCCCGCGGATGATGATGTTCTCGTAACCGGAGATCTCCGGGTCCAGCCCGACGCCGAGGTCGAAGATCGGCGCGACCCGGCCCGAGACGTGCGCGCTGCCACGGGTCGGCTCGTAGATGCCGGCCAGCAGCCGCAGCAGGGTGGACTTGCCCGCACCGTTGTGCCCGACCAGCCCGACCCGGTCGCCGTGGCGCAGTGACAGGTTGATGTCGCGCAGCGCCTCGATGATCGGGACCTTCGAGTCGGTCCCGATCGTGCCGCCTGCCCGGCCGACCGTGCCCAGCACGGCTTTCTTCAGCGAGCGGGTCTTCGCGTCGAAGATCGGGAAGTTGACGGAGGCGTCGTGGACGTCGATGGAAACCATGATCCGATCACACCCAGTAGGGGACTCGTGAACGGTAGTTTCGCAGCACCAGCAGCGCCATCGCCCACCCGATGACGGTGATGCTCACCGCGATCACCCAGTACCGCAGCTCGATGTCCTCACCGATCATCGGCTGCCGCACGATCTGCAGGAAGTGCATGAACGGGTTGAGCTCGGCGAGCCGGGCACGAGCAGCCACGTCGGGATTGTTCAGGAAGTCCTCGTAGACCCACACGATCGGGGTCATGAAGAACATCAGCTGCACGATGCTGCCCGTCAGCGGCGGGATGTCCCGGAACCGGGTGGCGATGATGCCGATGACCAGCGTGAACCAGACGCCGTTGAGCAGCAGCAGCGCCAGCGCGGGGATCGCGAGCAACACCTCCCAGCCCAGTGGGCGCGGGAAGACGACCATCAGCAACGCCCACACCGCGAGGTTGTGCCCGAAGAGCAGCAGCTGGTGCCAGACGAGCCGGTAGACGTGCACGCTGAGCGGTGCCGGTAGGTGCTTGATGAGGCCGTCGTTGCGGATGAAGACGTTGGCGCCCTGGTTGACGCACCCCGCGATGACCTGCCAGACGATCAAGCCGACGGCGACGTGCGGCAGGAACTCGCTGAGCTCCTTCTGGAACAGGGCCGAGTACAGGATGCCCAGCGCCACCGCGGTGACGGCCATCGAGATGGTGATCCACAGCGGTCCGAGCGTCGAGCGCCGGTAACCCTGCTTGATGTCCTGCCACCCGAGGTGGCCCCACAGGTACCGCTGCTTCCAGCCCGCCACGAGATCGTCGATCGCCCGGCGGAAGCTCCGGGAGTGTGCCACCGGCAGCGCCGGGGCCGCCGCCTCGCCCCGCGCCTCGCTGACCGTGTCCTGCACGGTGGTCGAGACTACCTGCGTGGCCGTGCCAACGGGCGCCACCCGAGCACGATGCCCAACGCCAGCACACCCAGGCCCGCGGCCAGCCCGGCGCGGGGGCCTGCCGCCGTGGCGACCACTCCGGCGAGCACGGCGCCCGCGGGGTAGCCCAGGCCGAAGGTGAGTATCCGAGCCCACGCGTCGACCCGGGCGCGCAGTTCGTCCGGCGCGGCGTCACGGCGGTACTCGACCGCGTTGAGCACGACCGCCCAGTAGGCGGTCCCCCACAGCGTGGCGGCCAGCACCCCCGGCAGCCAGTGCGTGCTGGCCAGCACGGCGAGCCCGGTCGCCAGCGAGGCGAGCAGCGCCGCGACGGCGAGCCGGGCCGGGTCGAGCCTGCGGTGCAGCAGGGGTGTGACGCCGGTGGCGATCAGCCCCCCGATGCCCCAGCAACTGACCACCAGGGCCAGCCGGGCATCCCCCGTCGGCGCGACGCCGAGCTCGACGTCGGCCCAGGGCAGCAGCACCGCCACGAACGCCCCGCCCGCCACGGCATGCGCGATCCCGACCAGAGTCATCGCCCGAGCGGTGGGCTCGTCGCGCAGGAAGCGCACCGCGCCCGGCCGGCGCTGTGCCGGCGCCAGCCGGGCGCAGCATTGCGGCAGCGCCCGGACCAGCAGCGTGACCACCAGCGCGCCCACCGCGGCCAGTGCCAGCAGCGGTTCGGGTGGGACGATCACCACGGCGAGCCCGATCAGCGGCGGCACCATCAGGTGCACCAGCGTCGTCGAACCCGAGACCGCAGCGCGCCCGGCGTCCTCGCCGTCGGTTCCGGCGAGCGTGCTCAGCGCACCGTCGTCGGCAGCGTCGCAGACCACGAACATCGCCTGGGCCGCGACCGCGACGGCCAGCACGTGCCACGGCGACGACGTGCCCGCGAGCCAGACCACGGGGATGCTGGCGAGCACGCCCGCCCCGGCCAGGTTGGTGCCGAGCACCACCGGCCGGCGCTGCAACCAGCCGGCGGGCAGGCCGAACAGCAGGTGGGGCAGCCCCTGCGCGGCCGCGACGGCCGCGGTCCACGCCACCGAGCCGGTCAGCCGGTATGCCAGCACCGGCAGCACCACCGCGGTGAGCAGCATGCTCGCGACCGAGATCGTCCGCGCCGCGAGGTAGCGGCGGAATTGCGGGCGCGCTCGCAGCGCGGCCTCGGTGACCGTCACGCAGCGACCTTACGGCGGCGACGGTCGCGAGGCGGCGCCGTCCGTATCTCACTTGTGTCACGACGTGGATGCGCTCCGCGCCGGCTACAGGTACTGGCCGGTGCCGCGGCCGCCCGGCTCGTGGCGCGCCGCATCCGGCGGGACCGATCCGGCGGGTAGCCCGCGCCGCATCTGCTCCAGCTGCCCGCGCGCGGCCATCTGCTGCGCGAACAGCGCCGTCTGGATGCCGTGGAACAGCCCCTCGAGCCAGCCCACCAGCTGGGCGTGCGCGATCCGCAGCTCGGCGTCGGAGGGGGTGGCGTCCTCGCTGAAGGGCAGTGACAGCCGCGCCAGCTCCTCGCTCAGCTCCGGAGCCAGCCCCTGCTCGAGCTCGCGGATCGAGGAGTCGTGGATCTCGCGCAGCCGGTTGCGGCTGGCGTCGTCGAGTGGCGCGGCCCGCACCTCCTCGAGCAGCTGCTTGATCATCGTGCCGATCCGCATGACCTTGGCCGGCTGCTCGACCATGTCCGAGACATCGCCGCGGCTCTGCTCGTCGGCCTCGTCCTGGCCGCCCGGCATCATCCCCGCCGGTACCCCACGCGCGCTCACCGGCGTGCCGTCCGGACCGATCACCACGAACTGCTGCTCCTGCGCGTCGCTCATGTTTCCATCTTGACGCGTCCCGGCGGGTGATGGCGAGGGGGTCCGTGTTCCGGTCGTACGGTGTCGCCATGCCGTTCGACGTCGCCCGGGTGCGGGGGTTGTTCCCCGCGCTCGGGGACGGGTGGGTGCACCTCGACGCGCCCGCGGGCATGCAGATCCCGGAGCAGGTGGCGACAGCTGTCGCGACGGCGCTGCGCGCCCCGGTATCGGGCCCGGGCGGGATGTTCCCGTCCTCGCAGCGCGGTGCGGCGATCGTCGACGCGGCGCGCCGCGCGATGGCCGATCTGGTCGGCACCGACCCCGCTGGTGTGGTGCTCGGACCCAGCGCGCCCGTGCTGCTGGCGCGGCTGGCCGACTCGGTGGGGCAGGACTGGCTGCTCGGCGACGAGATCGTGCTATCCCGGCTCGACACCGCGGCGAACATCACACCCTGGCAGCGGGCGGCGCAACGGACCGGTGCCACGGTGCGCTGGGCCGAGGTGGACATCGAGACCTGCGAGCTGCCGTCGTGGCAGTACGACGAGCTGGTCTCCGGCCGTACCCGGCTGGTGGCGGTGACCGCCGCCTCCAGCGCGGTGGGTACCAGGCCGGAGGTCGGCAAGATCGCCGAGCAGGCGAGGGAGGCGGGTGCACTGGTCGTGGTCGACGCGACCGCCGCGGCCCCGTTCCTGCCGTTGGATGCCGACGCGATGGGCGCCGACGTCGTCGCGGTCTCGGCGTCGGCATGGGGCGGGCCCCCGGTGGCCGCGCTGGCCTTCCGCGAGCCGCGGCTGCTCGAGCGGCTGCCGTCGGTGGCGCTCGACCCGGGCGCACGCGGCGCGGAGCGCCTCGAGCTCGGTCCCCACCCGCACGCGCTGCTCGCCGGCCTGATCGCCTCGGTGGACTATCTCGCCGAGCTCGACGACGCCGCGACCGGCTCGCGCCGCGAACGCATGCTCACCTCGCTCGGCTCGGTCGAGGCTTACCAGGCTGGGCTGCTGTCGCATCTGATCGCCGAGCTGCGCGACCTCGTACACATCATGGTGATCGGCGACGCGATGCGCCGGGTGCCCGTGCTGGCGTTCACCGCGTCGGGTCTCAAGGCCTTCGATGTCGTCGAGCAGCTCGCCCGTGCCGGGGTGTGCGCCTTCGCCGACGCCGGCGACCACGACGTGTTCGCGGCACTGGGCGTCGGGGAGGTCGGCGGTGCCGTCCGGGTCGGTCTCGCCCATTACACCACCGGAGCCGAGGTCGACCAGCTCGTTCGCGCCGCCGCCGTCCTCCCCTGATCCCTCCCGTGGCTCCTGGAGTGTCCGCGCCTCCCAAACGGGGTGTTCGCGAGTTCCGGACGGTGTGTTCGTGCGATCCGGACGGTCAGCCGGTGGTCAGGACGAGCTTGCCGACGACCCCGCCGGACTCCAGCATCCGGTGTGCCTCGCCCGCCTCGGCCAGCGGCAGCGTGGCGTGGGTGATCGGGCGCACCCGCCCGTCGCCGATCATCGGCCACACTCGTTCGGCGACCGCCGCGCAGATCGCGGCCTTGCCGTGCGGGCCGTCGACCGGACGGCCCCGCAGCCCGGCGGCGATGACGCTGACCCGCTTGGCCAGCAGCGCCCCGAGGTTGATCTCCGCCGTGGTCCCGCCCTGCATGCCGATCACGACCAGCCGCCCGTCCGGGGCCAGCGTGGCGAGGTTGGACGCGAGGTACTTCGCGCCCATGTTGTCGAGGATGACGTCGGCGCGGCCCTCGAGCTGCTCGGCGAAGTCCTGCTCGCGGTAGTCGATCAGCGTCTGCGCGCCGAGGTCGGCGCAGTGGCCCAAGCGCTGCGCCGACGCGGTGGTCGCGACGTGCGCGCCGAGCGCCGCCCCGACCTGGATCGCGTGTGTGCCGATGCCACCCGAGCCGCCGTGCACCAGCAACAGCTCGCCCTCCGACAGCTCGGCCGCCCTCGCCATCATCGACCACACCGTGCAGGCCACCTCCGGCAGACCGCCCGCGGTGACCAGATCGACACCGGGGGGCAGCGGCATCACCTGCCCGGCCGGCACCGTGACCCGCTCGGCGTAGCCACCACCGGCCAGCAAGGCGCAGCCGGCGTCGCCGACCCGCAGGCCGTCCACCCCCTCACCCAGCGCCCCAACCGTGCCGGAGCACTCCAACCCGAGGGTCTCGCTCGCCCCGGGCGGGGGCGGGTACCTGCCCTGCCGCTGCAGCAGATCGGCACGGTTCACGGCGGTCGCCGCGACGTCGAGCAGTACTTCGCCCGGCCCCGGACTCGGATCGGGCACCTCCGCAATCTGCAGGACGTCGGGGCCGCCGGGTTCAGTGATCGTGATCGCGCGCACGGCCGTGACGCTAGTCGTCCGGCGCGTCGGCCGCCGCGTTGCGTCGCCGCCACGGCGAGTGTGCGACCCGGTCACCCGAGCCGGGCGAATCCAGGGCCAAAGTGATTGCGGAAGCCCGACGACCGGCTCAGCGTGGGGCAGGTGGACGAGCAGATCCCCGACCCGTGGCCGCTGCGGCATCTCGAACTGCGCACGCCGCGGCTGAGCCTGCGGCCGGACGACGACGAGGGCCTGCGCGAGCTGGCCGTGGTGGGCGCGCGCGGGGTGCACCCGCCGGAGGAGATGCCCTTCTCGATCCCGTGGACCGACCAGCCCGTCGACGAGCTGGTGCGCGGCACCGTGCAGCACTTCTGGTCCCTCCGCGCCGCGATCAAGCCGGAGTCGTGGACGGTGAACTTCCTGATCCGTCGCGAAGGCCGGGTGATGGGGATCCAGTCCGTCACGGGTGCCGACTTCGCCGTCACCCGGGAGGTCTCGACCGGGTCGTGGCTGGGCCGCGAGTATCAGGGTCAGGGCTTCGGCACCGAGATGCGAACGGCCGTGCTGCTGCTCGCCTTCGACTACCTGGGCGCGCTCACCGCGCGCTCCGCGGCGTTCACCGACAACCCCACGTCGCTGGCTATCAGCCGCAAGCTCGGGTATCGCGCGGACGGCTGCTCCATCCATGCTCGGCGTGGCGCGAGAGCCACCGAGATCCGGCTGCTGCTGACGAGCGAGCAGCTCGTCCGTCCGCAGTGGACGCTCGACGTCGCCGGGCTGGACGGCTGCCGGGCACAGCTGCGCGCCGGCTGACGCACGCACTCAAGGTGGACCCACCGACCCGTTAGGGTTCCCGGTCATGGCGCAGTTCGGTGACGTCCAGAACGAGATCTACCTGCGCGGCCTGGGTGGCGAGCGGCCCGAGCTGCCGATGACCTCCGACGGCCTCGAGCATGCCGCCCGGGGTGCGTTGTCGGCCGAAGCGTTCGGTTACGTCGCCGGCGGCGCGTCGTCGGAGCGCACCATCGCGGTCAATCGAGCGGCGTTCGGGCGGCGGCGGATCGTGCCGCGGATGCTGCGGGGTGTCACCGAGCGGGAGCTGTCGACCACGCTACTCGGCACGCCGATGTCGGCGCCGGTGCTCACGGCGCCGGTCGGCGTGCTCGGCCTGGTGCACCCCGACGCGGAGCGCGCCGTGACGAAGGCGGCAGCGGCGTTGGGCCTCACCAGCGTGCTGTCGACCGCCGCGTCCACCTCGATCGAGGACGTCGCCGAGGTCGCCCCTGACGCCGAGCGATGGTTTCAGCTGTACTGGCCGAACGATGTCGAGCTCGCCGAGTCGCTGGTCCGCCGCGCCGAGTCCGCGGGCAACCGGGCCATCATCGTCACCGTCGACACCTGGGCCCTGGGCTGGCGGCCACGCGACCTCGAGCTCGCCCACCTGCCGTTCCTGCGCGCGGACGGCATCGCCAACTATCTCTCCGATCCGGTGTTCCGCTCGCGGCTGGCCCAGCCGCCGGAGGCCTCCGAGGAAGCGATGCAGGCGGCCGTGCTCACCTGGGCCGGCCTGTTCGGCAACCCGGCACTGCGGTTCTCCGACCTGAGCCTGCTGCGCGAGTGGACCGACCTGCCGATCCTGGTCAAGGGCATCTGCCACGCCGATGACGCGCGCGGCGTGCTCGATGCGGGGGCCGACGGTGTGGTGGTGTCCAACCACGGCGGCCGGCAGGTCGACGGCGCGCGCGCTGCGCTGGACTGTCTGCCCGGCGTGGTCGGCGCAGTCGACGGCCGCGGGCCGGTGCTGTTCGACTCGGGCGTGCGCTGCGGTGCCGATGTGGTGGTCGCGCTGGCGCTCGGCGCGCAGGCCGTCATGCTCGGGCGCCCGTGGATCTACGGGCTGGGCCTGGCCGGGGAGCGCGGCGTCACGCACGTGCTCCGCTCGCTGCTGGCCGACCTCGATCTCACCCTCGCGCTGTCCGGCTACGCCCGCCCGGACGAGGTCTGCGCCGAAACCGTCGTGACGGAGGTGTGACACCGGGTTGCGGTTGCGCTCACGATGAGCGAAATGGCATCGGCGGTTAGCCTGGCCGGGTGAGTGCTGAACCGGTCGAGAAGCCCCGATGGCTCGATGACGACGAGATGCGCGCGTGGCGTGCCTACGCGGTCGGCAGCGCGCTGCTCGAGTACCGGCTGCACCGGGACCTGCAGGAGGCCCACGGCATCACGCTGGCCGACTACGAGCTGCTGGTGCGGCTGTCCGAGGCGCCGGAGGGCCGGATCAGGATGAGCTCGCTGGCCGAGCTCGTCGCCTCGTCGAAGAGCCGGGTCTCGCACCAGGTCGCGCGGATGGGGAAGGCCGACCTGGTGGTGCGGGAAGGGTGCCCCAGCGACGGGCGGGGCGTGTTCGCGGTGCTCACCGACCACGGCTGGGACGTGTTGCGCACCGCCGCACCCACCCACGTCGAAGGTGTCCGTGCCCACCTTGTCGACGGGCTCTCCGCGGAGGAGCGGACCATCCTGGCCCGCGTGTTCGAGCGGGTGTCCGAGCAGCTTCGCGGCGAGTCCTGGTGAGCGCGGCGCGTGCACCGGATGGCGTAGTACCGTCGCCGGAACCCGGTCGACGGTGACCGGGGCGCCGTGCGCCGGAATGGGGGGCGAACCTCATGACGACAGATCCCGCAGGTAGCGCGACGCAGGCTGTCCCGCGCACGCCGAGCTCCTCGCCGGTGCCCGGGCTGCAGCACGACACGCCGATGCAGAAGGTCGTGCTGCCCGGACTGGTGGATCTGATGCTCGGCAACGTCACCGTGCCGGGTCGGTTCGACCCCTATCGCGTCGCCGGTTTCGTCACCCGGCTCGAGGACGTCCCGGCCGGCTCGGCCACCGAGTTGGCCCAGCGCTACGGGCTCGACCAGGTGCCGGACTGGCCGAGCAGCACCGATCTGCACGTGTTGCGGTTCTATGCGCACAGCGAGGTGCTGTTCAGCGCGCCGTTCGAGCGCAACGTCTACCAGATGGGCCTACTCGAGTTGCCCGCGGGCACCGAGCTGTGGCGGATCGACAGCCACGGCACCGAGCAGCGCGTTGCCGCCTACCTGCACCGCCAGATCGGCTGGGTGGGGACGGCGCCGGTGGAGCTCGGCCCGGGCCGGTGGAACCGGCCGCCGGTGCCGTTGCGGCCGACGGTGCGGCGCGGTCTGGTCGCCCGTTACCGGAACGGCGATTTCGACGCCGACTTCGGGCCCCGACCGGGTGAGGTCACGCTGCACCCGCAACCCGGGCAGCAGCCTCCCGAGGGCTTCCTCGAGCAGGCGGGCACCTACTCGCTGACCGTGCCGGTGTCGGACCTGCACTCGCTGGCGCTGCTTCGCTGGCGGGGGAACTGGCACGGCCTACCGGTCGAGCTGGTCGAATCCGGGCCCAACGAGGCCGTGGTGCACTACCTCGGTGAGGACGGTCGTCGTGCCGGTGAGCTCGGCATGGCCGAGGTCGACTACCGGGTGTGGCGCGGATCCGCCCCGCACAGCGAACTCACCGACGTCCGCCAGGAGCCCGAGCCGTTGCGCGGCCCGTGAGTTGCCGCTGCGCGACCCGTGAGTGGCGATGCGAGCCGGGGCTCGCATCGCCACTCACGACCACGCGCTAACGTGCAGGGCGGAAGCGTGGCAGAGCGGCCGATTGCACTCGCCTTGAAAGCGAGCGACCCGCAAGGGTCCGGGGGTTCGAATCCCCCCGCTTCCGCAGGTCAGGAGGGGTCCGCCTGATCTTGATTCGCATTGCTGTCCGGTTTGACATCAGTAGCTGACAGCAACGTGCCACTCAGTAGCCGCAGCGCGGCGGCGTGCTCGTCGAGGTTGCAGTGCGCGTAGGCGGTCATCGTGACCTTGATGTCGGAGTGCCCGGCGATCTCCCGAAGGATGTGCGGCGCCGCCCCTAGCATCAGGAGCACTACGGTTAGCCCCGCTCAGTGAGAATTTCACCGGACGGGGTAACTGAGAGCGTCCTGGTCCAGGTCGCGCATTCTCCGTACGCGGGGTGATGATGTTCGGTTCGGGTTCCCTCCGGTGGGGGCCGACCAGTACCCGATGCCCCCGGTCGGGGCAGTACACGTGCCACATGGCGGGCCCCCGCCTCATGTAATTGACAGTGTCAGCGATACTGTGGCTGACGTCAACATAAAGGTCCGAAGGTCGGAGTATGAGGTCCTCAGAACCGAGGGGTGAGCCGGGGTTGGTCGAGTCGGTCCGGGCGTTCAACCGCTTCTACACGCGGATGATCGGGGTGTTACAGGCCGGCCTGGTGGGCACCCCGTACTCGCTCACCGAGGCCCGGCTGCTGTTCGAGCTGGCCCAGCGCGACCGTATCGAGGTGGCGGAGCTGCGTCGGCTGCTGGATCTGGACGCCGGCTACCTGAGCAGGATTCTTGCGCGGTTCGGCGCTGACGGGCTCGTCGTCCGGGACCAGTCTCCCAGTGACGCGCGGCGCCAGGTGATCGCACTGACCGAGGCTGGCCGGGCGGCGTTCGCCGTGCTCGATGACCACCAGGTCGCCGCGGTCGAGCAGCTGCTCGAGCCGTTGTCGCGCGAGCAGCAGTCCCGGCTGGTCGAGGCCATGGGCACGATCCGCGAGACGCTCGGGGACACTTCGCGGCGGGCGGGGTTCGTGTTGCGCGCCCCAGAGCCGGGGGATCTGGGGTGGGTGGTGGCACGCCACGGCGCCCTCTACGCCGCCGAGTACGGGTGGGATGCCACCTTCGAGGCCCTGGTGGCCCGGGTCGTCGCCGACTACGTCGACCAGCACGATCCGAAACGCGAAGCAGCCTGGATCGCCGAGGTCGACGGTGAGCCCGCCGGGTGCGTGTTCTGCGTAGCCGACGATGGAACCACGGCGAAGCTGCGGCTGCTGCTGGTCGACCCCTCCGCCCGCGGGATGGGCATCGGTGAGCGGCTCGTCGAGGAATGCCTGCGATTCGCGCGCCGTGCCGGTTACTCGCGGATCACCCTGTGGACCAACGACGTGCTCGATGCGGCCCGCCGGATCTACGAACGGGCCGGGTTCCACCTCGACCAGCAAGACCCGCACCACAGCTTCGGCCACGACCTGGTCGGGCAGAACTGGTCCCGCGATCTGTGACCCGCCGCCGGCGGACACCCCACCGCCCCGTTGCGCCGCCGGCCCGGCCGCCCATGCGGGGCTAGCGACACGGCGGGCGGTCAGCCCGAGGTGGTCGAGCCGCCAGGTCTCGCGTCCTTCTCGCGCTATCGGGGTGCGCTGCGTTTGATTTGCTCGGCAAGGAGGACGAAACGGTGATCCCGTCGACCATGCAGGACCGGTTCTTCGTCGTGACGGGCGGGCCCGGATCGGGTAAGACCACGTTGCTCGACCGGTTTGGTGCAGCGCGGGTTCACCACCACGGTGGAGGCGGGCCGCGGCATCATCACCGACCAGATGGCCATCGGCGGGAAGGCGTTGCCGTGGGCGGACCGTGCGCTGTTCGCGGAGCTGATGCTGTCTTGGGAGCTGCGCTCATACCGTCATGCGCAGCAGCAGGATGGCGTTGTGGTCTTCGACCGCGGCGTCCCCGACGTGCTGGGCTATCTGCGGCTGTGCGGGCTTCCAGTGCCGCGTCACGTGTCCGGCGCGGCGGAGATGGTGCGCTATCAGCGCCAGGTGTTCATCGCACCCCCCTGGCCTGAGACTGAGATCTTCCACCAGGACAGCGAACGACGGCAGGATCTCGACGAGGCCGAGCGGACCGCTGATCGTCCGTACGACCAGCGCCTGGCGAAGCCGGGCGGTGTATGCCGCCCCTCCGTGGTGCCGCGGTCTGCACGTCCCAGCAGTCGATCTGATTCCGGAGTCAACGCGTAGCCGCGCTCAGTGCGCGTTACGCCCGGTGACCTCGTCGCCCGGGTCGTCGAGGCCGGTGGCCGCGAGTGCCGCGCCGAGGTCGTCGTGCCGGACGTAGCGCGTGACTCGGGCTCCATCGACGAGGAACTGCGACGCCACGACCGCGCGACCCTTCTCCTTGCCCGTTGCCACGTCCACCCAGCAAGCGTCCTGTTCGACGACCACGGTGCCGTCACCACCGCAGAACCAGCGCAGCGGCTCGGCGGAGAAGCCTGCTCGAGCCAGCCAGCCGGACAGGATCTGGCGCCCGCGGACGGTGCCGCGAGGTCCAGCGACCTCGACCTCCTCGTCGGACAGGTCCTCGACGCGGTCGCTGTCCCGGCGGTTGACCGCGCCCAGCCACTCCTCAACGATCACCAGGGCTCCGGTGCTCATGTCAGCGACCGTAGAGTGCCGGCGACGTACCCGGTAGCCGATCGCTGTGCGGCACAGCTGTCGGTCGCCGCTACCGTCGGACGGGTGGAGCCCTGGGACCCGATGACGGCCGGGGTGCTGCGGCTGCCATCGGGACGGCTGGTGCGCGGCCGCGGTCTACGTCATGGGGCTGCTGGGGGTGCTGCTCCCGAGTTCGGGTTGTACCTGCAGGGCAGGTCTCCTCCGCCGGTGAGCTGGCAGTCGCGGTGGGTGCGGTGGCCGGACGGGTGGCTGCCCGCCGATCGCGGCGACGCCCGGGATGCGTTGCTCGAGCTGTGGCTGCGCGCCGAGTCCGAGCGGGTGGAGGTGGCATGCAGCGGCGGCCAGGGGCGGACGGGTACGGCGCTGGCCTGTGTGGCAATCCTCGACGGCGTCCCGGCAGCCGATGCCGTCGATTACATCCGGCAGCACTACAACCCACGGGCGGTCGAGACTCCGTGGCAGCGGCGGTACGTCATGCAGTTCCAGCGCTAGCTCGCGCAGACCAGGGCCCGGGCCCAATGCCACGTAGGCTAAGTGGATCATGCTGCTGACCTGGGTTTCAGCCCGCGGA